>NZ_DYXC01000058.1 GCF_020742345.1 Enteractinococcus helveticum | reverse complement strand
GAATTTCTGGGTGCCAGTTCATGGTGTACCTCCTCCTCGTTGAGGGGCAGAGCCCTTCGGCCATAACATATTGTGACGAAAGCCACAATGTAGCGACAGCCTAGCTTTCGTTATCGGTCTATGCAATAGGGTCCAATCCCCTGGTCTCCCTTGCCGTGAACTGGCACCTGGGCTAGCGTGAAACTACATCAAGAGTTGTGAAACAAATCACTCAAATTTTTCGGTTTCGAAGTGGGTTTACGCTCTTGTCGCAAGTGAGACCAGGAGGCGGCATGCCGAATCGGTTATTACTCAAGGCTGCACACAGCAAACAGCTTGAATCCTTCACCACGCGCAATCGTTTCACCCGCCCGGTGGTGCACCGGTATGTGGCCGGCTATACGGTGCAAGATGCTTGGAAGATTGCAGCAGCGCTCAAAACTGACGGCATTAATGTCAGCCTGGATTTTTTGGGCGAGTCCGTTGAAGAGCTTTCTCAGGTGCCAGATGCGATCCGTGAATATCGCACAGCGATGGAGCATTTGGCCGAGGTATCCCCCGGGGCGACCATTTCAGTGAAACTTTCGCAACTGGGCGTGCTACTTGATCCACAGCAGTGTGCACAGCATCTCGAGGACCTCCTACATACCGCAGCTGAATACAATATCGGCGTCGAATTGGATATGGAACACAGCAGTGCAGGCCGACCCACCTTAGAGATTTTTCGGCAATTTTTGCCACGGTTTCCGCGGTTGCGTCAGGCATTTCAGTCCTATTTGCGCTCCACGTTGGCCGATTTGGCGTCCTTCCACGACGTACAACCCTGTATCCGGTTGGTCAAAGGCGCATTTGATGAACCAGTGACGTTAGCATTCCAGGACGCCGCCGAAGTAACCAACCAGTATAAGTACCTGTCTGCCTGGGCGCTGCAGCATCTTCCAGATCCAGCATTTGGTACCCACGATGAAAGCTGTATCAGCTACGTGATCTATCTGGCCAAAGAATTGAACATTGCGCCGTCGGATTTTGAATTTCAAATGCTCTACGGCATCCGACATGACCGACAACGCGAACTCGCCCAGCAGGGCTACCGAGTTCGAGTGTATCTACCCTATGGGACCCAGTGGTACCCGTATCTGATGCGGCGGATGGCAGAACGTCCGGCAAATCTTATGCTCTTCTTGCGCTCGGCGATTGGCAAATAACTGGCTGCGTGGTGTCACCCAGGCGGCCGAAAGGAGCAGGCTATGTGGCCTCGTGTCAGCATGACCGGAAACTTCCGGGTCCCCAAGCCCGTCAATGAACCACCCTTAGACTATGCACCGGGTTCGGCCGAAGCCAAAGCGGTCACAGCACGGATTGCTGAACTGTCCGAGCAAGTATGGCAACTGCCGCATGTCATCGCCGGGCAACGGGTGATGAGCGACATCACCACCCCGGTGGTGCCACCGCATGATCACCAACGAGTCATCGCACAATTATCAACCGCAACCCAGGCTCTTGTCACGGATGCCATTGAGGCTGCCCTAGCAGTGCGGGAGCGGTGGGCGGCCACCCCGTGGTGGGATCGGGCTGCAATATTCTTACGTGCAGCAGACCTGGCCGCTGGAAAATATCGCACCGAGTTAGTCTCCACCACAATGCTGGGCCAGTCGAAAACCTTTCACCAGGCCGAAATTGATGCGTCGTGTGAGACCGCAGATTTTTTCCGATACAACGCCTATAACGCACAGCGGATCTATACCGACCAGCCCCAGGCGCTGCAGGGCGAGACCAGCTATGTGGATCAGCGCCCCCTGGAGGGATTCGTTCTGGCCATGACGCCGTTCAACTTCACCGCCATAGCTTCCAACCTTCCCACCACGGCGGCACTGATGGGCAATGTGGTGGTGTGGAAACCATCAGAAAAATCGGCCTATAGCAACGCGGTGCTCATAGACTTGCTCGAAGAAGCCGGCCTGCCGCCGGGGGTCATTAACCTTGTCCACGGCTCAGGCCAGTTGGTGTCCGATGTCGCCATGGCCCACCGGGATTTCGCCGGGCTGTCATTTACCGGATCTGCCCGGGTGTTTCGAGACCTGTGGCAAAAGGCGGGCAATGCTATCCACGCTCAGCGTGCCTTCCCACGGCTGGTCGGAGAAACCGGCGGCAAGAACGCCGTCGTCGTCCACCCCTCTGCCGATGCCACTGCCGTGCGCGTAGCACTGATTCGTGGTGCCTTTGAGTATCAAGGACAAAAATGTTCCGCCGCATCCAGAGCCTATCTGCCCAGAACACTGTGGGAGCAGCTCAAGGACGAACTGGTAACCATCACCGAGTCATTGACCGTTGGGGACGTGGCCCGCCACGAAACATTTCTGGGTGCGGTCATTGATCAGGCCGCCCTGCAACGACTGCAACGTGTCATCGAAGAAGCCCAAGCCTCCGACACCCACCAGGTGTTGGCTGGCGGAAGCGTCGACGATACCACCGGTTGGTTTGTGCGCCCCACAATCCTCCAAACCACGGACCCGCATGCCACTAGCCTGCGCGACGAGTTTTTCGGTCCACTACTCACCGTCTACGTATATGACGACGACGAGTGGGCCCAGACCTTAGAGTTGGTGGATTCCGCAACGGATTATGCGCTGACGCTAGCAATCTTTGCCCGCGACCAACTGGCCATCGCCCAAGCATTAGACCGGTTGCGCTATGCAGCGGGCATGACGTACATCAACGATAAGCCCACCGGAGCGCTCATGGGACAGGTGTCCTTTGGTGGGGCACGCGCATCCGGCACCAACGATAAAACGGGTTCCCGCTTGGCGCTGCAGCGGTGGATCAGTGGCCGGTTTATTCGCGAAAACTACTCCCCTGCTTTAGATTGGCGTTATCCGTACCTGCGCGAGTAATGCCTGCAATGGCTGCTAGCAACGACTATGGTAGCTGCGATAGCCCCCACCAGGGCACTACGCGACAGTGAAAGGCAGCAATGACCATATCCCAGGATGACCCGTGCCCGTGTGGCACCGAAAGATTATTCCAACACTGTTGTCAACCTTTGCTCACAGGTGCAGCAGCCCCGGAAACAGCCGAGGCATTGATGCGCTCGCGGTATACGGCTTTTGTTGTGGGAGATGACGCCTATCTGGCGGCCAGTTGGCATTCAGCCACGCGTCCGGAGGATCCGTCGGCGCCAACAGGCATCGACTGGCGGCGGCTGCGCATCCGGGACACAGTTGCTGGCGGCCCAACCGATCAAACCGGTGAGGTCGAGTTCGTCGCACACTTCCGTTCTGCCCAGGGCACCCGAGATTTCTTGCACGAACGTTCCCGGTTTGCCCGCGAAGCTGGCCGCTGGGTCTATGTGGACGGAGAGCTTTTCTAACCGGGCACCTTTACAATAGCTTCATGAGCAATGTGCATGTCATAGGTACCGGCGGTACGATCGCGTCCCGGGCTGACGTCGGTGGTTCAGTGGTCGCGGACTCAGCCGACGAGGTGTTAGATACCACTGGCCTGGACACCACGGTCACCACCGAAGACGTGTTACATATCAACTCCTTCCATCTCACGTTTGCTGATCTGTTGAAAGTCCGTGCCGCCGTCGCACAAGCGACCCAGGACCCGAATATCGACGGGGTAGTCATTACCCACGGCACCGACACCATGGAAGAAACCGGGTTCTTTTTATCCCTGCTGCACGACTCTGAAAAACCGGTTGTGCTCACCGGTGCCCAATACGCCGCCGATCTACCAAATACCGACGGCCCAGAAAATCTGCGACAGGCCATCCTGGCTGCGGGATCTGCTGAACTGCGTGGCGCCGGCGTCGTCGTGGGTTTTAACTCGCAATTTCATGCTGCCCGGGGCACCCGCAAACACCACACGCTGGCCACCTCGACCTTTTGGGGCGGCACGCTGATCGCGGAGTTTTATCACCACCAGGTTACCCGCCTCGCTTCCCCGGTAACCTACCCGGCGCTCGATGAGCCCACCGATCGTTTTGCCGATCTCAACATCCCTGTTATTGACGCTGCGCCGTCCACGGATGCGACCTTATTTTATGCGGCCCTGGAACACGGCGTCGACGGGGTGGTGCTGCAGGGTGTCGGCGCTGGCAATGCCCCACCTGCATTCACCCAGGCCGTGAAAACCGCAGTGGATGCCGGGATCCCGGTCGTATTGTCCACCCGGGTGCCCAGTGGCCCGGTGGCACCCATCTATGGCAATGGTGGAGCGGTTACATTATTGGGTGCAGGGGCGATGAGTGCTCATCAACTCAACACGTATCAGGCGCGCATTCTGCTGGGCGTATTAGTGGCTCAAGCCCTGCCGGATGAAGCACTGCGCGCTCAGTTCGCTAATCAAACTCGCTAAGGAACACGATGAATACTGCTCAACAACAGCTCAAGATCGTCGATCATCTCAAGGCGCTGACCGTGTCCAATAAACCGGTTGTGGTGGTCACGGGGGCCACCGGCGGTATTGGCCGGGCAATCGTGGAAGAACTCGTTGGCGACTATGCGATTGTGGCGCAGGGACGTGACGAGGCCCGATTATTGACCCTGTCGCGGTTGGGTGAGGAAATTTATCCGGTACAGTGTGATCTGGTCAACACCGAAGAGTTTGATACCACCTTCGGGCTGTTACCGCGTGTCGACGCCCTGCTCAATGTCGCTGCTATTGCACCTCGGGTAGCCTTCGACCACGCCACTGCGGCCATCTGGTCTGAAGTCATGCATCTCAATGTCACCGTGCCATCCGAACTGACCCGCACACTGTTGCCCCAGCTGCAGGAATCCACCGGAACCGTGGTGTTCTTGGGGTCGGGCGCCTCGCGGACGACGTCGCCAAATAACGTCGTCTATGCGGCGTCAAAGCATGCGCTGCAGGCACTGGCCGATGGGGTTCGCCTGCGCACCGAGGCCGATCGGATGCGAGTAGCCACGATCGCGCCGGGTTATGTGGATACCCCGATGATTGCTTGGGACGACGATTATCCGCTGATCCTGCCCGAGACGCTCATCAAGCCCTCAACGGTGGCCCGAACCGTTCGGCACGTGATCGAAGCACCCTCGGATACCCAAATCACCGAGGTCTGGATTCGCCCCCGAACCGAGGCCTAAGAAAAACCTTGGCCTGGCATCTGGCACGCCGATCAGTCGCAGATCTATTGCACTCTGGAGCAACAAGGGCTGTTGACTCACGGCCGAACATGACGGCTCCACGATCGGTTCTAACCCCTACCGGCGTAGAGCGGGTTGTGTGCCGGATCCACACCTTCACCCTCGCGCACCGGACCCGGGGCGCTGCCGTCACCAAACGGCGAGCCACCCAGGTCTTCGCGGCCGTGGCGGCTCAGCCACTGGGTCAGTACCGGACCCTTGGGCACAATGCCAGTGGGGTTGATGTCACGGTGGACAATGTAGTAATGGTCTTTGATCTGTTGGAAGTCCACGGTGTCGCCAAAGCCAGGGGTTTGGAACAAATCACGTGCGTAGGCCCACAGTGCCGGGAATTCGATGAGTTTATGACGGTTGCATTTGAAGTGACCATGATAAGCGGGATCAAAACGCACCAGCGTGGTGAATAAGCGAACATCGGCTTCAGTGATGTGCTCGCCCATCAGATAACGTCGGGTGGTCAAACGTTCTTCGAGCCAGTCCAGTGCGGTAAACAGTCGATCAAAAGCGTCGTCGTAGGCTTCTTGTGAGCCGGCAAATCCGGCGCGGTAGACACCATTATTCACCTCGGTGAATATGCGTTTGATGACGTCGAACATCTCATCGAGATGCTCTTCGGGTAGCAGATTCGGTGCGCCGTCGCGGTGGAATGCGGTCCATTCGGTGGAAAAGTCCAGGGTGATCTGCGGGTAATCATTGGTGACCACACCGCCGGTTGGAATATCTACCATGGCCGGTACGGTGATGCCGCGGGGATACTCCGGGAAGCGGGTGAAGTAGTTCTGTTGCAGTCGTTGAGTTCCCAGCACCGGATCGACGCCGTTGGGATCCAGATCAAAAGTCCAGGAGTTGGCATCGTGGGTGGGGCCCGGGGTGCCCAGGGAAATAGCGTCTTCTAATCCCAGCAGTCGGCGAACAATGATGGTGCGGTTGGCCCACGGACATGCGCGGGCAGCAACCAGATGGTAGCGGCCGGCTTCGACCGGCCAGGCTTCAGCACCTTGAGTCAGGCCGGTGGTGAGTGTTCCGATGGTGTTGTATTCATAATGGTCGGCGACCCGATGGGCTTCAGGGTCGGCAACAATGCGGTCATTGATGTAGTTTGTATCGCGAGTAAAGGGTTTGCCGGGTGTGGAGTATCCAGAATTGGTCGAAGAGTCCATAGACTTCAATATATGAGTCAATCCAGTACCGTGGCTAGTAGCCAATTCACAACCCGAATAACCCAGGACAATCCCTCCGGGATGACGCTGAGCGGCACCAACACCTATATCATCGCCGCGCCCGGGGCGGATACGGCGGTGATCGTAGACCCTGGTTTCGCTATCGGCTCCGCAGAACACGCCGATGCGGTCAGTAAAGTGCTGGGCGATCGCGCAGTTGATGCCATATTGATTACCCACCATCATCTGGACCACACAGGTGCCCTTCCAACATTTCTTGAGCGTTTTGCGGCTCCGGTTCGGGCAGCCGATGAACAATGGTGTCAAGATGCGCTGCCCCTGGTTGATGGCGAAGTCCTCACCGGTGGTGGAACCCGGATCCGGGCGGTGGCCACCCCGGGTCATACCTCAGATTCCATGTCATTTTTTATTCCCGAGGACAATGCCGCACCGCATCCTGGTGGCACCGTGCTGACCGGGGACACGATCCTGGGCGAAGGCACCACAATGCTGGACTACCCTGACGGCACACTTGCCGAATACTTTGAGTCGCTGGCCACCTTGGCGGCGCTGGAAGGTGCCGGGCGTCAGGTTGCTGTACTGCCGGCCCATGGTCCAACCCTTGCTTCGGTCGCGCGAACCGCACAAGAATATCGTGAGCACCGGTTAGAACGCGTCGAGCAAGTGCGTGAGCTGATCACCGGGCTGCCTCCCATTTTGACGCCGGTGGACTGGGAATCGGTGGTCGTCCACGATCTGTCGATGCGCTTATATCCTAATCTGCCCGATGTGGTTCGCGGGCCGGCCATGAAGACTCTGGCAGCAACTCTGGACTATTTACTTCGCACCTCCAAGGATTAATACATGACCATTATTGTCGGATACACCGAGTCAGAACCGTCACGAGCAGCCCTGAATTTCGGGTTAGACCTCGCCGAGAAACTCTCCATGAAGGTGGTCGTCGTCAATGCTGGCCCGGGTGCCGAGCGGCGCTCCGAATCAGAATTGACTCAGGCTGAAACCGAGCAGCTAGAACACTACTTGTCGCGCTTTAGTGTGCCTACGGAATTACGCAAATATTCTCGGGGCCGTTCGACCGCCGATGAGTTTAAAGACGTCGTCGCCGAGCTCAACCCCTATGCGGTGGTTATCGGAGCGGCAAAGCGTTCTGGGTTTTCCAAATTCATGATGGGATCCGTTGCCGATGAACTGCTGCGCGAATTGCCCGTTGCCGTCATATCGGTGAAGGTCCCCGAAACCTCTGTGACAAAGCGTGACAAGAACGAAAAGGGGTAGGTATGCAACTGGTTGTTCAACGTGGAGACATTACAACCGTTGAGGTTGATGCAATCGTCAATGCGGCCAACTCCACATTATTGGGTGGCGGTGGTGTAGACGGCGCCATCCACCGTGCCGGCGGACCCGAAATCCTCGAGGCAACCAAAGCGCTGCGCGCCTCCGAGCTGCCCGATGGCCTGCCAACCGGTGACGCCGTGGCCACCACGGCCGGTAAACTGCCCGCCCGCTGGGTTATTCACACTGTGGGTCCGGTCTATGCAAAAACCAAGGATCGTCGTCACCTGCTGGTCAGCTGCTACCGGCGCTGCCTGGAAGTCGCGGAGGAACTTGGCGCCAACTCGGTTGCCTTTCCTACCATCTCCGCCGGGGTCTACGGGTGGCCCCACGATGACGCCGTAGCCGTAGCGGTTGACACCGTAGGTTCGATGGCCTCGGCGGTTGCTATAGAAAAGGTCGTATTTGTGCCGTTTTCCGAAAAGCTGGAAACGCTGTATAACGACCACCTTGCCAAAGAATTCTAATTAGTCATCTGCACGACGACGGCGTTCTTCGTCGGGAAGGTGTTCGTCGTCATCATGATGGTCTTGGTCTACCGCATCGAGTTCGCTGGTGTTCTGTGCACGGCTACGGTAGGCCTCTTCACCGGGGCCTGCCATATCGGCACTGCGCTCAATGGCCGACACTGAGCCGGTGTACATCGACCCATCCTCGGAAGGTTTGGTCAGCGGCACCGATGAGGTATCCGGTCCGGTGGGGACCAGATCCTCGTGCGACGTTGGCCGTTTGATCGTCGGAATCGAACCGAGTTCAACCGGCGGTTCGGCCTTATACCGTTGCACTCGATCATGGTCAACGCTTGGTACCGAGTTCATATCCCAGCGGCTACTGCGATGTGCTGCTGGCTCCTTGACACGTTTGCGTGCACTAGGCTCACGTTCGGGATGCTGGTCAGCTACCTCAGCGGCAGGCACCGCTGTGCTGGGTTCTGGCGGGGCCTGTTGGACACGCAGGATATTCATCGCATGCGGATGTTCCTCAGAGATGAACTTGATAAAGTCCTCGCGCACCAGGCACTGCAAATCCCACAGCTCACCGGCGTTGCGAGCAGATACGGCCACGCGCAAGGTCGCACGATCATTGGCAATATCTAGCACCTGAATCTTCGCGTCACGGCCATCCCACAGATCCGAGGACTCCACCAGCGCGCGCAACCGGGCACGCAACGCGTCAACCGGTACCCGCCAGTCGACTTGGAAGTCGATCCCAGCAGAGATCTCGGTCCCCACGCGCGTGTAATTCTCAAACGGCGTGGTGGTGAAGTACGACGACGGATAAATGATGCGCCGTCCATCCCAAATTTTCAGGACCACATAGGACATGGTGATGTCTTCGATGGTGCCGTAGTAATCGTCCATTACGACGACGTCGCCCACGCGAATCGCATCGGTAAAGGCCAATTGCATACCGGCAAAAACGTTGGTCAAAGTGGTCTGGACCGCCAGTGCTGCGACCACCGAAATCAAACCGGCCGAGGCCAACAGACCGGCACCCAGAGCGCGAACCTGTGGAATCGCTAGCAAGATGGCCGCGATGGCTATCACGATAATGATCGCGTGTAAGACGCGCTTAATGAGCTGCATCTGGGTCTTGATGCGCCGTCCGCGACGATCTTCGGTGGTGACCTCGTCGTAGCGAACTTCAACACGATACTCGACCACATTCACAACGCGCAGCGCTAACCAGGCGAAGCCAGATGCCGCGCCGATCAATAATAAAAATGCCAGCAGCGTATACATGGCGATGTCGCGGCCGGACAGTTCCAGTCCGATACGAGCTCCCAGGAACGCCATGGCAGTGAAGGAGGGTACCAGCAGTATTTTCAGATGCGATAAAAAACGTTTGCGGGTGCGTAAGAAGAATCGCACCATCAGCGCCACCACGGCGGTGAGTATGAGCCCGGCAAGTATCCCGATGGCAATATTCAGTGAAACGCCAAAAATCGGGCCCAGCGATTCGATATTTTCTAATGCCGAGTTCTGTACATCTTCCGGGACAGCTTCTTCCATATTGGGCAGTGAAGGCACCTCGGTCGGCTCAGCCGGGGCCTCTTGGGTTTCTAGTCGCAACATAGGCTCCATTCTGACAACGAGATCTGAACTAAACCTGGAAACCGCTAGACTAACAGGCATGCTTCACATCACCGATTTGCGCAACACGACCTACGATCCAGCAACCGTGATGCCGCGGGCAAAACTGGAAATTTCTGATGCCTCAGCCATCGTGGAACCCATCATTGACAAGGTCAAAAACGGTGGTGCCGAAGCTGTACTGGAGTTGACCGAACAATTCGATAGGGTTCGCCCTGCAAGCCTCAGGGTACCGGTGGCAGCCCTCGACCAGGCACTGATCGAGCTGGATAACAGTGTTCGCGCAGCGCTGGAAGAATCCATCCGCCGTGCCCGTGCCGTGCACGCCGCCCAGTTGCCACCGAATTCTGTTGTGCCGCTCGGTGACGGAGCCGCAGTAGAAAACCATTGGGTTCCCATCCAACGTGTCGGCCTGTATGTGCCGGGTGGTCGGGCCGTATACCCGTCGTCGGTCATTATGAATGTCGTACCGGCCCAAGCCGCAGGAGTACCCGGGATTGCGGTTACGTCTCCCCCACAGGCCGATTTCAACGGTCTGCCCCACCCCACGATTTTGGCCGCATGCAAATTATTAGGAATCGAAGAAGTTTATGCCACCGGTGGCGCTCAAGCCATTGCAATGTTGGCGCTAGGCGTTGATGATGCCCACGGCAATCAAGTCTGCGCCCCCGTGGACCTGATCACCGGGCCGGGAAATGTTTACGTCGCTGCAGCAAAACAGGCGTTCTTCGGTCAGGTCGGTATCGATGCGGTTGCCGGACCCTCAGAAATTCTGGTGTTGGCTGACCAGACCGCCAATCCAGCCTGGGTTGCCGCCGATCTTATCTCCCAGTCGGAACACGACCCATTAGCGGCCTCAGTGCTGGTGACGCCTTCAATGGATTTGGCAAAATCCGTGGTCGCCGAGATCGAGGCGCAGGTTCCTGGTGCCGTATTAGAAGATCAGATTCGCGAGGCTCTGACCGGACAGCAGTCAGGCGCCTTGGTGGTTGACACCATGGATGACGCCATTGCGGTCACCAACGCCATTGCCACCGAGCACCTGGAAATCCAGACGGCGGATAATGATGCCGTATTAGCTAACATTACCCACGCCGGGGCGATCTTCCTGGGGCCCTACGCTCCGGTACCGCTGGGTGATTATTCGGCAGGCTCCAACCACGTGTTGCCGACCTCAGGTACCGCACGCTTCTCGTCGGGGCTCAACACCGTTTCCTTCTTGCGGTTGCAACAGCGCATTCGCTATGAGGAAACCGGTCTGCAATCGGTTTCAGGGGGCATTCAAACCCTGGCAGCATCGGAAGGTTTGCATGCCCACGCTGCAGCAATCGCTCAGCGATTTAACGGAATGTGACAACGTATATTGTCGCTGCCGCCCGAAATAGGTTAGTCTATTCTGCAGAATCACGAGTTCTTACCGTATCGTAGCCCTGGCTGGTAAGACGGCAACCCTCCCACGTTGTAGTGGGGTGCCCCAGGTGATGATTCGGCCTCACGGAATACCCCGTGTCGGGCAAGTACAGCGTTCGAGCGCATATTCGGGCGCAAAATTTTGAAGGCATGATTGTGACAACTACTGTGCAAGCTCACCTGCAGTCCACTACTCAACTTTCCAATGACCTCTCCCCGCTGGCGCTGCGCGGCGCTTTTGGACAATTTCCTTCCGGTGTTGCCGCACTTGCTGCTTATACCCAGGACGGCGTAGCGCAGGGCATGGTCGCCTCCTCATTCACCGTTGGTGTTTCCTTAGAACCCCCGTTGGTATCTGTTGCCGTGCAAAATACCTCGACCACCTGGCCACTGCTGCGTGAAACCAACCGCATCGGCGTTTCCATCCTTGGGGAAGGTCAAGGCGCGATTGCCCGTCAGATGGCGGCCAAAGGTAGCGATCGCTTTGCCGGTCTCAACATCGAAACGAATAACGGTGCGATCTTCGTCGCTGAATCAGCACTGTGGTTGGAAACCTCGATCTATAATGAATTCCCAGCAGGCGACCACGCAGTAGCACTGCTTGAGGTACATAACCTGGCTGATTTCACCGACGTGCACGAACCATTGGTCTTCCACAAATCCCAGTTCCGTAATATTCGAGACCACTAGCTTTGGATCGTATGGATTTTGTTCGCGTTGACATTTGGTTGCATTCAGTTCGGTTATTCAAAACCCGTTCCGCTGCCAATACCGCGGTCAAAGGCGGCAAAATTAAGATCGATGGAGAACCGGTCAAACCCTCCCATAAGTTGCGGATAGGACAGACCGTGACATTTCGGGAGCCTGGGCGTGAGCGCATTATTGAAGTCACTGGGCTCATCAATAAACGCGTCGGTTATCCAATCGCCGTCAAACAATACAAGGATCATTCCCCAGAGCCTGTTGCACGCCATCTATTAGCCGTGCCTCGGCGTGAGCGTGGGGCCGGCAGACCGACTAAAAAACAACGTCGCGAACTGGATCGACTACGCGGATACACCAACCGATAAGACGTACAGGAACTTCCCAGCTAACGTTCGGACAATTTAAAACAAGGTTCCTTAGACTGTAGTTACCTCTTCAAGGTGCGAGTGATGTTGTAATCCCGCCGCCCGATGATCCCCTTTCATCAGGCGGCGGGATTTTTCATACTGGGACAGCCACCATTGGTCACAAACGACGGTCTTTTCACGGGTCTAAGTCCATTTGTTCACTTCTAGTTTTATAAAACACGCTTTTTCCAGTATCCTGAACCGTGGTGGCCACTATGCTGGGCTACAGTGTCCCTCTAAAGACAAGGAATGAGAGCTGACCCATGTCCGATCGCCAGACCGGAACCGTCAAATGGTTCAACGTCGAAAAAGGCTTCGGTTTCATCATCCCAGACGACGCCTCGGACGATATCTTCGTCCACCACACGGGCATCGAGCAGGACGGGTTCCGACGGCTCGATGAAGGTCAGCTCGTGGAATTTAGCGTCACGAACAGCGAACGAGGCCTCATCGCCGAGAAGGTTACAACCTTGTCATGAAATTTCCCGCACGCGTGGGAGTTGTACTCACCGCAGGTCTACTGGCCTGCGGTGCAGTTCCTGCAGCCCACGCTGCAACGACGTCACCAACAGCGCAGCCTCCTTCAGATCAGGCCCAACAGGAGACACCAGCAAGCGCACTAAAACTGTCCTGCCAGCTTGGTATGGACAATAACACCGCAACTATTACGTTCTCCCCCGAGGTTCCATTCGATGAGTTGACAGTGTCAGTAGACGGTCAAGCCGTGGCACCTCAAGAGATTCACGGCAACTCCGTGGTTCTAGAAACACCAGAATCTGGCGGCACAGCAACGCTGGAACTGTGGGAAAACGAGTCACTCAACGGCGAATGTGACCAGACTCTACCGCCGACCGCGGTAGAACCAACGCCGTCAGAACCACCGCCATCAGAACCTTCCAACCCTTCAGGTACGGTCGATCCGACGCCCACTGAATCTGATAGCCCGACTCAATCGACGAGCCCCACACCAGATCCCACACCAGACCCTCCAACGACAGCTCCTCCGACGACGCCCCCTACAACGACTCCACCGACCGGAGCAACGCCTACCGAGTCACCAACCCCAAAACCAAGCTCACCGTCTCCCAGTGCAACGTCCAACGACTCACCCGGACCTACCACGTCGACGACTCGACCAGAGAGTACGCCACACAGGCCAGCTCAGCGACCACAGGCGCCTGCACAACAGCAGCCTGAGCACATCGGACCGCGCATCATTCGCCAATTCTCAAACGACCCACGACACCTGCTGCACCAATTAATCGGCAATTCTGGACACACCGGTTCAGAGCTCGTCATGCCTCGCCCCCGCAACGACGACCAGGGGCCACCAGACTTAGAAACCCTGCCACCAGTATCTGAAGATGAACTTGAAGCAATCAAAGCACGCCTCAGCGCACCACATCGCGCAGACCAGCCGTCGGGTAGTCATGTTGCTACCGCGGATGACCAGACATCGCATCAGGCCTCAATGTGGCTGTGGCTGCTATCAAGCTTGATCGTGGTATCTGGACTAGGTGGCGTGACGTTTTGGTTGTTGAAGCGCCGTCAGCACCCTCGTTAGCCCGCTGGGGGATTTGGGCCAGTCCGTTTATTGATCAACCGCTCAGCGCCTGATATGCCCAGGATTGCACATGCGAACCAAATGCCTCCGGCCGGACCGATTGGTCCTGCAACCACACTTGCAGCTATCGGCAGGACGACCTGTCCAATGCGATTGCCCATCAGCCGCAACGCTAGTGCCGTGCCGCGCCAGGATCGAGGCACAGCCTGAGAAATCATGGTCATGGTCATAGGCTGTCCCACGCCCAGGGTAAAACCGCCAATGGTCATGCCGATAAATGCGGTTGCTATCCCCACAGTTCCCAGGCCTAACATTGCAGGCACCATGGCAATGACGGCCGCCGATACGATCAGTGCTACCAGGACCAGCGTATTTCGGGAATAGTGTGCAGATAACGGCCGGATAAAAATTCTTGACAGAACGGATGTTGCACCACGAGTAGCAAGTAAAGCCCCGATAATCATCGGTGAGACACCAACTGACTCGCCCACCAGCGGCATGAATGCCACCAAGATATCCAAGATGGCCAGCAGCGCCAGGGCTGCCAGCATGTGTGAGGCGATCCCGGGTAGGCGTAAAATATTTATTGCCGAGGGTTTCGTTCCAGGCTTGACTGTCACAAGATCTTGAGTTGCTGTAGTAGGCGCTGGCTGTGTGGCGCGCAGGAGATATAAGACCGGCACCGCGATACATGAGGTGATCGCCCCGACCCACAGTGCCAGGTTGATGCTGAAGGATAAGTCAGCGCCGCCAGCTTGAGCCTGGGCCAAGGAACTACCACCCAATATGAACCCAGAAAGCAGCGGCCCTAACATTTGCCCGACTGAAAAGGACGCAGTAAACCACCCAAAATTAGCATCCATCTGTGTGGCTTTCGACCGTCTGGCGACCATGCTCTGTCCGCCAATCGTAAACATCAGGTGCCCAACACCTAGCACAGCCGATGCAACCATCAGGTGGACCACACTATTGGTCACTGCCAGATAGGCCGCCCCTGCCGCCAGGATGAGCACGCCCAGGGCAACAAAGTTGCGCGGTGAACGCAGACGCGCCTGGAGCCGACCAAAGGGTAGTGCAACAAATAGTGGCAGTAATGCATAAGCTGCGGTCGCCAAACCAATTTCGGTTTCGCCCCAACCCAGCAGGATGAGCTTATAACTGGTGACGGGGCGAACCAGATTTGCTGTCGTCTGGGTCAACATGCCGGCGGCTACCATCAGCCATAACCAGCCGGACAGCGGAGTTCTGGAGCGTTTCGTCATAGGTTGCGAAGAAGTTTCCTTTTATTATAACCGCGGCCCGAACCGACCGACGATATCCTTGGACAAGACTACCAAGCACCTATTCAGTCACGCGCTGTCATACACGATACGAAATTGACGGCACGGCACGAAACACGCAGGGTAGTTTAATCACTGATCAGCATTACTGGAGAGCAGCATGCACACACCATTTCGACCGCCGGATCACCGGGCTCGGGCTGCGCTGGTCACCGCACAATCATCAGCATTGGGTCGACAACTCTTCTTCGCCTTATCGCAGGTCGAACACGAACTGCGGACCAAAATGCAATTGGCCCTAGAACAGGTAGAACTCGAAGTCCGACAATACATCACGCTGGCTTATATCGCAGAAGGCCATACTCCGACCCAGCTGGAGTTAGGCCAGATTTTGCACCTTGACCCATCCCAGGTTGTGACCTTGACGAAGGGTCTGGCAGAACGCGGGCTGCTGGTACGACAGACGATGCCACAGGACCGGCGTGCACACGCACTGAGGATCACTACCGAAGGCAAGGCGTTGTATCAGCAGGCTGCGGCATTGGTGCAACGTGTCGAAGAATCGCTGACCGCCTCGCTGTCACGCCGTGACCGGGGTGCGTTGAAAAACTTTTTGGATCGAATTCTTCCACTATCTTAAAAATTCGTGGTCAAGTCCCCATGGAACTTGACCACGAATTTATTCAGCTTAACCACTACTGCGCGCTAGAAGCAGTGTGAAGGCGTTTTTCGCTGTCGTGAGAGGCTGATGGCAAGTAATATTCTGGATCAACCCATTTGCCGTTAATCTGGATTTCATAGTGGATGTGCGGACCAGTGGAGTTACCAGTGGAACCTGCAAGAGCAACGGTCTGTCCCTGAGAAACGGTATCGCCAACACCCACCGTGAACTGCGAGTTGTGGCTGTAAGCGGTGGTTACCCCATTGCCGTGATCAATTTCTACACGATATCCGCCAGTGCTGTGTACGCCTGCGAAAGTAACCGTACCTGCTTCGGTTGCTTTGACTGGTGTACCGGTTGGGACTGGGAAATCAGTTCCAACATGGAACTGTGTGCCAGCACCGGTTGGGTTGCTACGCATCCCGAAAGTCGAAGACGTCCGAGTTGAGTCAGCAGGAAAGATCATCTGTAGATTGCCTGGCAATGATTTTAACGATCCATTATGCGTGTTCTGGGCTTCGGCAACAGCGAGCTGTCCCGCGGCGACGTCGCCTTCGCCTTCTTGGTAGAGACGACCGAGACCAACCTGAGAGGCAGCCATCTCGTTGGTCATCTTGGCGACAACTCGTTCGTCGCCTCCCGAGATAGCAGCCGGGATAATAGTGGTCTGTCGGGGTGCTGCCTCCAGAACCGGTTCACTATTATCCGCTTGCGCGGTGTCCCCGAAAGCCAGTAGGTTGCCGTCAATAACAGTGTTACCACCGAATGTCACGGCCGCCGAAGATACGGCAACTGCAACGCCTGCCGTCATGACGGTGGCTTTGCGTCCGCGCTTCTTTTGAGCAGCTGCTTCGCGCAGCTCGCGCCGAGATGGGTATTCAGAAACTGTCATAAAACTGTTCACCAAGAAAGGGGAAATTTGGATTGCCTGTTATATCGTAGCGTTATCATTTCGTTATCTCCAATCGTCAAGCGTCTCGGCGTGTATATCAAATCGTTAACTGCGAAAGGCATTTCATCCCCAAGCTCACGAACCTCCCCACTGGTTATGACGTGACACGGAAAGACAAAGCGCACATGAGAGTGGGATCACACGCGCCGTCCATGCCGTGCCCATCAGCGAAATAAACAACGTTCACCCAGCAGCGAAATAACGCCAAGCTAACGATCTCTACTACCGTCGACCGTGGTGTTTAGCTTATAAAGCATGTGATTGGCCAGAGAGGCTCGAGTCGTAAAATGTGGATAACTGTCGTTTTTCCACATGCTCAGCACACGATCGCATTCTTGGGTTGTATGCTGGACACAGTGTGCCAGTTACAAGCTGGGGTACTGACGTTGCCCACAACGACGTGCGTAACGCCACAGAGGCGGACGGTGTTTCCGCGACACACGCTCCACTTCCAGGAGCGAGTATGAATTTTTGCCCGGGTACGTGCCCGGGTCTTCGTATGTATAAAGCGCTTACGATGTAGTCCTATGGCAGTACGCACTCGTAAGCGGGTACGGAATAAGAGAGTCATGACTGA
Organism: Enteractinococcus helveticum; assembly: GCF_020742345.1. Taxonomy (GTDB): domain Bacteria; phylum Actinomycetota; class Actinomycetes; order Actinomycetales; family Micrococcaceae; genus Yaniella; species Yaniella helvetica_A. The sequence continues at coordinate 51,617 of NZ_DYXC01000058.1, read as the reverse complement.
AGTTCAAACACAGCTACGCACCGAATCGGATTTAATCGGAGCAGTCGAACTGCCCGCCGATGTCTACTACGGTGTCAACACTGTTCGTGCGGCAGAAAACTTTCAGCTGTCATCAACACGGGTCGAGCAATTCCCTGAGCTGATCGAGGCTCTGGCCATCATCAAGCATGCCGCTGCCGCTGCGAATCGTGATGTTGGCGCGCTGGACGAAACCATTGCCAGCGCGATTATTGCTGCAGCCAAAGATGTGGCCGGTGGCCAGCTGCACGACCAGTTTATTTTGGACATGATTCAGGGTGGAGCAGGGACCTCCACCAACATGAATGCTAATGAAGTGATTGCTAACCGCGGCCTGGAACATCTGGGGCTGGCCAAAGGCGATTACGATGCTCTCCACCCGCTGAACCACGTGAACATGGGCCAGTCGACGAACGACGTCTACCCAACCGCGCTGAAACTAGCACTGCACAAGATGACCGGCACCCTGTTGGAAAGCATCCAAGTACTCAAGGACGCTTTACGTGCAAAGGCCGCCGAGTTCCACGCCACCGTGAAAATGGGCCGCACCCAAATGCAAATCGCCGTTCCCATGACCCTAGGTCAGGAATTTGCTGCCTGGGCTGTCATGCTCGAGCGCGCCGAAAACGGTCTGAAACGTGTGCGCTTGGACCTACTGGAGCTCAACCTGGGCGGTACCGCAATCGGTACCGGAATCAACGCCAACCCCAATTACCGCCAGCGCGCCATTGAATACTTACGTGAAATCACGGGTCTGACCAATATTTCCTCGGCCCCAGACCTGATTGCTGCTACCGCCGATACCCAGATCTTTGTTGACCTATCCGGTGCCTTGAAGCGCGTTGGGCTGATCATGTCGAAGATCGCCAACGACCTACGCCTTCTGTCCTCTGGTCCTTCCGGTGGTTTCGGCGAAATCAATCTACCAGCGCGCCAGGCAGGCTCTTCGATTATGCCGGGCAAGGTCAACCCAGTGATTGCTGAAGCTGTCAACCAGGTGGCTTACCAGGTGGCCGGTCATGATGCCGCTATCAGCATGGCCGTTGAAGCCGGCCAGCTGGAGCTGAACCCCTTTGAACCGGTCATGGCCCGCGGGTTATTCGATTCCATTGGCCTGCTGTCAAATGCTGCCACCATGTTTGCTGATAAGTGCATCGTCGGCATCACCGCCAACGAACAGCTCATGCGCAACGTCGTCGAAGGATCCGCTGGTCTGGCCACGGTATTCTCCCCCGTCATCGGTTATAAAGCAGCTACCGCCCTGGCTGTAGAAGCAACTAAGACCGGTGCAAAAGTCACCGACCTGGCCGTAGAAAAAGGCTTGCTGACCAGCGCACAGGTTGAAGAACTCATCACCGAGGCGCTTGCCGTCTAAACAAAAATTTTGGGGGCATTCATCACGAACACCCCGCTGATCATCAAGAGCAGTCCGATCACTTGAAGTGGTCGGACTGCTCTTTTTGGTGCAGAAAACAACCCGAATTGGTCCACGAGCAATGACCCCGCGATCAGCCCAACTTGCACCACCACAACGGTGACCGCCGAACCAATCAGCGGCGATAAAAAGGCCACGCCCGTGACATACAGTGCTCCCAAGACTCCACCCATCCACATCCACCACGGATTATGCGTCTGGCCCTCGGGGACTCGCAGGCGCAGCGACGGCCGAGTCAACACCACCACAACGGTCAGCACGAAGGTCCCGACCAAAAAAGAAATAAAGGCACTGTGCACTGCGGAACCTAACACCAGTGTCAGCTGCCCGTTAATCGCCACTTGCAACCCAAAACACACCCCAATGCCCAAACCTGCCAGATACCAGGTTTTGGAAGTCGGCTGCGCATTCAGCTGCGGCCGCCTGCGGCCGCCAATGACAGCCAGCGCTGCGGCGACCATGACGAGCACGGCACCGGTAATGCGCCAGCCATCGGCCGGGTAATGGTCCACCCCGAGAAGCCCCAAGTGGTCAATAATCATCGTCGTGATGACCTGTGCGGTCAGATTCAACATGGTCGAATACAGTGCGCCGATTACCGGCAGCAACAGCACATTCGTTGTCATACCGATGACGCCGAAGACTCCCCCGGACCATATCCACCAGGGTTGGGTAACAACATTACCCAAGTCAAAACCCACGGTGCCCACAGTTGCCCAGGTCAGCAATGCCAGACAGACTGTGCCCACCAGAAATGAGATGCCAGCCATAACCCACGGTGTGGCCACCGCATTGCGAAGTCGGTTATTAATTGCCGACTGACTGGGCATCAGCACACCGATGGCAACACCCAGCACCAGGTAAATCATTGCACTCCTGAATGCCTACGTGCTCTTAGCGGAGCTGCAGGTCTAAATGGCACGGTTTGGGGTGAGGATGCCATTGGGATCAAGCGCCTGTTTGATCGCGCGCTGGGTATCCAAAACTGCGGCGTCGAGTTGAATCGGCAACTCATGGTGTTTAACCGCACCGATGCCGTGTTCACCACTGATTGTGCCACCCAGCGAAACGGCAAGCCGGGAGATGTCCACGATCACAGCCTCTGCTGCCGCGTATTCTTCTTCGGTATCGCCGGCTTCCACGGTGGGGTGCAGGTTGCCGTCCCCAGCGTGGGCCACAATGGAAATTGCCCGATTGTGTTTGGCCGCAATCTCATCAATACCCCGAAACACATTTGCCAACTCGCCAATTGGTACGCCCACATCACACGAGACCCGCAGACCACGTGCCGACAGTGCCGGATTCGCCAACCGGCGGGCTTCTAATAGCTCATCGCTTTGGGCAATGACGACGTCGCTGCCGCCGTGCTGGACACAGATATCAGTAATGGCTTGAGCGTCGTCGGCGGCGTTATGCCCCACCGTCTGGCCGATCAGCAGGGCAGCCTCGGGAACCGTAAGCCCGGAAGGATAAAACTCTTCAATAATTTTCACACTGTGCGTATCTAAGAGTTCCAGGACCTCCGGTTGGGCTTCACCGTTGACAATTTCGGTGACCGCCTCACCTGCGGCATGGATGGAATCAAAATTGACTCGGAAGGTATGCGAGGTGCCCGGTGGGATCGGTTTGAGCCGCACAGTGGCTGCAGTAATAACCCCCAGCGTGCCCTCGGAGCCGACAAATAAACTCGTCAAATCCAAACCGACCACGTTTTTGCGGGTCCGAGTCCCGGTGTGCATGATCCGGCCATCGGCCAACACGACTTCCAGGGCCGCAACCGAATCGCGCGTCACCCCGTGAGAAATACAGCGCAGACCACCCGCGTTGGTTGCGATATTGCCACCCACCGTGGACGTTTCCACACTGGCTGGATCGGGTGGGAAGAACAGGCCGTGTTCATGTGCCGCACGATCAAGGTTGGCGGTAATGACGCCGGCTTCGACAACTGCTAGTCGGTTGACCGGATCAATCTGACGAATCGCATTGCATTGCTCCATCGAGATGACCAGCCCCTGATCATAGGCCACCGCCCCACCGGATAGACCAGTGCCCGCCCCGCGCACTGACACCGGCACACCATGCCGATTTGCCCAGGCTAAGGCAGTGGCCACGTCCTCGGTGCAGGTGGCCATCACCACGGCTAGGGGTTGGCCCTGGGGCGAATAGCGGGAGCTGTCGCGTGCCAGTCGGTCGACGTCGGAACCGACTTCAATGATTCGATCGGGCAGTTGGTCTTTGAGTTCGATCAGCGCGTTGCGCTCAGGCAGTGGGGTGTGGGGCATGGTTTTCCTTTTCATTAAGTCACCACATTAGCTGTGTGGTGGACCATGAGCCAGTAACATGCAGCAGCATACCGGCTGTGCCCTGAGCACGCTGGCTGCATCCTGTTCTGCACTGCCACCGGGCCGGTTGTGAACCAAGTAAGATAGCTGCAGCAGTTTTTGCAAGAAGATGTTTGGCTCATAAAGAGCACCCTACCTGGCGCGGCATTTATCACACCGACTTCCAGGTACAATAAGCCTCAAGGCCTCGTGCAGTTATTATCCCTTGTGGCGGTCCAGTATTATCAGCTGAAGACATTTCAAGGAAAGAGAGGAATTCCTGATGGTCCTAGGTTCACGGTGGGTTGTCCCTGCCGAAACTGAACCGGTCCAACGTGTCTGGATGAGCTTTCCTCGAGCCGGTGCCGCAAATTTTCGGGCAGCCTGGCAGCTCTCTTCTGCCCGTCGCGCATGGGTCCGACTAGCCGAAGACATTCACAACCATGTTCCGGTGACCCTGCTGGTTGATCCGGACGATCAGCGCACCGTTGCCTCATATGTGTCGAAACCGCTCGACGTCGTCGTCATTCCTTTTAATAATGCTTCCCTTCGACGCACCGCAGCAACCATGGTGGTTTCCCGTCAGGCCCAGGCTAATAGTGGCCGACGCCCGCGCCGCGTGCTGGGCATGGTGGATTTTACGTTCAACGGTTTTGGACAGCTACCCGGGGTCGCATATGGACTGGATGACAAACTGCCGGGCACACTGTCCGAACTGCTGCCCGGAGATCGGGGCTGGGGTCAGCGCAATTTGTCGATGATGGTCGGCGAGGGTGGCTCCTGGGTCACCGATGGCGCCGGCACCGCGATTGCCTCCGAAGCGATTCTGACCGATCAGCGTCGCAACCCGGGTTGGAATACCCGCTCGGTAGAACGCGAGATGCGCCGTAATTTGGGGCTGGAACACATCATTTGGATTCCCACCGGGCTCACTCGAGGATCTGCTCCGGAGGGCTGGGGCGGGTACGTCGATCAGGTCGTGGCCTTCCACTCCCCCGGCCGAGTACTGGTACACAACCAACCTGATCCAACCCACCCGGATCACGAGGTCACCCAGCAGGTGCGTGAAATTCTCAGCACCGCCCACGATGCCAACGGTCAAGGATTTGACATTGTTGATATGCCCGCGCCGCAAACGCACTCGGATCTCAACGGGCCGGTCAACTGGTCCTACCTGGATTATGTGATCCTCAACGACGTCATCATTCTGCCGCGGTTCATCGATCCATTCGATGACCACGCCTTTGAACTCATGCAAAAGCTGTATCCCGAACACCGGCTCATCCAGTTCACCGCACAGGCACTCTTTGACCACGGGGCATCCATCCGGGCGATCACACTACCGCAACCACGCGTTAGCCGCCGGCGTTAAAGGTCAGCTCACCGGGGCAATAACCTGCGAAACCACAACGCCACAACCCACAAAGCGTTATCGTTAGGATGACGACGTCGCAAGGAGAGTGGAGTTGGCAAAACAACAAATGACCGGTGTCCAGAAAGCCATCCTGGCGGTGGTCCTGGTCCCCGTCTTTATGTCACTGTTGTCGATCTCCTCGATCAACGTGATCCTGCCATCAGTCCAAGAATCCTTAGACGCCTCCAATACTGCCATCCAGTGGGTCCTGTCCGGCTATACGCTGGCCTTCGGGGTACTGCTGGTGGCCGGCGGTCGTGCCGGTGACACCTTCGGACGCGGCAAACTCTTCGTCGCAGGGCTGGTGCTGTTCGGGCTGGGGTCGCTACTGGCCGGTTTTGCACTCAACGGTCCCATGCTGGTTGCTGCCCGACTTCTTACCGGATTCGGTTCCGGGCTACTCAACCCACAAACCGTGGGCTTTATTCAACAGTTCTTCGATGGGCCGCTCAGGGCCCGCGCATTCGCGTCCTTCGGTTCGGTGGTCGGAGTATCCGTGGCCATCGGACCGGTGCTGGGTGGCGGCCTGATTGCCCTGGCCGGGCCGGACTGGGGCTGGCGCTGGACCTTCTTGGTCAACGTCCCCATTGCCGTGCTGGCCATCATCGTCGCCTACCGCACGTTCCCCAAAGCCGCCTGGGTCCGGCACGTACCCGAAGGCGCCTCGGCCGAACCCGGTAAACCCGACTTGGATCCGGTAGGCACCGTAGCATTTACGTTGGGCACGCTGCTGGTCATGTGGACGTTTCTGGAAATCGACGCGGGCGGGATCTACTGGGCCATGCTGCCGGTGGGTATTGCCATTTTGTTCTGGTGGGTGTGGTGGGAACGCCGCTATAAACGCCGCGGCGGTGCACCCATGGTCGATATGGCGCTGTTTCGCAACCGGCCCTACCGCAACGGCTCGCTGCTGATCAGCCTATTTTTCACCGGGTCAACATCCGTGTGGGTTACCGTGGCAATCTTCTTGCAAACCGGCCACGGCATCTCAGCACTGACCGCAGCACTAGTTGGCGTCCCATCAGCAATTGCCACGACCATCTCCTCACAAATTGCTGGACGCTACGTGCTCGCCGCCGGCCGCGCAATGGTCGCCTGGGGCATGAGCGTAACCCTTCTTGCGTTGAGCTCCTCAATGCTAGTCATCATTGGGGTGCAATTATGGGACTGGTCGATATGGTGGCTCATCGCAACATTATCCCTACTGGGAGTCGCCCAGGGCTTCATCGTCTCACCGAATCAGACCCTGTCGCTGATCGAAGTGCCCGCTCATGTCTCGGGCGTTGCCGGGGCTGTCATGCAAACCGGCCAACGCGTCGGCACCTCGGTGGGCACCGCCATTATCACCTCAACATTATTCGGTGTGGCCGCAGCCTACTCATGGAACTGGGCTTTCATCAGCGCATTTGGCATCATCATGCTCCTGGTCGGTATTGCCATGACCGTTGCGATCATCGACATTCGGGGCACCCGTGGCACCCAGACCGCTGTCCCACAGGGACGCGAAGCACAGTAAAGCCAACCGATTGTGTACAACCGACCCGCTCCGAAGAAACCCCACCAACTATTCTCACCGGCCGGCCCCGCCAGAAAACTGTCATATGGTTTCGCATCGACACCTGTTGTTCACCTATGCGGTAGATTGGCTGTATCGACAGGGGAGCAGCTGAAATTTTGCTGCTGAGAGTGCACCAGCAGACCCTCGAACCTGATTCCAGCTCATACTGGCGGAGGAAGTCGTAACTCTCCACGCATTGCGTGCCCTCCTAACCACAGGAGGTACACATGAAAAAATCATTACCCTTCGTTGTCATCGCCGCGCTCGGATTCACCGGGTGCTCGGTGGCTGACCAAGCGCAAAATACCGACGACGACGCCGCTGCCGGCTCAGTCACCATCATGACCCACGACTCGTTCAATGTCGACGAAGAACTCGTGGCCGCCTTCGAAGAAGAAACCGGCTACACGGTGACCACCACCTCCCCCGGTGACGCCGGAGCCGTATTAAACCAGCTGATCCTCCAAAAGGACAACCCAACCGTTGACGCCGTCTACGGCATCGACAACTACTCGGCCCAAACCCTGCTGGACGAAGACATGCTCACCAGCCACGACGCCGAACTAGGCTCAGCCGAACGCTTCGCCCTGGAAGCCGACACTAACGGCCACCTGGCACCCATTGATCACGGTCAAGTCTGCGTCAACATGGACAACGAATGGTTCGAAGCCGAAGACCTCACCCCGCCTGAAACCCTGGAAGACCTCACGGATCCGGCCTATGAGGGACTGTTTGTCACCACGGATCCCACAACGTCGTCCCCGGGACTTGCCTTCCTGGTGGCCACCATCGCCGGCACCGATGACTGGCAGGCCTACTGGCAAGATCTGTTAGATAACGGGGCAAAAGTTGCCGGTGGCTGGTCGGACGCCTACTATTCGGACTTCACCTCGACCGGTGACGGCGACTACCCGCTGGTGTTGAGCTACTCGTCCTCGCCGTCTGCCGAAGCAGGCCGCACCTCCTCGATTCTGGGTACCTGCACCGAACAAGTCGAATACGCCGGTGTGCTAGCCGACGCTGCCAACCCGGACGGCGCCCAGGCATTCATCGAATTCCTGCTCTCCCAAGACTTCCAGGAAACCCTGCCAGAAGAAATGTACATGTACCCGGTTCTGGAAGAGACAACCCTGCCCGAAGAGTGGAGCCAGTACGCCGAATTGTCGCCAGAACCAATCACCGCAGACCTGACCGAAGTCAGCGAAAACCGTGACGCCTGGTTGAACGACTGGACCGAACTGACCGAAAACCACGCCGACTAACCTATGCGTGCACGCTTCGGGTGGGGTGCCGCCATCGCGGTGATCCTCACCTTCCTCACCATCTTCTTCGCCTGGCCCGTCGGCGCGATGCTCATTCGCGGCATCACCAACGACGCCGGCGCGCTCGATTTCAGCGCCTTCGGTGAGGTCTTGACGACTTCGCGCACCTGGGCCATCGTCGGTCACACCCTGACGATGGCCCTGGGCGGCACGCTCGGATCCGTACTCTTTGGTGTTCCGGCCGCCTATATCCTGTATCGCACCGAATTCCCCGGACGCACCATCCTGCGCTCCATCACCCTGGTGCCATTCGTATTACCTACCGTCGTCGTCGGTGTTGCCTTCCGCGCGGTCTTCGGTGCCAACGGGCCACTGGGCTTCCTCGGCCTGGACCAAACAACGTGGGCGGTGATCGCCGCGATGGTATTTTTCAACATCAGCCTCATCGCCCGCCAAGTCGGTGGCCTGTGGCAGCTGCTGGACCCGCGTACCGTCGAAGCGGCCCGCAGCCTGGGTGCCTCGGCACCGCGCGCGTTTTTCACCATCACCCTGCCGGCCATTACCCCGGCCATCGGCGCCTCAGCCGGGCTGGTCTTCCTGTATTGCTCCACCGCCTACTCGCTGGTGCGCACCCTGGGCACCCCCGGTGTGGGCACTCTAGAAACCGAAGTTTTCCGCCAAACCCAAACCTTTTTAGACCTGCGCACCGCCGCCGTATTCTCCGCACTGCAAGTGGTATTCGTCCTGACCTCAGTGTGGTTAACCCAACGCCTATCCCACCGCACCACCACCGCCCTGCGCCTACAACAACCCGTGCGCCAACCCCTGGCCCGCACCGACTGGTTCCCGCTGGGCCTGACACTATTCGCCGTCGTCGTCATTATTCTGCTGCCCATGATCACGCTGGTTGAACGCTCCCTGGCCACCGCCACCGGGTACAGCCTGCACAACTACCACCTGCTGATCACCTCACCGGGGAGCGGATTCGCCGGCGGAGCCACGGCCGCCCAGGCGCTGGAACATTCCCTAAAAATCGCCCTGGACGCGACCATCATCTGCATGGTCATGGCCATCCTCACCGCCCTGGTGATCACCCGACATGCGCGCTCACGCACCCTGGCGCGCGCCCAACAGGCCCTAGACACGTTCATCATGATGCCCCTGGGCGTCTCCTCGGTCACCATCGGCTTCGGGTTCCTGGTATCCATCCATGCATTCAACCCCGCCCTGGGCCAATCCGGTGTATTCGTACCACTGGCCCAAGCCGTGGTTGCCCTGCCGCTCGTGGTGCGCAGCCTGATTCCCATACTGGCCGCCGTGGATCCTCGCCAACGCCAGGCAGCGGCCGTGCTGGGCGCCTCGCCGTCACGCATTCTAGCCACTATCGACGGACCGTATCTGCTGCGCGCCATCGGTCTGGCCGCCGGGCTGAGTTTTTCCGTGTCGCTGGGCGAATTCGGTGCCACCAGCTTTTTGGCCTCCCCCGAATACCAAACCCTGCCCGTATACATTGTGCGGCTCCTATCCCGTCCCGGTGCCGATAACTTCGGTATGGCCCTGGCCGCCGCCGTCGTACTGGGTATCGTCGCCTCAATCGCGTTAATCCTGGGCGAACGCATCCGCCCGCGCACCCTTGGGAGCACCTCATGACCGCCATTCACATCACCGACCTACACGTCGACTATGACGACGGCAGTCCCAACTATCGCGGCGAGCCCGTACTCACCGGCGCGGATCTGACCGTTGACGACGGCGAAATACTGGCGGTACTGGGGGCATCTGGTTCGGGAAAGTCCACCCTGTTGCGCGCAATTGCAGGCCTGCAGCAGCCCCGCTCCGGACGGATCGAAATCGCTTCCGTCACCACTGACGACGACGGCGAGCACCTGCCACCGCACCATCGTAACTGCACCATGGTCTTTCAAGACGCCCAACTGTTCCCGCACCGCAGCGTGGCCGGCAACGTGGCATATGGTCTGGAAGCCGCCAAAGTGCCGAAGGACCAACGACGTCGTCGCGTTGCCGAGGTACTGGAGATGGTCGACATTGCTGAACTGGCCGACCGTGCGATTACTGAGCTATCGGGTGGGCAAGCACAGCGTGTTGCGCTGGCTCGGTGTTTGGTCATCCGTCCCGCCGTCATTTTATTCGATGAGCCGTTGTCTGCCCTCGACCGGGGCTTACGCCAGCGACTTGCCGTAGAGATTCGCGACCTGTTGAAACAGACCGGCACCTCGGCCATCTATGTCACGCATGACCCGGCCGAAGCTACGACCGTAGCCGACCGGCTCGCAGTGGTAGAACACGGCAAAATCTTAGACCTCGGGCCGGTTGCGACACTCGATATCTCGAAACTGTCAGACTCTGTAGCCAGTTTGCTCGGCGGCTTGGGTGAAGTCACAGGGGTAATTACTGCGGTCTCGGATGAATCCACCACCGTAGAAGTCGTGGAAAACCTTATTGTGCTGCCCGGACGCCAGGGCGGTCTTGGTGACACCATCACCGTGAATCTCAGCCGCTAGCTTCCCTTTGTGGGCGCCCCTTTTCAAGGGGCTCATTGTCATGAGCAAAAACAATACGGCAACGGGCTCATAGACACCTAGCCTCTATCTGTGCCATTCGCAACCGTGTCGCACCGATTGTGGATAACTGGGACAGAAATGGAACACTATCCACAATACATACAACACACCTAGATAGAGATGTGAAGACTTGATATAGAAGCCACCGAATACATCTAAAGTGTTAAACAATCACAATAGAATCATTGCTTCAACAGTTCGCCGCGGATATAATAGAGCTATTAGTCATTCACTCTTTCCAACTCATAATTTTTCGCTCGAGGTTTACTGCACCTATTTCCCTTCTTGCCACTGAGAGGACACGGTCATGGTCGCCACCAATGCACTTCCGGATATTGGTATTGCGGTGCCCATGCCCGATGATCTCAAGCTCGAAGCGGTCAAGGAGCTCAGTCCTGGACAATTGGCGTATCTGTACTTGGTGGTGGGTACCGAAATGTCCCAGCGGATGGCCGACCCTGCCACCACGTTTGCGCAATTCACCAGGGTGTCGGGGGCTGATTGGTCTGGGCATCAACCACAGGTTGACGACTCAGAGTCTTCCACCGAGGCCGTTTCGCCCCACAATGCCGGCGAGGATGATCCCACACACGCGGATGGCACACCGGTTATTCCACCCCGTCCCTTACCGACTGCTCCGGAATGTCGATATGACACGGTGCCAATGATTGCCGACATGCTGCGACGAGTGCAGCACCTGCAGGAAGCTTCGATCACCGGTTTTGCTCGACACCTGCAACCCATGTTCCAGGCTCAACCGGAATACTTCGGTACGCCTGAAGGCGTCCAAGCGTTTCGGGATAGCACCGCGTATTTCAAAGACGTCTTTCGGTTCTCTGGGCAAATGATCAAAAAGATTCACGCTCGGCTGCCCTATGTGACCTGGAATCCCGGACAAGACCCTACCCTGGGCATGAATCAGCCAAAACTGCTGAAATTGGCCGCGGCGTTCACCGAAGGAACCATTCCGGCTGAGAATCTGGATCGGATCGTGTGGTTAGACAAAGATCTCACCAAGCACGTGCACAAGACCACGGCTACCGCCGAGCAGAAAGACGCGGTCTTACAAAAATTCCAACCAACGCTCATCGAGGCAGCCCAAGCCTCCAACCCGGATGCTTTCAATGCTGCCCGTCGCCGGTGGGCCGATAAGATCGCTCATGCGCTGGATGCCGATGGGCCACCCATTGCCCAAACGCTACGGAAGCAAGCCGATAATGTCATCCGGGATCAAGCCTACGCTGACGGGTCAGGCAAAATCTGGATCCATGCCACCCCAGAGATCTTTGCCGAGTACAAGAATTTCGTAGTCAATCAACTCAACAAAAATGGCGCCCCAGTCAAAACGGATGAGAAACTCACCGAATGGCTCTACAGCCCTGCTGAAGAGCAATCCGATGAGCAGGAAGCAACGTCCAGCACGGCTCCCACAGATTCCGAAGACATCAGAAACACCGACAATCCCGTCAACGATGACTCGATGAGCGCGGCCGCCTTGGCTGCAAACCGAGACACCAGCGACCACTCGACAACGGATTCGGGGCACGCCGGACTGTTTGATGATTTCGAAGCCGATCATCCCCTGGCCACGGCCACGTTAGAGGATCTTAGTATTGATCATGATCCTGACGCACTCGTCGCCGAAGATGACCAAGGGAACCCGGTTACTCAAGAGACTCTTGATGATATTGAAACGTTGAACCCGGGACAGCTCGTCAGCGCGATACTCATCGGCGCAATGAAAGCAATTTTCAGTATGGCTCCCGATGAACTCCAAGTCAAACGCTCCCACGGGGCAGATGCCACCCTGGTGGTGGTCCAAGATATTGAAACCGCCTATCAGACCCTCGGCATTGACGCGATCCCGCCCGAGGCCCAACGACCCCGCGGCCCCGACGGGATCGTGCCCACCATCCTGCAACGCCCCAACCCCAAGGACCCCAACACATTATGTAACAACCCGGATCACCTGCTCGGGGTCAGTCCACCCCCGTGGACCGGGTATATCTCCGAGGCCCTAAATGTGGGGGCATTGCATCCGGTGGATGCCGAAAAACTGGCCTGTGATTGTCAGATCGTGGGCCAAATCTGGAACCAACACCACAGTGTGCTCAACCAGCGCCGCGCCTACCGCTCCTTCACCCGCGACCAACGCCGCGCCATCCTGGCCCGGGACCGCGGTTGCCAAACCCCCGGCTGTACAATCATCGCCGCCTGGTGCCAAATCCACCATCTGAAAGCCTGGGCACACGGCGGCGCCACCGATATCGACAACGCCATCACCCTGTGCGCCTTCCACCACGCCGCGGTGCACAACGGCAAATGGACCATCCACACCATCAACGGCACCCACTTCTTCCAACCCGCACCCTGGTTAGACCCCACCCAACCACTGCTACGCAACATGTACTGGGCGATATAACCTGAGCTCGGGGTCAGCAGGTGACGTGGAACTACTCGCTAGTCCCCTGGACAACATCTTCTTGCATATCTGCAAGATCGACTGGACTATCGTCAAACAGAGCACGAATATCGTCGGCGGTCACACTGGAAGCAAATGCCGTATCGTCTTCTGTGAGCGCGGCAAACATTTCAACCTTTTGCTGCTGGAGCGCAAGAACCTTTTCTTCGATCGAGCCCTTCGATACCATGCGATACACCATCACATTCTTTTCTTGCCCGATACGGTGTGCACGGTCAACAGCTTGAGCTTCCACGGCAGGGTTCCACCACGGGTCCAACAGAAATACGTAATCCGCTTCGGTCAGTGTCAGGCCGAAACCACCAGCGCGAAGTGAAATCAAAAACACAGGTGCTTCACCGGAGCGGAACTCTTCAACCACCGCTGCACGGTCACGAGTCGAACCATCAAGATATGCATAGTCGATCTCGCGCTCATTGAGTTGTTGTCCCAACCGTGCCAGGAACGACGTAAACTGCGAGAAGATCAACACTCGGTGGCCCTCTGGCAGAATCTCAGACAACCGCGACATCAATTCATTGAGTTTCGAAGAAGGCACATGGGAGTGCTCTTCATCCACAATGGCCGGGTCCAGCGCCAACATCCGCATCAAGGTCAGCGAACGGAAAATCGACATCCGGTTGGAATCCATATCCGCAACCAGATTCAACACGTTCTTCCGCTCACGCTGCAGAACCTGCTGGTAAAGCTTCTCGTGTTCTGGTTCCATTGGAACACGAAGCACCATCTCTTGCTTATCTGGCAGCTCAGCAGCCACCGATTCCTTGGTACGACGCAGCATAAACGGCCGGATCTTCGTACGCAATTTCGTCATTGCTTCACGCGATCGGGTCTGCTGCTGGACACGTTCCTCGACGTCGTTGTCCGTGGTTGGTTCCGTGCGAGCCACCCGTTGGCCGGCTTCAATTGGTCGCAAGTAATCATCCCGGAACTTAGCGAACCGCGGCAGCATGCCGGGCACAACCAACCGGAAGATTGACCACAGATCCGACAGGGTATTTTCCATCGGAGTACCCGTGATAGCCAGCTTAAATCCGGCCGTGAAGTTGCGAATCGCCCGGTGGGCTTTAGTCTGATGATTCTTGACGAACTGAGCCTCATCGAGGATGAGCCCCGCCCACTGTTGTTCTGCCAGGAAGTCCTCGTCCAGGCGAGCAATCGCATAGGAGGTGACCACAATATCTGCGCGGTCGCGGATCGAACCAATCGATTCAGCACGACGCAGGTTCGATACATCCACCACAACGACATTCAGGTCTGGGGCGAATCGTTCGACTTCATCACGCCAGACCGTCAAGACTGACGACGGCGCAATCACCAGAAACGGAAGCTTTTCACCCAGTGCCTTGGCACGAGCGATCATCGCAATGGTTTGCAGGGTCTTCCCCAACCCCATATCGTCGGCGAGAATCCCACCCAGACCTAGGTCGTATAGGTAAGACAACCACTCATAGCCCTCATGCTGGTAGTCACGTAGTTCTGCAGTGAGACTCTCTGGGACCTCTAGTGCCGGAATATCCTTGGCATCCCGCAGCACGGCTAGCGCCTTTTGCCACGCAATAATCGTTGGGTCAGCGGTAAAAGCATCGGCGGCGTCTTCGGCGTCTTCCAATAGGGTGGCGTTGAACCGAGAAATCGATGGGTTATCGGCTGCGAAATCGTCCAGGGCGGCTGCTTCTTCTAACAGTTTGCGCAGCGGTTGAAACGCTGAATGCTGCAGTGAGAAGTACGTGCCGTCGGATAACAGCAGGCTGTCCTGATTGCGTACCAGCGCAATAAATAGCTGTCGGAATGGGATGGTGCGTTCTTCAATGGTGATCTGGAAGCCCAGATCAAACCAGTCGTTCTTCTCCGACGGGGTGGCATTGATGGCGATATGAGGTTCACCAGTCAGCCGGGTATAGACCGGGCGGTCTTCGGTTTCCACGATGCGCACGTGTTCGTGTTGTTGTAAATCCGGCAGGGCTTCATCTACGAACCGGGCAGCTGCGGCACCGATCAACGTCGTCTTACCGGGCACGGCGGCCAGCTCCACGTGGTGCTCGACTTCTTGGAGCACCTGATGGCGGTGTTCGGTTTGGTCTTCGGTGCCCAAATAATCCCATTGCGCAGAAATGCGCACGTGGTCTTGGCGTTCGCCTTGGTGGGTGGCCTGATAATACTCCAGGGTCAGTTCAAGCGTGGAGGGTGGAATATCCGGTAGCTCGACCGACTGGTCATGGCTGGCCAGTGGGATGACGCCGGCCAGTATTGGGTAGATGTTGTTGAAGAATTCTTCGGTGTCGTCGGCGGGGATAATCATCGGTTCGGGTGATTCGATGAGATCCATGACTGTCCGGGTGAGCGGTTGTTTCAGCGGAATGACGTTGATGTCTGCGGTAGCTGATTCCGGGTAGTAGTCGATCGTGTACAGTCCAATAGCCCCGAGTGTGCCGGAGGGTTTCAGTGCTTCGGAGGGCAGTTGCGCTTGAATGTTCAGGGCAATGTCGCCGTCGGCGGTTTCTGCGGCGTCGAAAATAATCCGCGCAGGTTCGGTGATGGTGACCCGGTTGATCATTTTCTGCAGCGGTACCAGTGGGATGCCGACGTTATCAATTTTGGCCAGTACATCCCACATTTGCGGCATGTTCATGGTTGCCAGGGTGATGACGTCGGTGGAGCCCAGCGAGGATACCGACGTGGTGTAGAGCTGGTTGAGCTCGTGCAGCGCGTCGTGTTGTTCGGGCAGGAATTGGAACTCGCCGTGGGCAGACTGATGGAACGGCAGATCAAACAGCGTCCAGTTCATATTGCCCTTGATCCAGCCGCCGCGGGCCCCAACGCGCAACGGTCGCAGGCGCACGGTCAGGTCGTTTTGGTGTTCAAGGTCATCGGGGGTGGCTTCCCGCCAGGTAAACCGGGTGCGGTACCCGGAAGGCTCGGTGTGGAGCGCATCGATTTCAACGCCCAGTGCGACGTCGGTGAATTCTTGATTCGAGTCAATCGTGGGCAGCAGTTCGTTGACGACTTGGCGCCATGGTAGCCCGGGCACACCGTGTTCGGGCTCTGCTGGCTCGCGTGAGCCCTCAAGGTCGGCGGCGGTCAGCACCGCGGAGTCGGCGACCGCGCGCTGATTCGATTCAAAAATCAGGGCGGCCCCGTGTTTGCAGTCGACGCCAACCGGACAACTGCAGGTGGCGTAGTCAATATCCCAAATGGACACCCCACCCAGGGTGCGGTCGGTTTTGCGCAGGATGACAGCGGCCCGGTAGATCTTGTCTTCGGACCCTTTGACCCGACCAACGAGGCGGCCGGTTTCATCGTTGAATTTGAGCGTCATCACCCGGTCGTCGGCCGCGTATTTGCGGCCGCGCTGGGTCATGGTGTCGCCGAATGCGGCGACGAGAGCTTGGATGTCAACGAATGGGTAACTCACTGTGCCTCGTAGCGGCGTTGGTGTTCGGTGACGCCGCTCAACCGGAAGGGTGCATTGGTCGTTTTTTCAGTTGTGAAGGTTTCAGATGTGGCGGCAAAGTCGCAGTGGAGTTTGCGGTACTCGTCGTAGGTCAGTTCAACCCGGTTATCGAGCTGTTTGGCCACGTGCTGCGGGTAAATGTGGTCTTGGTAGTTCTCCTGGACAACACCGGTGAAGAATTCTGCTACCGCACCGGAACCATATGAGAAGAAGCCCAGGCGTTTACCAGCCAGGTCATTATTATTGTGCAGCTGAGCGGTCAGTGCAAAGTACAACGAAGCCGTGTAGGTGTTACCCAGCGCGCGGTTGTAGCTCATGGACTCTTCGATCAGGTCATCAGATAGCTCGGTGCCGGTGTGCTCGGCCAGTGCGGCCAACTGTTTGCGAGCCATTTTGGTAAATGGCTGATGGTGCAGGAAGCGATGGATGTCATCCAGGCCGAGTTCACGGCGGGCCAGCAGATCATCCCAGGCAGCAGTGGTGGCGTCCAGATAGGCGTCCAGGGACAACTGGCCATCCACGAACGGGGTGGTGGAATCATTCGGGCGCCAGAAGTCATTGACATCGGTGGTGTGCAGGCCCGAGCCGGATTCAATTTCGACCAGGTTGGGGTCAGCGCTGATCAGCATCGCAACCGATCCGGCACCCTGGGTTGGCTCGCCGCCGGAGTCCAGCGCGTAGCGGGCGACGTCGGAGGTAATCACCAAAACCTGTTCCTCGGGGTTACGGGCAACCGCGTTGACGGCCATCTGCAGTGCGGCGGTACCCGAGTAGCAGGCTTGTTTTAGTTCCACAGAGCGCACATTGGCGGGCAGGCCCAGGAGCTCGTGCAAGTACACGCCGGCGGCCTTGGACTGGTCGATGGAGGATTCGGTGGCAAAGAGCACCTGGCGGATCTTGGTGGCATCGTGTCGCTCGAGCAGGGTCTGTGTTGCTTCTGCGGCCATGGTGACGATGTCCTCGTCCGGGGCGGGCATCGAGAAGGTGTCTTGGCCCAGGCCAATACTGAACTTCTTGGGATCAATCTGGTGGCGTTCTGCCAGGGTATCAAGATCCAGTACGTAGTGGGACGTGGCGACTTCCAGGTCGTGGATGCCTATTTTCACCGATGACTCCTTTGGTTAGGCCTGTGTTTGGGGGCGTTCGTAGGCGACGTGTGCTTGCATCAATTCGCCCGGGTTGGTTTGTGCGGCCAGCAGTGATATTTCGCCCGCCAGGACACTTGCGGCAATCAAGCTAGCTAGTCTACGCGAATCGGCACCGGATTGACCACTGTCACCAATGCCCATGCGTTCCATGGCCTGTTCGATATAGGGCAGGTGTTTACCGTTCCCTACGGTTCCTACAATCACATGTGGCAGCGTCACAGCGAAGTAGAGGCCTTCGTCGCGGTTCTCGGCCCACACATATCCTTGGGATCCTTCGACAATATTTGCTGCATCCTGGCCGGTGGCCAGGTAGAACGCTAAGAGCATATTGGCAAAGTGTGCATTGGCTGAACGGATGGCGCCGGCCACATTTGAGCCCACGTAATTCTTGGTGACGACCAGCTGGACCACCCTGGCCGCCGTCGTGTGCAGGTTCTTTTCCACAATCTCGTGGGGAATGATGATCTCGGCGGTTACTTTTTTGCCGCGACCTAAAATCCCGTTGACGGCGGTGGCTTTCTTATCGGTACAGAAATTTCCCGAGATCGAACCGTAGGACAGGCCAATATTCCAGGACAGGATTGTGGACATGAGCGTGTCCGAGGCGGCAGTTGCCATATTGTGTCCCGAGGCGTCCCCGGTCAAATACGCAAAACGCACGAATAGCAGGTTGCCCACGATCTCCGGGTGAATCTCAATGAGCTGAGCAAACCTGGAACCTTGGGTGACCACGGCGGCTAACTCGTCGAAGCGTGCCAGGATGGTGTCGGCTGCTGCTTGGGCGGCACCGGCGTCGTCGGCGGTGAATAACACGGAGCGGGTCATGCGCTCATCGTGGACGGTTGCGGTGATGCCGGAGGCGAGCATGCGCGAAATTTTGGCGCCGCGTCCAACCGATGGCCACAGTGGGGTTTCGTAGGTGGCCAGCGGAACATCGATTTCTTCGACGCCGTTGAAGGCCGCACCGGTCATGCGTAGCGGGCCGACCCAGCGGGTGGGGACTCCGGTGGTGAACGTGTCATCGTAGGTCGAAGCGGAGGGTTCAATAAGTGTTGGATCGATCACGGTGTTCCTTTGAAGGCGGGCGTGTTCATTATCGTGGACGGTTGCGGGCCTGCTGGTCAAATTCTGCCCCGATCGGCGAACCGTGTGACGTCAATATTGCGTGCCCGGGCGCGTTCTGCGCTGCGACCGGTGATCATCAGGTCGGTTTCATAGATCACCGCATCAACATTGGCGGCCCCCAGCAGCGCGTAGATTTGGCGGATGCGGGTGATGAACAGGTCCAGAACTTCGGTGATCCCTTCGGCCCCGTCGGACATGGCAACTTTGAGCATCGGGCCGGCCATGCCTACGGCTTTGGCGCCCAGGGCTTGGGCGCGGACGACGTCCAGCGGGTTGCGCACCCCGCCGGAGGCCATGATGGTCAGGTCTTCGGGCTGCGGGACTTCGGCCAGGTCGAGCAGACAGTCGATAGCGGTCAGACCCATGGATTCCAGCCAGTCCCATTTGGCGTGGGCGTCGATGGCCGACGACGGGTGCGGGGTGCGATCATTTTCGATGCGCGCAAAGTTGGTACCCCCGGTGCCGGCCACATCCACGATGCGCACGCCCATGGCGGTGAGCTGTTGCACGGTTTTGGCGCTGAGCCCGAAGCCGACCTCTTTGATGATCAGCGGCACGTTGATGTTGGCCGCAATGTCATCGATCAGGTGCAACCAGTCGGAGAAGTTCCGAGAGCCTTCGGGCATAACGGTTTCTTGGATGGGGTTCAGGTGAATTTGCAGGCCGTCGGCGTTGAGCAGGTCGACGGCGGCCTTGGCGTGATCCAGGGTGCGGCCCGCACCCAGGTTGGCCCACACAATGCCATCGGGGTTGTGTTCACGGATCACGGTGAATGAGGTTGCGGTTTCGGGTTGTTCAAGGGCGACGGCCACGGATCCGGAGGCCATGGGCACGCCGGTTGCCGCGGCTGCTTGGGCCAGGGCCGTGTTGATCGGGGTGGCCATGTCGGTGCCGCCGGTCATGCCGTTGATGTAGATTGGCGCGGCCAGCCGCCACGGGCCGATGCGGGTGGAAATGTCAACGGCGTCGTCGTTGATTCCGGCCAGGGCGTGGTGGATGAAGTCGACGTCGTCGAAAGCATTGTTGGCGCCGGTGAGTTGGTCTTGCTGGGCGGCGGCAAGCCGAATGTGATCGTCTTTGCGGGATTGTGCCATGGTTACTCCTTGAGTCCGGCGCCCAGTTGCGTCACGGATAATTGCAGCGGTTGGATGCCGTGGGCCCGCCAGGCGTCGTAAATTTCGGCGGTATTGACCCAGGGTTCGGCCAATACGATACCGCAGTCGCCGCCACCGGCCCCCGAGGTTTTGGCAGAGGTGCCCGCGAAACGCTGGGCGGTTTCGATCAGGTCGGTTAGCGCCGGGGTTTCCACCAGGGTGGTGGTGTGTTGGGCCATGCGGGTTAGCAGCATGCGGGCGGTGCGGATACCGGAGTGGATGAGCGCGAATTTTTCTTCGGCCAGGGCGAGCAGCAGACTGTTGACGTTGGTTGCTGATGGGCGTAAGAACGCGTCCTGCCAGTCAAATCCGTTGCCGTTGGTTGTGGCCTGGGTGACCAGGTCATCGGTTTTGGCGGGGCTGCCGGTCCAGCCAATGAGCACTTGCACATCGGCCGGGGTGGGCACGCGTCGGGCGCGCATCGAAATCCACGCCGGCCCGGTGAGCGCATCAGTCACGGCATCATCTTCGGTGAGCACCCGGGCCAGTTTCTCCCGGTCTGGGGCCTGGTAGTAGACCCACCCGCCCAGGGCTCCTGCGGCGAGGTCGCCGCCTGAGGCGCGCGGGGAGATTTCAATTGACGCCAAAATGCCCAATTTGATGCGCTCTACCACGCTCAAGCCCAGGCCGTAGAGTTCATTGATCGCGGTGATCACGGCCATGGTGGCTGCACCCGAAGAACCCAGCCCGTATTTTTCTCCGGCCTCGGACCGTAAATTTGAGCTGAAGTGCAAGTCCACCGCACGGCGTTCAATTCCGCGTTCGGCACGCAGTGTATCCATGACCAGCCAGGCGGCCAGCGCATAGTCGGTGCCAAATGTTTTGGCGTGCGCGGCGGCCACGCAGTGCTCGTGGGCCAGCAGCAAGGCGGTGGGCTCAGGGGTCGGGGCGGGTTTGGCGTCGGTCACGGTCACGGTCATGTACCGATCCACGGCAATCAGGAGTGCGGGCTGACCGGGCGTAACCACGGCGTATTCACCGGCCACGTAGAGTTTTCCCGGGGCTGCCACGGCAAATGGCGTGGATCTCATGCAGTGTCCACCAGATGCGCGCCCGGTCCGGGAGCAAATGTCTCAACCGCACCGTAGTCGACAACGCGGGCTGCCACCGCTGCGGCGTCGTCGGGTCGACAAATTATGACGACGTTGGGCCCGGCGTCGGCGGTGGCATAGGCGTCTAGGCCGTCGTCGCGCATCGCGGCGACTTCGTCAAAAACCTGCCAGGACACCGGTGCCAGATAGCGGATTGGCGGTTCGGTGGCCTGAATCACCGCGTGCATGCGGTGCGCGTGGGTTTCGGTAATTTCGCCCACGCGCGTGAAGTCATCGGCAGCACAGGCTGCGATCATCTCATCCAGGGTCTTGTGTGTGACGTCAATCCAGGACTGGTAGTACGGGCTGGTCTGCCGGGTGGCGATCATGCCCTCGCGTGAGGACACCTTTTTGGCTTTGGCATTGACGGTCACCGAAACCATTGCCATTTCCGGGGCTTGGATCGCCTCGGCAAAACTGGTTTCATCACTGGTGCCGGCATGCCACACCGCAAACCGGTCGATCACTGAGCGCGAAGCAGACCCGGATCCGCGCCGGGCCAGGCGTGAGAGTTCTTTGGTGGACAGTTTCAGCCCGTAAGCATCCGCTGCGGCCACGGCTAGCGCCGCAAAACCCGATGCTGAAGACGCCATCCCGGCAGCGGTCGGGCCCTCATTGACCGAGGTGACCTTGGCCGACGCGGTGGCGGTCTCTAGTCCGGCATCGGCGGCGAGTCGGCGTACCACATCCAAAAACACGGTCGTGCGTCCGGTGGCTTTGGTGTCGCCCCGACTGCCGTTAAGTTCAAAGGAGTCAAGACCGGTGGTGAGTTCAACCGTGGTGGTGGTGGCAAATTTGTCCAGGGTCATCGACATTGACCCGGCCACCGGAATGATCAGCTCATCATCGGCTTTGCCCCAGTATTTCACCAGGGCGATATTCGGATGAGCACGCGCAGTCGAGGCCAATTAGCGGCCCTCCTTGTGTATCCGAGCGGTCGGGGCGGTCATCAGTTCGAAATCATTGGGCACCAGCGTGGTGGTCCAGGTTCGGGTCGCGCCCACCGCGGTCATCGCAGCGGCAACATCTCCGGCTTGTTCTTGGTCAGGAACGACGGCGAGCACACACCCGCCCAGGCCCGATCCGGTGAGTTTGGCGCCGTACGCGCCGGCTTCCAGGGCCGCGGCCACCACCGCGTCCAGCGCCGGGGAGGACACCCCAAGATAGGCCAGCAGTGAGTGGGACTCATGCATCGACTGGCCCACACGAATCGGATCGCCAATACCCAGCGAGTAGACCACGTCGTCGGTCAAATTCGCTAGATCTTCCACAACCCGGTCCACTACACGGGGTTGGATATCGCGTAGCATTGCCACACCATCAACGGCGGCCGCAGTCGACCCAGAGGTGCCGGTATCGGCAATAACGAACGTAAATTTATCGGCCACTTTCACCGTGGTCGGTTTGCCCTGTTGGAAACGCAACGGCGTCATCGACTGCACTGCGTGGGCATCCAGACCCGATGAGGTGCCATGGGCTACATGCTCAGCCTCTTGCACCAGCGCGTGGGATTGTGCGGCATCCAAGCGTACGCCGGCTAGATTCGCCACCGCACGCACCACGGCGGCCGAGGTCGCCGCAGAGGATCCCAGCCCGCGCTCAAAGGGAATTGTAGAGCGCAAAATGAGCTCCACACGATCCCCGCGCACATCTAATTGCTCGGCCGAAACCCGTAGCGCGGTCAGCACCGGCTCCATGTGTTTGGGCGCCGAAGCCAACGGACCAGTATATAAATCCGAGGTAATAAATCCACGCCGGGCACGCCGAATCGAAGCGGTGGCCTGCAGGTCCAGCAGCGGCAGCACAATCGCTGGCGCACCGTATACCACCGAGTGTTCGCCCAATAAAATGGCCTTGCCGTGGGCTGAGCCCAGCCCGGTTTCCACCGGATGCCCCGAGGCCTTCCCCGCTGCCGCACCGGATAAGGGGTCGGCGAACCGGTCCCGGCCCGTACGTGGTGGTTCAAATACAGGTTCGGCCCGTTGGGTTGTTTTCCCGGTCGGCTCACCGTGGGGTGCACTGTGTCTCATCGGTATGGTGAAAACCTCAAAGTCAAAACAAATCTGAACTATTTATTCTAAGCCACGCGACCACCAGCACCGAATGTTTAACCGGTTTGGCGAACAATACAGGTTAGAATCGCTGTCGAAACCGATTGCCGTTGGAGCTCACGGCGCCTAGGAGACCCATCTTGAAGAACCTTTCCACCCTCGTAGCGCTAGCTGCCTGTACGACAGGACTCCTGGCAGGTTGTGGAATCATCCAAGACTCCCCCGACTCCGCGGACAAGCCACAACCAGAGCCGACCGAAGCCAGCCCCAGCATTGACCCGGCAGACCCTTATCAGCCGCTCAGTGTGAATATGGTCGCCCAATCCGGAACGTATTTTCCCGACGGCGTTGATGGTGTCAGCTTCGGCTGTTCCGACACGCTTGTGACAATCGACACGGTACCCATCCACGCCGATTCACCCCAGGAACACGTCGCGGCGGCTATTCAATTCTTGTTGGATGACTCGCAGTATTACCACGGCTCCCCCGCCGTCACGAACTCGCTGACCTTATCCGAAACTCTGGAACTCGGTGAAGTTGAGGTCAATCGCGACTCTGTTGACATCGCCCTGTCTGGCGACGTCGTCGTCCAAGGACAATGCGAGGCCTACCGCATCCAAGCACAGCTCTATGGCACCGCGGCTTTAACCGCCGGGATCGACGACGTGAGCATAACCGTCAACGATGAGGAACTCAACGGTGTTCTGGGCTTAGAACCCTTCGATACCGCGCAGTTACTCAACGACCACGCCGACTCCTAGACCAGATCAGTCTGTTCATAAAGCTTCTGAGATGACCAGTGTTCATTCGAGGAGTTCATGATCTTGGCCAGATGAGCCGTGGTGATGGTCCTTCAAGCCTGGCTACGGAGATCTTGACCTCTGTCAGTTCTGTGCGCAGGTCATGCAGTTCATCATGCACCCTGTCAAACATTGCATATACTTTGTCGAACTTTTCGTCGACTTTATCGAACTTCTTGTCCACTTTGTCGAATTTTTCATCAACTTTATCGAATTTTTCATCCACGTTATTGAAACGTTCGTTGATGCTCGTCTCAGCTTGTGCGAAGCGTTCGTCCATGCGCCGCAGCATCCACGCGAAGCCAGCAAAAAGCCCACCGCCAAGCGCTACGAATAAACTGGCGGCGGCGATGATGACCGCTAGCACCTCAACCGACATAAACACATCTCCATTCTGCCTCATGCGTGACTCCAGATGCCAGCAAATCTATGACATCCTCATTCCCTGCAAAACAAGACCGCGGCTAACTGTGGATAACTACGCTAGGTCGGTGCAATGTGGGCAGCGTCGGTTGTCAAAGGTGCCCCAGTATTTCTTATGGGGAGGTTCGTAGCGTGGATATGGTCAAATCTAGGACGCGTATGCGAGGTCACAGCAATGGGCGTCCACCAGCTTGATGTTGGCCATGGACATTACCGACGTCGCTCCTGAAGGTCGTCTTCAATTTCCGGAAAATCAGCAATTTTTAGAATTTGTCATAAGTATTTGCATCGTCGAGCCTGACTGCCTCCAGGCCAGTCTTTGACCTGCGAGGATAGCGTACGAGAATATCATTCGCGAGGTTAAGCCAACCTGAAAGATGCGATAGCACCAGACATGAATACCACCGAATGCTTCACGCTCAGCTTCTGTGAGGCACAACTTATCGTCCGCGCTCAGTTTGGCAGGAGGCGCTACATGGGTAAGGTCACCGGTTCAATCCAAATTACCGACGATTCACCTGTCTGTACGCATATCTGTTTGCGTGATGCGGCTAGTTAAACTGGGAGTCAGCACGAAGTGGAGCGAACTTTAGATGCTCTTATTCGGAAGGGTGAGAGGAAAAAGCGAGTCCCAAACGTGCGAGCAACAGTTAAAGGAGTGCAGTAGTTATGACCAATCGTTTCGCCGACCAAGCCATAATCATCACCGGAGCCGGTTCCGGTCTCGGACAGGCAGTTGCCCAGCGTCTCGCTTCCGAAGGCGCCGACCTCGTGCTTGTCGATATGAGCTCCGAGGGTCTTGAAGCCACCAAGCAGCTCATCTTGCACGACACCAGCGATGCCAAGATCGAATTGGTCACCGCTAACGTCACTGAGGAAGAGGACGTCAAGAAATACGTCGACGCTGCGGTTTCAACCTTCGGCAAAATCGACGGGTTTTTCAACAACGCTGGGATTGAGGGCAAACAAAACCTCACCGAAGACTTTGGTATTGAAGAATTTGCCAAGGTCATTGCGGTCAATCTCAATGGCGTATTCCTAGGGATGCAGTACGTTCTGAAGCAAATGCATAAGCAGGGCCATGGCGCCGTCGTCAACACCGCTTCGGTTGGTGGTATCCGCGGTGTCGGAAACCAGTCAGGTTATGCCGCATCGAAACACGGTGTGGTCGGTCTGACCCGTAACTCCGCTCGCGAATACGGTGATAAGGGCGTACGGATCAACGCGATTGCACCCGGTGCTATTATGACCGCCATGGTCGAGAACTCGTTGAAGCAGCTTGACCCAGACAACCCAGAAGAAGCTGGCAAACAGTTCGTTTCCGTCAACCCGATGAAGCGTTTTGGCAAACCAGAAGAAGTCGCTGGGTTGGTGAGCTTCCTGTTGTCCGAAGATGCTGGGTTCATCAACGGCACCGTCATTCCAATCGATGGTGGCCAGCACGCAATGTACTAATCCGCAACATGAGTCGCTAAAGAAGTAACTCGTGATCATTTCTCGGAATGATCACTGCAAGCCGTCCCGAAGGCCAATCTAGCTCGGGGCGGTTTGCTGCGCTCAGGAGATGTTAACCTTCGGTCCAGATACCGCACTTTCAGCACCCGGCTCTTTTTGTTCATTCCAAGGCCTATGCTCACTATGGTCCCCGGACGGTAAGGGGAACAACATATACTCCATTGAGCCCCAATGGATTACTCCATCATCTGTCAGATAGAGCCATCCCCTGAGCTAGTCACAGAAGAGCAATCTCACAGGTTCTTCTACGAGAACATCTAGCTCACCAGCGTTAGCCCGTTCCATAATTCCCGGCGTTGCAGTACGTCCAACGAAAAGCGGGCTCCTGCGCTCCCCCTTATAGCGGTTGAGTGATGCGTAAACCCGGGCATAAGTGCAGCCCGCTACCACCGACCTTCCCAAATTTTCAGCGCTTTAGAAGCCCTCAGTCACCCGACGTTCAACTCTCGCACCTAAACTCGGGCGGTGGTCGGAGCAATGCCACGGAACTGAATTTCAGATATTAACTTCACAGAATCCCCAATATCGTATACGATCTGACTTAAGAGATTTCCATCAACCCCCACGGAGGTACGGTCTCGATGACAGTCACTGCTTACGATTTTTCAATCAAGCAGAACCGGCCGGGTAAAATCGTTGCCCTGCACTTGAATTTCCCCTCCCGCATCAATGAACGCGGGCGTAATCCAAAATTCCCTGGCTATTTCCTCAAGGCCACCTCGTCCATCGCACCAACCGGTGCAACCATTGAACGTCCAGCCGGAACCGAACTACTCGCCTACGAAGGCGAAATTGCCTTGATCATCGGCAAAGACGCTCGCCGTGTCTCCCCCGAAGATGGTTGGTCCTACGTTTCTGGGATCACCGCAGCAAATGACTGGGGCTTATACGATCTGCGTCACGCAGACAAAGGTTCCAACGTCAAGAACAAGTCCGGTGACAACTACACTCCACTGGGTCCAGCGATCATCAGTGCCGAAGGTATTGACCCAACGCAGCTGCGCATTCGCACCTGGGTTAACGGTGAAGTTGTTCAAAACGACACCACCGAAGATCTTGTCTTCCCATTCGGCCAGCTCATTGCTGACCTCTCCCAGCTGATGACACTGGAAGAAGGCGACGTCATTCTCACCGGCACCCCCGCCGGCTCATCTGTTGCCCAACCGGGAGACGTCGTCGAAGTTGAGGTCGATGCGCCACAGGCCGAAGGCGCGCCATCAACCGGGCGTCTGGTCTCCAACGTTAAAGAATCTTCCTTTGCCATGGCCGATTACGGTCACGGCCCCAAGGTTGATGACCTGCAGCGCGAAGAAGCCTGGGGTTCGAAAGCTAAGGCTGGCCTGGAAGATCCACGCGCCATATTGACCCCGGCACTGCGCGAGAAGATCTCCAAGACCGCCGTCGCCACGATTGTTGCCAATATGCGCAAGCGTGGTATCAATAACTGCACCATCGATGGTCCGCGCCCAATGCACCCGGGCCAGCAGATCCTTGGTTTCGCCAAGACCCTGCGCTATGTGCCAAACCGCGAAGACCTGTTCAAGAAACACGGTGGCGGTTTCAATAAACAAAAACAAGCCATGGATTCGGTGCAGCCAGACGACGTCGTCGTCATGGAAGCACGCGGCGAAAAAGGCACCGGAACCCTCGGGGATGTCTTGGCCATGCGCGCCAAGGTTCGCGGCGCAAACGCGGTGATCACCGACGGCGGTGTCCGGGACGCTGCTGCCGTAGCTGAAGTTGGTATCCCGGTTTACTCGAACGGCAACCACCCTGCTGTGCTGGGGCGCCGTCACGTGCCATGGGAAATGGACGGCACCATTGCTTGCGGTGGCACCACCGTGCAGCCAAATGACATCATCATTGGTGATGATGACGGCGTCGTGGTGGTCCCACCGGAACTGCTAGTCGAAGTGATTGACGAATCCTACGAGCAGGAAAAACAAGACGAATGGGTCTACGAACAGGTCAAAAACGGTGCCGCCGTTAACGGTCTGTTTCCACCCACCGGTGAGTGGAAAGCTAAATACGAGGCGTACCGCGCAGCCCAAGGTGAGTAAATGATTTCGAATGGTCTTTCCAAAGCCGATCAGGCACACCAGCATGTACTCAACGGGATCACCACGGGTCAGTACAAGCCCGGTGACCGACTGGTGCTATCGAGCATCGCCAATGAATTAGGGATGTCAGTGGTACCGGTGCGGGAAGCCATTCGACGGTTACAAACTGACAATTTAGTGACATTTGAACGCAATGTGGGTGCCACGGTGACCGGTATCGACCCGATCGAATACCAGTACACCATGGAAACCCTGGCCCTGGTTGAGGGATACTCCACGGCGCAATGTGCCCCACTGGTTACCGTCCAAACCCTCACCAAGGCCCGCGGCATCAACCAGCAGATGCGTGAGATGCTCAACGAGGATTTCGCCCCGGAGATGTTCACCGCGCTCAATGAAAAACTGCATTTAGCGTTATTTGAACACCATCCAAATCCGCACATCCTGGATTTGGTGCACCGCGGTTGGAACCGGTTGGCGGCACTGCGTTCATCGATCTTCAGTTTCGTACCCGCCCGGGCAGCTGATTCAGTGGTCGAGCACGATGAATTATTGGATTTGATTGCCGACGGGGCCGAATTTTCGGTGATCGAAGCGGCAGCTCGCAAGCATCGACTCAATGCAATGCACGCCTACCTTGACCACCATGCCAAAGCCAATCCAAAAGATTTTTAAACATATTCGAAAGGACGACATGACCAACGGCAAACCAGCAAATCTGCCAGATCAAATCCGTCACTACATCAACGGTGAATTCGTCGACTCGATCGACGGCGACACCTTCGATGTACTCAACCCGGTAACCAACGAGGCCTATATCAAGGCTTCCTCAGGTAAAGTCGCCGACATTGACGCCGCTGTTGCAGCGGCAAAAGAGGCCTTCGACAACGGCCCATGGCCAAATATGCTGCCACGTGAACGCTCCCGCATTCTGCACAAGATTGCCGACGTCGTTGAAACCCGTCAGCAAGAACTGGCCGAAATGGAAACCTGGGACTCGGGGCTGCCAATCTCCCAGACCCTGGGTCAGGCACGTCGTGCCGCCGAGAACTTCCGTTTCTTCGCCGACCTGATCGTTGCGCAGCACGATAACGCCTTCAAGGTTCCTGGTCGTCAGATCAACTATGTCAACCGCAAACCAATTGGTGTTGCCGGTCTAATCACCCCGTGGAACACTCCATTCATGCTGGAATCCTGGAAACTGGGCCCAGCTTTGGCAACCGGTAACACTGTTGTTCTGAAACCAGCCGAATTCACTCCACTATCAGCTAGTTTGTGGCCAGGCATTTTCGAAGAAGCCGGCCTACCAGTTGGTGTCTTCAATATGGTTCACGGTTATGGTGAAGAAGGCTTCGCCGGTGACTCACTGGTCAAGCACCCAGATGTTCCACTCATCTCGTTTACCGGTGAGTCCCGCACCGGTCAGATCATCTCGGCGAATGCGGCCCCGTATCTCAAGGGGCTTTCCATGGAGCTGGGCGGTAAATCCCCGGCAGTGGTCTTCGAAGACGCCGACATCGAAAAGGCCATCGACGCGACCATCTTTGGGGTGTTCTCCCTCAACGGTGAACGTTGCACCGCAGGCTCCCGCATCCTCGTTCAGCGCAGCATCTACGACGAATTCGTCGAACGCTACGCAGCCCAGGCCGCTAACGTCAAAGTCGGTATGCCAAACGATCCCAAGACCGAAGTCGGTGCCCTGGTTCACCCAGAACACTTCGACAAAGTCTGGTCCTATGTACAGATCGGGAAAGAAGAAGCCCGTCTGGTCGCAGGTGGGGACCGTCCGGAAGAATTCCCAGAAGGCAACTTCCTGCAGCCAACCGTGTTCGCCGACGTTTCCCCAGATGCTCGCATCTTCCAGGAAGAAATCTTTGGCCCGGTCGTCGCAATCACCCCATTCGACACCGAAGAAGAAGCTCTGGAGCTGGCCAACAATACCGATTACGGTTTGGCAGCCTACATCTGGACCAACGATCTGCAGCGTTCGCACAACTTCGCGCAGAAAGTTGACGCCGGTATGGTCTGGCTCAATTCCAATAACGTTCGTGACCTGCGCACCCCATTCGGTGGTGTCAAGGCCTCCGGACTTGGCCAAGAAGGTGGCTACCGCTCAATCGACTTCTACACCGATCAGCAGGCAGTCCACATCAACCTGGGCGAAGTCCACAACCCAGTTTTCGGCAAACAACAGTAATTCAGGCTGGAGCCTAACCGAAGGAACACCATGAAAATTGATAAAAATAAGCGCACCAAAACCAGCTCGGGATTCCACGTATCCCAGGATGCGCCAATCAACACGGCTAACCCGATCCCAACTCCGAAAGCACCAGCACCAGATGTGCTGCGCGTAGCCTACATGGAACTGCAGGTTACCGACCTGGCAGCATCCCGTGAATTCTACGTCGATGTATTGGGCTTGCACGTCTCTCACGAAGACGACAATGAGATCTACCTGCGGTCATCGGAAGAATTCATCCACCACAACCTGATCCTCAAACAAGGTCCGGTCGCAGCCGTTGGTGCCTTCTCCTACCGTGTGCGTTCCCCAGAAGACGTAGACAAAGCCGAAGCGTTCTACAAAGAACTTGGCTGCCGCGTTGAACGTCGCAAAGATGGTTTCGTTGAAGGCATCGGCGACTCAGTGCGCGTCGAAGACCCACTGGGCTTCCCATACGAATTCTTCCACGACGTCGATCACGTAGAACGCCTCGCCTGGCGCTACGATCTCCACGTTCCAGGTGCGCTCGTACGTTTGGATCACTTCAACCAGGTCACCCCGGATGTGCCACGTGCCGCCCGCTACATGCAGGACTTGGGCTTCCGCGTCACCGAAGAAATCTCAGATGGTGAAACCGTCTACGCTGCCTGGATGCGCCGCAAACCAACCGTCCACGACACCGCCATGACCGGTGGCGACGGCCCACGCATGCACCACGTAGCCTTTGCAACCCACGAGAAGCACAACATCCTGGCAATCTGTGACCGACTGGGTGCACTGCGCCGCTCAGATGCCATCGAACGTGGACCAGGCCGCCACGGTGTCTCCAACGCGTTCTACCTTTACCTGCGCGACCCAGACGGTCACCGCGTTGAGATCTACACCCAGGACTACTACACCGGCGATCCAGACAACCCAGTTGTCTCCTGGGATGTTCATGACAACCAGCGCCGTGACTGGTGGGGCACCCCGGTTGTACCGTCCTGGTACACCGATGCTTCAACCGTCCTGGATCTGGACGGCAACCCAGTAGAAATCGTTGCTCGCACTGATGACAGCGAAATGGAAGTCACCATTGGTGCCGATGGTTTCTCCTACACCCGCGCTGACGACGAAGAAGAAATGCCAGACTGGAAAAAGGGCGAGTTCAAACTCGGCAACCAGCTCTAAAACCTATGACACACCTGGTGTGACATAACCTCCAAAAACTAGCGCCTGCGAATTCCGGTTTCGCAGGCGCTAGTGCTTTTCATGCTGATTTCTTGTTTCGCTACAGCGCGGTAGGCTTTCCCTAGATACCAAGAAAGGGTGCTCTCGGTCATGTCGACGTCACACGCTCAGCCAGATAAATCTGCCGGTGAACAAACTGTCATGACCAACTACTCACCCCAGCAGTATGCATTCCGCTTCCCCAACGCCTTCGTCAACCACATCTGGAGCGGTCGTATCCCGCCCCTTATTGGCCGCAAAGTCCAACTGTCTACCGCTGGTCGATGCGGTGGGATGGCCTTTGCGTCCTTGGACTTCTACCATCTTAAAACTCCGGTCCCGCCACTGAGCAGCGAGGATTTTTCGCCCTCACTGGTGCCTGCCGATGGCCACCCGCTGGCCGACTATATTTACACTCGCCAACTGCACAGCATGCTCACCACAGTGCGTGGGCTGCGCGACGGTGGGCGGTATATCCGTTGGAGTGGTTATTCAGCAGCCACCATCGCGGCGAAGACCCGACTCGAAGAACACAAGGTCATCAGGTCCCTGGATCGAGGCCAACCCGTCGTGCTTGGGCTCATCAAAGCCACCAGCACGCGTTTGAAGGCTCAGGGTGTGAACCATCAGGTCGTCTGTTACGGCTACCGCATCGATGCCTCTGGCGGTCTGGAATTCATTGTGTATGACCCAAATGACCCGTTCCGGTCCTGCCCGGATGAACACCGGCCCGGCATACTTCGGAAGATCGACGACGTCGGGCACTCCGGCTTTGGGTACCAGGAGCGCCTATCGAACCGCACCGATCGCTGGCGTGGCTTCTTTGTAACCGGTTACCGTCCGCGACAGCCCGATGCTGCCGTGATCCACGCGTCCAAGGCTGGCGAACACTAAACCCAGCTCCAGCGCTTAGATGAGCGGCCAGGGAAAGCGCCGGCCGGTAACGTCACGCGGATAGGTTCCCGTCTCGAGCACTTTGTGAATCCGGTCTTGCAATGCCGATACTTCTACTGAGCTTAGTTGTGTCGCGATGGTCTCTGGGACCTGTTCTGCAAATGGGGCGATGTCGTCGAGGAGGTCTTGGGCAATATCTTCGTCGGCAAATTCCCACATCACGGTGCGTAATTTCGTTGCGGCAGCAAAACATAGGCCGTGGTCGATTCCCCAGATTTTGCCGTGGTTGTCATAGAGTACGTGGCCAGACTTGCGATCAGCATTATTGGCAATCAGATCAAATAGCGTGAGTCGACGCAGTTGCTGATGCGTTTCGGGTTTGTGTTCGAATAGGGTGAAGAAGTGCTCTGCAGGATTGTGGTCAATAAACAACTGCAACGACCCGATCCCCAATGGGCCATCGTCGCGAATAACGGTGGCGGGCACCTGATGCCACCCCAGTGCTTCACTGAGGAGATAGGCTGCGAATTCTCGGCGGTGTAGGCCGTGGTCGAAGTCCATCAGAGGCCGCTCTCCGAGTTCGGGTTTATAGATTCCCCAGACTTGTTCAGTCCCGTGGGTGACTTCGACCAGGAAGGTCTCATTGCTGCTGTTCGCCAATTGACCCAGCAGCCTGAATTGGCCGCAACGCAGTACCTCAGCGCCCAACAACGTGTCGTTGTGGGGTGTTGGGACTTCTGGTTCCTGCGTCATATCGTCACCGTTTCTATGAGGGCCGCAGGCCTGCCAGCGAATCCAGTGTGGAATTGACGGTCAGCACACTGGGTTCACTGTCTGCCGATTCGGTTTGGTAGGCAATAGCCGAGACGGAACACGGGCTGATACTGATCCGTTGAAACCTATTCAACGGTGTACCCAGCGCATTGGCAACCGCAATGCGGATTGGGTCGGCGTGGGAGAAGCACACCACGGTGCCACCGGGATGTTTCTGCCGCAACTTCTGGAGGGTTTGTGCCATCCGGTCGCGGATTTCTACAAAACTCTCCCCATTGGGAAACCGGAACTGATCCGGCTGGTGCTGCACTGTTGCCCATTCGGGCAGTTTCATCAGGGCCGTGAGTTTAGCGCCGGTCCAGTCTCCGAAGTCGCCTTCAAGGAGTCCCGGCTCTTCAACTACCGGCAGGCCGCACCGTTCTCCGGTGGGCTCGGCGGTTTGTTGTGTTCGTTCCATGGGTGAGGAGTAGATCGCGGAAATAGGTAGGGTCGACAGCCGTTCGGCCACGCGTTGTGCCTGGTGCATTCCACGCTCGCTGAGGTACAGGCCGGGCGCTCGGCCTGGCAAAATCTTCCCGGTTGTGGGGGTCTGTCCATGACGAACCAGCAGCACCAGAGTGGTACGTGTCTCATTTTCAGCATTCATTACTGGTAGCTTACCGAACCTGTCCTCAAATCAACCCCCTGTACACTTTGCCCGGTCAGCACTAGCGTGATGACTGTGACTACCTCACCTGAAATCAACACGTTGGCTGAACTCCGGGCCTCCGGGCATGTTCAGAAATCTCTGCGCGAGGAATTACGCGACAATCTGTTGGCCAAGCTGGCCGCAGGAGAAGATCCGTGGCCTGGAATGCACGGTTTTGAGAACACCGTACTCCCCCAGTTGGAGCGCGCACTCATTGCCGGCCACGACGTCGTTTTACTTGGCGAGCGCGGACAGGGCAAAACCCGCCTGCTCCGTACGTTGGCAACACTGTTAGATGAGTGGACGCCGGTTATTGAGGGGTCTGAACTTCATGAGCACCCCTACGAGCCCATTACCGTTGAATCGCAGCGTCGAGCTGCAACCGATGGTGAGCACCTGCCGGTTGCCTGGTTGCACCGGGACGAACGCTATGTTGAAAAACTCTCCACACCGGATACCTCGGTTGCGGACTTGATTGGCGATGTTGACCCCATGCGAGTGGCTGAGGGGCGGCGTCTGGGTGACCCGGAAACCATCCACTTTGGGTTGGTGCCTCGCGCCAACCGCGGGATCGTAGCGCTCAATGAGCTGCCAGATCTGGCCGAGCGTATTCAGGTAGCACTGCTGAATGTGATGGAAGAACGCGATATCCAGGTTCGCGGTTATGTGTTGCGCTTACCTTTGGACGTGTTGATGGTGGCCAGCGCCAACCCGGAGGATTACACCAACCGCGGGCGCATCATTACCCCGCTCAAAGACCGATTTGGGGCAGAGATTCGCACCCACTACCCGGTCGAGTTGGAAGACGAGATCGCCGTCATCCGGCAAGAAGCCCAGCTCAGCGCCGTCGTTCCAGACGTGCTATTAGAAATTCTGGCCCGTTTTACCCGGGCGCTTCGAAATTCGCCGGCGGTCAATCAGTCCTCCGGGGTTTCGGCACGCTTTTCGATTGCCGGGGCCGAAACTATCGCGGCGGCTGCTCGCCATCGTGCCACCGTTTGTGGGGAAGATGCCGTTGCACGGCTAGTCGATGTGCACACCGCAACCGATGTGTTGCGCGGCAAGGTCGAATTTGAACCCGGCGAAGAAGGTCGCGAGGACCAAATCCTAGAGCACCTGCTGCGCACCTCTATCGCCCAAGCTGCCCGGGCGCATTTTGGTGGCCTAAATTTCAGTCCACTGGTGGAGGCCTTCGACGGTGCCACCACTATCACCACCGGAGAACATATCACTGCCGAACACTTTTTGGCTGAATTACCAGAGCTTGAAGATTCCAACCTCTACGACGAAATCGTTGAGCGATTAGACTCCGGCACCTGCGCGGGGCACCGCGCCGGTGCCATCGAGCTGGCCCTAGAGGGGTTGTATCTGGCACAAGAACTATCGAAAGAAACCGCAGACGGGCAAACCATCTACGGTTAAGGAGACGTTATGCGCCGCGGAAAAGCGTCACGCTATGGCCGCTATGCTGGTGGCCCAGATCCGTTGGCTCCGCCCATTGACATGACCGAAGCACTCGAAGAGATCGCCGAGGACGTGATGGCCGGCTATTCGCCCGAACGTGCCATGCGCGAATACCTACGGCGCGGTTCACGCGATATGACCGGGCTGGATGAACTGTCCAGACGGGTGCAACAACGTCGTCGTAATTTACTCCAACGCCACAGCCTGGACGGGACGTTAGACCAGGTGCGCGAACTTCTCGATGAAGCCGTATTAGAAGAACGCAAACAGTTGGCCCGGGACATCACGATGGATGACCTGGATCGTGATTTTCGCGAGATGCAACTGATGAACCTACCCGAAGCCCCCGCGGCCGCGGTAACCGAACTGTCGGACTATGATTGGCAGTCCTCCACCGCCCGGGAAAAATACGAGCAAATCAAAGACCTGCTGGGCCGGGAAATGTTAGACCAGCGGTTCCAAGGCATGAAACAGGCGTTGGAAGGCGCAACCGAGGAAGATCGGGCGGCCATCTCCCAGATGCTCAACGATCTCAACGACCTACTCGACAAACATGCCCGCGGCGAAGACACCCAGCAAGATTTTGATGAGTTCAT
Organism: Enteractinococcus helveticum; assembly: GCF_020742345.1. Lineage (GTDB taxonomy): Bacteria > Actinomycetota > Actinomycetes > Actinomycetales > Micrococcaceae > Yaniella > Yaniella helvetica_A. The sequence goes on along the minus strand of NZ_DYXC01000058.1, from coordinate 15,878 downwards.
GGCCAAACACGGTCATCACTTCCCCGAAAACCCGCAGAATATTGACGAACTCATTGACACCCTGGCCCAGCGTGCGGCGGCAGCCCAGCGGATGCTGGCTTCAATGACGCCGGAACAACGCGCCGAACTGATGGAACTGTCCATGCAGGCTTTTGGGTCGCCGGAATTGATGGAGCAGCTCAACCGCCTCGACACCAATCTGCAGTCACTGCGGCCCGGAGAAGATTGGACCGGTTCCGAACAATTTGAGGGCGATCAGGGACTGGGACTCGGGGATGGTACCGGCGTGCTGCAAGACTTAGCCGAACTGGATGCCCTATCCGAACAACTATCGCAGTCCTATGCGGGATCAACCCTGTCGGATGTCGATATCGACAAGCTCAGCCGCCAGCTGGGCGACGACGCCGCCGTCTCAGCCCGCACCCTGGCCGAGTTGGAGAAAGCCCTGAAAGAATCAGACATGTTGCGTCGCAGCTCCGATGGCGATCTGCGGCTTTCCCCGCAGGCCATTCGACGACTCGGCAAAACCTTGCTGCAAGACACCGGTTACCTGTCGGATCGTCAAGGCCAGCGCGATACCCGCAATGCCGGGGCCGCCGGTGAACTCACCGGATCCAGCCGAGCCTGGCATTTCGGTGACACCGAACCCTGGAATGTCACCCGCACGATCACCAATGCCATCACCCGCATCACGTCCGAGGGTGGCGATCCACGCACCGGGCTGCAACTTGAAGTCGGCGACGTCGAAATTCAAGAAACCGAAGCTCGCACCCAGGCCGCCGTCGTGCTGCTGGTCGACACCTCGTTTTCGATGGCTGCCGAGGGACGCTGGGTGCCCATGAAACGCACCGCCCTAGCCCTGCACCAGCTGATCTCCACCCGTTTCCGGGGCGATGAATTAGAGCTGATCAACTTCGGCCGTTACGCCAGCCAAGTCCAGCTTGATGAACTCACCGCCATGGCCCCGGCCTATGAACAGGGCACGAACCTGCACCACGCGCTGATGCTGGCCACCCGGTTTTTTCGACGGCATCCGACCATGCGACCGGTGCTGTTGGTGGTAACCGACGGCGAGCCGACGGCGCATCTGACCAGCCACGGTGAGGCCCACTTCTGGTACCCGCCCCGCCCAGAGACCCTGGAGCTGACCGTCACCGAACTGGATCGTATTCAGCGGCTCAATGCCGCCATCACATTCTTCCGGTTGGGCGACGACCCCGGCCTGAAGCGTTTCCTGGAGGCTATGGCATCGCGCGTGGACGGCAAAGTGGTAGCCCCAAACGCCCAAGATCTCGGTGCCGCAGTGGTCAACGAATTCTTACACGTACGCAACCCTCGCCTACCAGACTGGTAACTGCCAGCACCCGTAGCCCAACGCAGAGAAATACCGTTGCGCTCTGCCACCTCTCGCATTCTGTAAGGCTGACACCTATCGTGGTGACTATGACGGATACAACGCACCCAACAGCCGCCGAACTTTTTGATTTGTCTGATAATCAACTGCGCGGTAGGGCAAGTCTCAAGTGGTCTACCGTTGAGTCCGATGTCTTGCCGGCCTGGGTCGCCGAAATGGATGTAGCGCTGGCACCAGCGATCATCGACACCCTACAAAACGCCCTACTGCGCCATGATGCCGGCTATCCGGGTCAGTCAGACGACGTCGTGCAAGCATTCACCAGTTTCGCCCAAGACCGCTGGGCTTGGCATATCGAACCGGAAGACATCAGTTTCCACGTCGATGCCGCAACGGCTGCTTCAAAACTCATGCGCCACTACTGCGGTCCAGACCGTTCAGTGCTCATCATGCCGCCTGTCTACAACCGGTTTTATGATTGGCTTGCCACAAGCGGGGTCAAACCCCTGGAAGTGCCATTGCTGAATGTACCCGACGGCGGCTTCTTTGATTTGGACAGCATCGAAGCCGGACTCAACGCCGGAACCAAAGTCATATTATTGTGCAACCCACACAACCCCCTGGGCAGGGTCTTTGCTCAACAAGAACTCGCTGACTTGGCAAACCTTGCCCACCAATATGACGCCGTGGTGCTATCTGATGAAATCCACGCTCCCATGGTCTATCACGGCGTGGAGTTCACGCCCTGGCTCACTGTGTCTGATACGGCACGGAAAACCGGGATCGCGTTGCATACCGCAACCAAGTCCTGGAATTTTGCTGGCCTCAAATGCGGTATCGCCATTCGATCAGCATCCGGGCCGTGGCCTGCTGAACTTGACCCTACGATGTCACGCACCGACACAGGATTCTGGGGACTGTTAGCCACCGAAGCCGCCTTCAGCGAGTCCCGCCACTGGCTCGACGCCGTCCGCGACCACTTTCAAGCACAAACCGCTGCGCTCCAGCGGTTGGTTGCCGAACATCTTCCCGGTGTTACGTTCCACCCGCCACAGGCTAGTTTCTTGGCGTGGCTGAATTTCCGTAACACCGAACTTACTGAGGAACCCGCTGAGTATTTCTTACGAGAGGCCCGTGTTGCGTTGAGCCCCGGGGTAAATTTTGGGGACGCCGGACGCGGCTATGCTCGATTGAATATGGGAACCTCAACAGAACGGCTGCAACGAATCATTGCAGCCATGGGCTCAGCCTGGCCACCACGCTAAGCCCCAGCTGCAACATGTGAGGCACTGTGCACTGTCAGCGCTGGCCTGTGGCCTTCGTTAGGCTTTCGGGTCGTAGGCAGGCCCTACGTGCGTTTCCAGCAGACGGCGGTAGGCTTCGTCATGTGGCTTGGGTTTTCCGGTATCTGCATCTAAACGAACCATCGTGGCCTCGGCGTAGACACACGGCACGCCGTCTTGTTCAAGTAACTGACCAAAAACAAACGACGTCTGACCAACACGGACAATCCATACCCAGACTATGGTTTCTTTTCCATAATGAACTTCACGGTTGAAGTCGGTGTTCAACGCTCGGGTCACCCGCCGGGTGCCGTCGACACCGGGAGTCGTCTGTGTCCATTGTTGCGTGGCTTGAATCCGGGCCTCTTCCACCAACATCAAAATGTTGACATTATTGATGTGGCCGTTGATGTCCTGATCTGACCAGCGCAACTGGACTTCTATGGGTGTGGCGATCGCCTGGATTTGTTCAAAGTTGGACATGCTTCCTGCCGTTCTGTATGACTGCCGTGGTGGACTCTAACCATTGTCGTACAGCGTTGTTACTCGCTCTAGCATCTTTTCAACCAAAGCACGCCCGCACCAACGAGAACCAATCAGGAACAGTACTTCACAGTTTCAATGTATTGTGCTTTCGAAAGGCTGACTCTAGGATGAGCTTTACCATCTCCCGACCGCCTGATGGAAAGAGTACTCATGACCACATCATTAGCTGATCGCGTCGTCATTGTCACCGGTGCTGGATCTGGCATCGGAAGAGCCACCGCCCAACTTGCGGCACTTCGTGGAGCACATGTGATTATTCAGGATATTTCCGAAGCCGGGGCCTACGAAACCGTCAAGATCATTTCCGATTCCGGCGGTGCAGCTACCGCGAGCATCGGTGACGCCTCCTCCCAAGCCGACATTGATGCAACCGTTAAGCTCGCACAGCAAACCGGTGATCTTCGCGGTTTGGTCAATAACGCCGGGATTATGGATAACTTTGCACCGGCTGCGCGTACAACGGACGAAACATGGGAGCGCGTGATGCGTATCAATGTGGACTCAGTTTTCAAATACACCCGCGCTGTCATACCGCACCTGATTGAAAACGGTGGCGGATCGATCGTGAACCTTGCGTCTGCAGCGGGGATTCGAGGTGCTGCAGCCGGTGCCGCCTATACGGCATCAAAACACGCTGTTGTTGGGCTGACGCGCAATACGGCCTACGTTCATGCTGGCGATAATATTCGAACGAATGCGGTCGCACCAGGCGGTGTAGAAACCAACGTCATGGCCGCCATCGATCCCTCGAGCTATGACGCCGCTGCCATGGAGGTCACCGGCCCGGTCCATGCAACAGCTGTCCGCACCGCCCAACCCGATGAATTGGCCCAATTGATTGTGTTCCTGTTGACCGATGCGGCGTCCAATGTCAACGGCGCCATTATCCCCAGCGACGGCGGTTGGTCGGCGGCCTAGTTAGCACAATGTTTTCACCTCTCCCAACTTGGCAAAAGCTCTGTTAGGGTTATGCTCATGGCACGGTTCTCAGTTCTCGGTTGGCCCGTTTTTCGTCAGGCCAAGTCAAAGGACAAATTAGGGCGCGGTCCGGCGGTTGAATCGCCAAAATATGCGAATATGCGCCCTCGCACGGAAGACGCCGACAAAGTCGTTCAAAGCGTCTGTCCGTACTGTGCCGTCGGCTGTGGACAACGCATTTACGTCAAAGATAACGAAGTCATCCACATTGAAGGTGACCCAGATTCACCAATTTCGCGCGGCCGATTATGCCCGAAGGGCGCTGCCTCTGAACAGCTTGTGAATACTCCTTCACGGCAAAAGACCGTCCTGTACCGTCGTCCCTACGGCACGGATTGGGAAGAACTCGATTTAGAAACCGCCATGGAGATGATTACGGACCGGTTCTTAGAAGCCCGCCGGAATCACTGGGAAGATTTTGATGAACATGGTTCGCCGGTCAATCGCACCATGGGGATCGCATCCCTGGGCGGGGCAACCATCGATAATGAAGAAAACTACCTGATCAAGAAACTGTTTTCGGCTGCCGGTGCGGTGCAGATCGAAAACCAGGCTCGCATATGACACTCCTCCACAGTTCCTAGTTTAGGAGCTTCCTTTGGGCGTGGCGGTGCCACCCAGCCATTGCAAGATATGGCGAATGCAGACCTGGTATGGATTCAGGGTTCAAATATGGCCGAAGCGCACCCCGTTGGGTTCCAGTGGGTTGCCGAGGCTAAGGCTCGTGGCGCCAAACTTGTCCACGTTGACCCACGCTTCACCCGAACCTCGGCGTTAGCAGATAAGCACGTCCACATCCGGGCGGGCACGGATATTGCGCTGCTTGGTGGGCTGATCCGCTACATGATCGAAAACGATCTGTGGTTCAAGGAATACGTTACCCACTACACCAATGCTGCCCATCTGGTCGACGACGGATTCCAAGACACCGAGGATCTCGAAGGTCTCTTCTCCGGGTTTGATAAGGACACCGGCGGGTATGACAAGTCGACCTGGCAATACGAAAAAGACCCATATGAGGCCGACGGTATTGCCAAGGACATGACTTTGCAGCACCCTCGCTCGGTCTTTCAGATCCTGCGTCGTCACTACTCGCGCTACACTCCTGAGATGGTTGCCGACATCACCGGGATCAAGACGGAAGACTTCCTGGAAATAGCCGATCTATTTGCCAAGAACTCTGGCCGCGAACGCACCACTGTTATGGCGTATGCACTGGGCTGGACCCAGCACTCAATGGGCTCGCAGTTCATTCGCACCGCCGCGATCCTGCAGCTGCTGATGGGCAACATGGGCCGACCCGGTGGCGGCATTATGGCACTGCGTGGTCACGCGAACATTCAGGGTTCCTCAGATATTCCAGCCCTCTTCAACCTCCTGCCCGGGTATCTGCCATTCCCGGTTGCCGGAAAGCACGATACCCTGCGAGACTATCTCAACGACTCCGTACCAAAGCATCAAAAGGGCTTCTGGTCCAACGGAGACGCCTATATGATCTCGCTACTCAAGGCATGGTTTGGCGACGACGCGACCGAAGAAAACGACTTCGGATATCAATACATGCCACGCCTAACCGGTGCTCACGGTACGTATCAGACGTTGATGCGCATGTTCGACAAGGGCGTCGATGGCTACTTCGTGCTGGGACAGAACCCCGCGGTCGGTTCGGCCAACGGGCGCATGCAACGATTGGGGATGTCGAATCTGAAATGGATGGTCGTTCGCGACTTCCAGCTCATTGAAACGGCCACCTGGTGGAAGGATGGCCCGGAGATTGCCACCGGTGAGCTCAAGACCGAGGACATTGCCACCGAGGTCTTCTTCATGCCTGCGGCCAACCACACCGAAAAAGCTGGAACGTTTACCCAAACCCAACGACTGGTCCAGTGGCGCCATCAAGCCATTACCCCACCGGGTGATGCTCGTTCGGAGCTGGAATTCTTCTACGATCTCGGTGTGCGGATCAAAGAGAAGCTCAAAGACTCGACCGACCCACGTGATAAACCATTACAGGCCATGACTTGGGATTACCCGGTCGATGAGCACGGTGAACCATCGGCCGAGGCCGTGCTGAAAGAAATCAACGGCTACTACACGACCGGTCCGAATGCCGGCAAGCCGGTAGATAATTTCAACCAGTACAAGGCCGACGGCTCAACCGCCGGTGGGGCTTGGATTTATGCAGGCGTCTATGCTGGCGGCATCAACCATGCGGCCAACCGGGTGCCGGGTAAAGACCAGGATGAAATGGCACACCAGTGGGCATGGGCCTGGCCGGCAAATCGTCGCATCCTCTACAACCGTGCTTCAGCGGACCTCGATGGTAACCCGTGGTCGGAACGCAAGAAGCTGGTGTGGTGGGATGAAGACCAAGAGGTCTGGACCGGTCGAGACATCCCGGACTTCCCGGCCAATCGTCCGCCGTCAACCAAGACCGCCCATGACACCTACGGGCCTGATGCACTGGCCGGTGATGATCCATTCATCATGCAGTCTGACGGGAAGGGTTGGTTGTTCACGCCAAACGGTATGAACGATGGCCCGATGCCGACGCACTTCGAACCGGCCGAATCGCCGGTGGAAAACCCGCTGTACCCGCAGCAAGAATCGCCATCGCGAGTGTTGATCACCGCCAAGGGGAACCAAACGGCACCAGCTGCCGGGGAACCCGGTTCCGAAGTGTTCCCACATATCTTCACAACATATCGCCTCACCGAGCACCAGACAGCCGGCGGCATGAGCCGTTTCCTGCCGTATCTGTCTGAGCTGCAACCCGAAATGTTCGTGGAGGTCTCCGAAGAACTCGCCGCCGAAGCCGGGCTAGAACCCTATGGTTGGGCAACCATTGCCTCACCGCGCGGTGCGATCGAGGCCAAGGTACTGGTCACTCAGCGAATGAAACCGGTGGTTGCCGGTGGCAAGACCGTCCACCAGATCGGTATGCCGTTTCACTTCGGCGTCGGAAACCAAGCTTTGGTCACCGGTGATGGGGTCAACGATCTATTGGGTATGACGCTGGATCCGAACGTGTACATCCAATCAGGCAAAGCGGTGGCATGTACGATCATGCCGGGCCGTCGTCCCCGCGGACCCGCCCTGGTCAAATTCGTAGAAGATCTGCGCGAGCAGGCAGGCATTACGCCACTGACCGGACATCGACGGGTAACCTATGAACGCGACCCTGAGACCATGGAAGTATCTGAACCACCAACACTGACCGAACCCGAGCCTCACACAGGAGAATAACGTGGTTGATTTCCTCGAGCGCCCCGGCGAACTAATTGACGCCTACGGTCAAGACACCGAGCGTAAAGCCTTCTTTACCGACACCTCGATTTGTATCGGGTGTAAAGCCTGTGAGGTGGCCTGTAAAGAATGGAACCAGGTCCCGATGAAAGGGGACCTGGAAATACTCGGCTCCTCCTACGACAACACCGGTGGACTGGGTGCCAACACGTGGCGTCACGTAGCGTTCATCGAACAGGGCCAAGAACAGATCGAAAAGGCCCGCGAATCCGGGGCAAAACTCGTCGGACTCGGAATGCCGGCATTTGGCGCTCCAGAGACCCGCAAACCCAATACCACCGAGGACCTGGGTATGCCGGAATTTGGGTCACCCGGGGTACGCATTAAAAACAAGGTCGACAACCCACCAAATCCTGACACCCCAGAATTTCGTTGGCTGATGAGTTCGGATGTGTGCAAACACTGCACGTATGCGGGCTGTTTAGATGTGTGCCCAACCGGTGCACTCTATCGCACAGAATTCGGTACCGTGGTCGTCCAGGATGATATTTGCAATGGGTGCGGAACCTGTGTCGCGGGCTGTCCTTTCGGTGTCATTGAGCGCCGTGATTCCGGGACCATCCACACCAAGCCCGACCGTGTTGACTCTCGGTATGCCATGAACGTCAAAAACGAAGGCACCGCCAATAAATGCACCATGTGCTTTGACCGGCTGGTCGATGGCCAAACCCCAGCCTGCGCACAAACCTGCCCGACGACGTCCATCAAATACGGTGATCGCGAAGACATGGTCGACACCGCCAAACAACGCGTCAATGCCATGCATGAAAAAGGACTCACCGAAGCCCGCCTCTACGGGGCAAATCCCAACGACGGGGTGGGCGGTATTGGCTCAGTATTCTTGTTACTCGACGAACCTGAAGTCTACGGTCTGCCACCGGACCCCCGGGTGCCCACCAAGGATTTGCCGTCCATGTATAAAAAGGTTGGTATCGCTGCCGCCGGTATGTTAGCTGCCGCGGCGACCGCATTTTTAGGAGCCCGCAAGAAGTGACCCTGTCTGACTTTGATGCTTACCGACCAGAAAACGAGCCGCGTCGGAAACGACGCCGGAATCGTCCACCCGGCCAACGCCGTGGGGGCGGTGCCGGCGATGGTTCCCGCGAAATGCCAATGGTCGAAGACGTCGAGTTCGCAGATTCCTACTACGGTCGCCCCATCGTCAAACCACCACCGTGGGATGACAAAATTTCGGCCTACCTCTTCTTGGGAGGTATCGCTGGCGGGTCAGCGATGCTGGCAATCGGAGCCGATCGTATTGGCTTCGACAAACTCCGCAAAAACACCAGACTGACCGCGCTCGGTGCAACCGTTGCCGGGACTGGATTTCTCATCGCTGACCTTGGTCGTCCCGAACGCTTCCATCACATGATGCGCACGTTTAAGCCGGCGTCCCCAATGAATATGGGCACCTGGATTCTCAGCGCCTTTGGAGTTGGTGCAGGTGTCGTCGCGGCCATTGATGTCGACCGGATGACCGGCCAAAAGATACCGTTGGGCATACTGCGTCCGATGGTCTATGCGTTAGAAAAACCTGCCGGTCTACTGGCCGCGGTGATGGGAGCACCCCTGGCCTCCTACACGGGTGCCTTACTAGCCGACACGTCCGTACCAACCTGGAACGGTGGAAAAGACAACATGTCATACCTATTTGTCTCATCCGCCGCGATGGCGTCCTCCGGTATGGCACTATTGACCACGCCCCCTTCAGAAACCCGACCGGCACGGGTCTTTGGGACACTCGGTGCTGCTTCGGAACTGTACTTCTCTGAAAAGCTCACCGCCGATATGCACCCGGTGGAAGCCGAACCCCTGCAAACTGGACGCCCAGCACGCAAACTGCGCTGGGCCCAAGCACTCACAATCGCAGGGGGCGTTGGTGCCGCACTACTGGGTCGCAACCGGATTGCTGCCATGGCCTCGGGTGCAGCGCTTGCATCAGCATCATATCTAACCCGTTCGGCCATCCTGGAAGCCGGGATCAACTCGACCAAGGATCCACGCCACGTCGTTGAACCACAACGCGATCGATTAGCAGCTCGTCGAGCTCAGGGCATCGTCGACGACTCCATCACGACGGTCGGTTAGCGAACCTCAACGGTCCCTGCCCGGTTCGTCGTGTAGCCGATGACCGGGTAGCCGGGCAATTCGCCGACAACCAGCAGACCACCCGATGTCTGGGCATCGGCCAGCACCAGCAGGTCCTCTTCGGTGACCCCATCGGCTGCTTCAATGTTGGGAGCAACCCAGTCAAGGTTTCGGCGAGTGCCACCAGAAACATACCCATCACGCAGAGCTTCGGCTGCACCATCAACCAACGGGACAGCATTCCGGTCGATCACAGCACCGGTTCCTGACGCCCGCATCATCTTGTACAGGTGGCCAAGCAAGCCGAACCCAGTCACATCCGTTGCCGCTGTAATCCCTGCAGCAACAGCCTGTTCGGCAGCCGCCTTATTCAACGTCGTCATCGTCTCGATGGCTTCCTCAAAGACTTCCCCGGTGGCCTTATGGCGGTTATTCAACAATCCCAGACCGATCGGTTTGGTCAGCGTCAGCGGCAATCCGGCTTCAGCGGCATCATTGCGCATCAGCTGATCAACTTTTGCGACACCGGTGACAGCCATCCCGTATTTGGGTTCTGGATCATCAACCGTATGCCCGCCAATCACCGGGCAACCGGCTGCTGTCCCAACAGCCAGCCCGCCGGCGAGGACTTCCGACATCAGCTCGGCTGGCAGAACACCGCGTGGCCAACCCATCAGGTTAATGGCAACAATCGGGCTGCCACCCATCGCATAAATATCGCTGATCGCATTAGCTGCAGCAATCCGCCCCCAGTCATAAGCCGAGTCGACAACAGGAGTGAAAAAATCTGCGGTCGACAGGATCGCGGTCTCCCCATCCAAACGGACAGCAGCAGCGTCATCGCCGTCATCAACTCCAACAATCACGTGGTCATGGTCTTGGCCGGCAAGCTGTGCCACGGCTGCTTCAAGTTCACCGGGCGGGATTTTGCAGGCGCACCCGCCGCCGGAAGCCGTTGTGGTTAATCGTGGAAGCGTGGTGGGTTCTAAAATTTCAGACATGCCCCCAGTATAGGAATATGCCAGCATCAGTGACAGAAGCACTCAACATTGGGGCAGACAAAACAAACATGATAGTTTGAGATTTTGGAGGCGTCAGGGTTCCTGGTGGTCCCCGCGGTCTTCAAAACCGACGAGACCAAGTAGCTTGGTCTGGCGGGTTCGATTCCCGTCCGCCTCCGCCAGAACCGTCCGATGTGCGATGAAAGGACCGTTTGGTGGCCGCAGATCCGCGCCGCGCGATTCCCTCGACCGACCGTCTGCTTGCCCTGCCCGAAGTACAGGCGACCACAGACCGACTGGCACCGCATGTCATTCGACGCGTCATCACCGAGACGCAAAACGATGCCCGGCACGGCGAGCTGTCCCCCGACGACGTCGCACCCACCATCATCCATCGCCTCAGTACGCTGTCGCCAACCCGATTGTCTTCGGTGCTCAATGCCACCGGCGTCATTATCCATACCAATCTTGGGCGCGCTCCGCTGTCTGATGCCGCGCGCGACGCGCTCAGCACCGCCGCGGGTTACGTGGATTTGGAGCTTGATCTGCGCGATGGGAAACGCTCAAAGCGTGGCACGTGGACGAAAGCCGCCCTACTTTCTGCGGTGCCGGACGCCGAAGATGCGCTCGTGGTCAATAATGGTGCCGCCGCGCTATCACTGGCAACCACCACCCTGTCAGTCGCGCGTGACCTGCCGGAGGTGGTGATCAGCCGTGGGGAGCTGGTCGAGATCGGTGCAGGGTTCCGGCTACCCGATCTGATGGTATCCACCGGAGTGGAATTGGCCGAAGTTGGTACCACGAACCGCACCAATCTGGATGATTACCGCAACGCGATGACCGAGCGCACCGGTGCGCTACTGAAGGTGCACCCGTCGAATTACTGGATCGGTGGGTTTAATGCCGCGGTTGGCATCAAAGAGCTTGCGCGGCTAGCCCATGAGCACAACGTGCCGTTAATTGTGGATGTCGGCTCGGGGCTGGTGGAGGCGGATGACGTCCTGACTGATGAACCAACCATGTCGGCAGCGCTGCGCGACGGCGCCGACGTCGTACTTGCCAGCGGCGATAAACTCTTAGGCGGCCCGCAGGCCGGGATCCTGCTGGGTAAAACCCAGATCATTCAACAACTGGCCAAGCATCCGCTGGCACGAGCCTTTCGAGCCGATAAATTCACCCTGGCCGCACTGGAGGCAACATTGAATTCGCCTTCCACACCGATTCACGACGCGGTGCACGCTGACCCCCAGGTACTGCGTAAGCGCAGTGAACGCATCGCCCAAGAGCTGGGTGCCGAGGTGGTTGCCCACGACGGTCGAGTCGGTGGTGGCGGTGGCGCCGGAGTTCCCCTGCCCGGCTGGGCGATTAGCCTGCCCGAATCCTACGCCCAACCATTGCGGATTGGGTTTCCAGCCATTCTGCCGCGGGTAGCCGAGGGTCGGTGTCTGATCGACCTGCGCTGCGTGCCTGCCGAACAGGACCACATGATTCTGCGGCGGCTCCGCGAGGTTGCCGATGAGGTGGCGCCTCGTGACTGAACGGTTCGTGGTTGCCACGGCCGGCCACGTGGATCATGGTAAGTCAGCACTCGTGCGTGCCTTGACCGGAACCGAACCCGACCGCTGGGATGAGGAACGCCAGCGCGGCCTGACCATCGACTTGGGATTTGCCGAAATGACCCTAGCCTCCGGTCGATCAGTGTCATTTGTTGATGTTCCCGGCCACGAACGGTTTCTGGGCAATATGCTCGCCGGGCTCGGCCCGGCACCAATTGTGTGTCTGGTGGTGTCGGCTGATGATGGCTGGTCCGCCCAGACTTCTGAGCACCGCGATGCCATCGCTGCCCTGGGAATCGACGCCGGGCTGGTTGTTATTTCGAAACTTGATCTGGCACCGGACAACGTGGAGCTTGTGACCCAGCAAATCCGTGACGAGTTATCCGGCACTGTCCTGGCCGATGCTCCGATTATTGCGACGTCGGCACGAAAGGGCACCGGGCTCGATGCCCTCCGGCATGAGCTTGATAACCTCCTCGGCGGGGTCCCCTCCCCCGATACCTCGGCACCTATCAGGTACTGGGTTGATCGTCGTTTTGCGGTCAAAGGTGCCGGCACCGTGGTGACCGGGACACTGGCCGCCGGCACCCTTCGGGTCAACGACACCCTAGAAATTGCTGGCACCGATACCCAGGTGACAATCCGGAATCTGCAAAGTCACGGCAGTTCAGCAAATGTCCTCACACCGGTAACGCGTGCCGCGGTGAATCTGCGAGGTGTGGACGTCGCCGAGCTCACACGCGGGGACGTCTTGGTAACCCCGGAAGCGTGGTTTCACACAGAGGTCATTGATGTTGCGGGCACCCCGGGCGTGGATTTCACTGACTTGGCCCAGGAGTTCTCGGTCCATATCGGTACGGCCACGGTTTATGCGCATTGCCGTCCACTCGGGACACATTTTGCTCGGCTGAGCCTGGAACGCGCACTGCCGCTCCATATTGGTGACCGGCTGATTCTGCGCGGCACCGGCCAGCGATTAATTACCGGTGGGGCAACCGTACTGGACTTAGACCCGCCCCAGCTGCGTCGTCGTGGGGCAGCCAAACGTCGAGCCGAAACCCTGGAGCGCCTCACCGCAGCCAACCACCTGGAACTCGAAGTTGCTCGACGCGGTGCGTTAGACCACGCGACAGTCACTGCGATGGGCATCCCGGTGCCCGAAACACCGGCCGCATCAGTGCTGGTGTATGATCGCTGGTTCATCCACCGCCAGCGCCTGAACGCTTGGGCCCAGCAGCTCCGCGAGGCTGTGACCGAACAATACCGCCACGATCCGGCAGCCGGAGGTCTCCCCCAACAAGCCGCAGTGCACCAGTTGGAGCTGCCGCATCGTGAACTGTTGCCACTGGTTTTGGAACAGGCACAGCTCATTGAGCGAAACGGCAGGGTGACCGACCCGGGCCTGAAACCAACCCTGGGAGCGGCCGAGACCGCCATTGCTACCCTGGAACAACGCTTGGTCGCCGAACCATTTACCGCCCCCACCGCCGATGAGCTGGCACAACTGGGCCTGGGTGATAAGGAACTGGCCGCGGCCGCCCACCAACAGCGCCTACTGCGCCTAGCCGATAATATTGTGCTACACCCCAAAACCCCGGCCCTGGCCATGCGCGAACTCGTCCAGCTGGCCCAACCCTTCACCGCGGCCGAAGCCCGCCAAGCCCTGGGCACCACCCGGCGCACGCTGATCCCCCTGTTAGAACACCTAGACGCCCGCGGCTGGACCCAACGCCTCGACGGCAACCTGCGCCAAGTCAAGGGACACTAACCAATATTGACCAGCCCGGCAGCTCTCCCACACCCAAATAAGTTTCGTATACGATTAGCAGCAGGCTGTTCAATGTCAAAGGAGTTCGATGTTAGACCACGAAACACACGTCAAAATCGCTGACGAGCTACACCAGGCCAATCTTGACCGCAAACCGGTCCCACTGTTGACCAAGCGCTACCCCGAAATGGTTATCGAAGATTCCTACGCCATCCAAAGAATCTGGGCCGAGCGCCAAATCGAATCCGGACGCCGCAAAATTGGCCACAAAATTGGGCTCACGTCCAAGGCCATGCAGGCCGCAACCGGCATTGACGAACCCGACTACGGGGTCATCTTTGACGACCAGGTCTTCGAATCCGGTCACGTATTCGAGTGGAAAAAATATACCCACCCGCGCATCGAAATCGAACTGGCCTTCGTTCTCAAAGACGATATCCGCGGCCCCAACGCCAACATCTTCGACGTATTACGCGCCACCGAATATGTCACCCCGGCGCTCGAGGTCCTCGACGCCCACATCGAGATGGAAGGCCGCACCATTACCGACACCATTTCGGATAACGCCGCCCTGGGCGCCATGGTGCTGGGTGGCAAACCGGTCAAACCCGACGACGTCGATCTCCACTGGCTGGGCGGTGCCCTATACCGCAACCAAGAAATCATCGAAACCGGCATGTCCGCAGGCATCCTGGGCCACCCGGCCAACGGTGTGCACTGGCTGGCCAACCGGCTGGCCGGGCACGACGACTACCTGGAAGCCGACGAAATTATCCTGGCCGGTTCATTCACCCGCTACATGTGGGTCTATGAAGGCGATACCGTCTACGCCGATTTCGGTCCGCTGGGCTCCATCTCGGTTCAGTTCGAATAAACCCCAGACGACGACCAAGGAGACTTCACGTGCCCCTCACCCCGCGCCCATCATTCAAAACCCTCTTCACCGACGACGCAAAAGCAGCCCGCAGCCGTGCCGCCGCCGGCATGTTCTTGTCCTCCGGTGACGCCGGCATCGCCGAAATTGTTGCAGGTGCCGGCATGGACTACTTGCTCATCGACGCCGAGCACTCCCCACTGAGCCTAGAATCCGTCCAAGCCCAGCTGCGTGCCATCGCCGGGTACGAGCCAATCCCGGTCGTGCGCATCCCGGAAAACAACACGACCCTGATCAAACAGTACCTGGATCTAGGCGCTCAGTCGCTGATCATCCCCATGATCTTCACCGCCGACGACGCCCGCAAGGCCGCCGCAGCCGTAGCCTACCCACCAGAAGGTGTGCGCGGCATCGGCTCAGCCCTGGCTCGTTCCGGAGCCTGGGGTCGGTACCCGGATTACCTGGCCACCGCCCGTGAAACCATCACTCTGACCATCCAGATCGAAACCGCCGAGGCACTCGAAAACCTCGACGAGATCCTGGCGGTGACCGGCATTGACGGGATCTTCATTGGCCCCTCGGATCTGTCAGCGTCCATGGGATACACCGGTGAACAAAACCACCCGGATGTGGTTGCTGCCGCCAAGCATGTCATCGCCAAGGCCAAGGCCGCCGGAGTGTTTGCCGGAGTCAACGCATTCAACCCCGATCAGGCCCAAGACTATGTTGACGCCGGTGCAGACTTCGTCAACGTTGGTGCCGACGTCGCCCTGCTGGCTCGCGCAACCGAACAACTCGCAGCCAAGTGGACCACCGTAGATACAGCCACCACCAGCTACTAACGCCAATCACTGCTGATAGCAACCGCGCCCGGCAACCATCCCGGTTGCTGGGCGTCGTCACGGGTACTGGCATTGGCTAAGCTAGCTCTATGGGCAATCAAGATGACACTTCGGACTTGGCCGAGCTGACCGCTTGGGCCCAGCACGCGGCCGAAGAGCTCGGCCTGGAACCGCTGAAAGCCGACGATGTCGACGCCGTGCTAGCTGCCGCCTGGCAAGTATCAACCGGATTGGTACGCTCTGCCGGCCCCGTTGCCATGTATCTGGCCGGATTATTGGTCA
>NZ_DYXC01000057.1 GCF_020742345.1 Enteractinococcus helveticum | reverse complement strand
CAGTAGTTGGCGCGAAGTCCCCACCCCAAACGTCGATGCATCGCATCCATTGCGCATCCGAACCACGGCAACAGCGATCTCAAAAGGCACCGAAACCCTCGTTCACAATGGGCAAGTGCCAGCCCGCATCGCCGAGCACATGCGCGCTCCGGCACAAATTGGGGACTTCTCCTATCCGGTCTCATACGGTTATCTTGCCGTTGGCGTCATCGACCAGGGCCCCGACCAATGGTTAGGCCAACGCGTCTTCGGCCTGCTGCCACACCACAGCCACCACCTGGTTACCCCCGACGACGTCCTGCCGATCCCCGATGACCTCTCGGATCATCGCGCACTGCTCACCGGAGCCGCCGAAACCGGGATCAATGTTCTCTGGCAGTACCCGCCGCGTTTTGGCGACCGGGTGACCATCATTGGTGCCGGCATGATCGGCGCGACCACCGCACTGCTGGCACACCGGATGCCGTTGGAGCGACTCGAGGTTGTGGACGTCAACCCGGCCCGACGCCAACTAGTCACCGACTGGGGCATCACCGCGGTGACACCCCAAGAGGCGGCAACCGACTGCGACATTGTCATCCACGCCTCTGGACATCAGGCCGGACTTGCCCGGGCGCTAGAAATTGCCGGCGACGACGGCGTGATCATTGAAGCCTCCTGGTATGGCGACAACGCGCCCGCCGTCCCACTGGGTGCTGACTTCCACGCCCGGCGCCTGAGCATTATTGCAAGCCAGGTGGGCCAAGTACCGCCCGGCCACCGCCACCGTCGCACCACCGCACAACGCCAAGCCACCGGCCTGGCCGCGCTGCGAGACGACCGCTTCGATGACCTGATCACCGGAGTATCCCACTGGACCCAACTGCCACAGATCATGGACCAGGCCACCACCCCCGGTCACTTCGCCGACGCGACCCTGTGCCACGTCTTTGAATACCCATAAATCCTAGGAAGGACCACGGATGTTTAGTTTGACCGTCAACGACTACGTGATGATCGCCCACAGCCTGCCCAATGAATTCTTCGGCCCCGCCCAGCAACTGCACGGGGCAACCCTAACCGTTGAAGCAACCTTCACCCGGGCTGCACTCGATGAACATTCCGTCGTGCTCGACATTGGACACGCCACCCAGCTGCTCGACGACGCACTGGCGCCACTGCGTTATGCGGATCTGGATTCGCATCCAGATTTTGCCGGTCGACTCTCCACCACCGAAGTCATTGCCCAGTACATTGGGGACGCCCTGGCAGCAAGCCTGGCCGAACAGCCCGATATTGGCATAAGTGTCACACTGCACGAAAACCCGCGAGCTCGCGTGAGCTACACGGTTGCCAAGCGGGGCTAATGTTCCATCTGATCGAACCCGAGTTGGGTCGCATCAGCGGGGGACTGCGCTATAACTGGGCCGTTGTTGCTGCCGCCGAGGGCCAGTTGGTCCGCCACAGCCTTGCCGGGGGATGGCCCGAACCCAGTGACCAAAATATTGTCGACCTGGTGTACCTGATTGATTCTGTTGATGGGCCCGTGGTACTGGATGGGCTCATTGGTTGCTCGCTGCCCACCCCGGTGCGGGCCAAGGTGCCAATTCTTCAGTTAGTCCATGCATTGGCTCAGACACCGGAGGCCACACGACGCGAGCGAACATGTTTACAAGCCGCTGATGCAGTGGTTGTTACCAGTCATTTTGCCGCAAATCAGCTGTTGAACCGGTACGGTGTGCGAGCAATCGTGGCACCACCCGGGGTTGAAAAACGTCCCCTGGCCGCAGGTGGCAACGGCGGAAACCTCATCAGTGTGGGAGCCCTGGAGCCGAATAAGAACCAGGTTTTTATTGCCGAGGTCTTAGAATTATTGGCCACACGCGGCGTCTCCAACTGGCATTGCACCTTTGCCGGACCGCTACATGATGCCGAGTACGCACACCAGCTGGGCACGACCCTGGCTCGTCTGCCAGAAGATACCACGACGGTTACCGGGGGACTGGGCGAAACGCAACTGGCTGCACTGTATCACCAAGCCGATCTGCTGGTGTTCCCCTCCCGTGCCGAAACCTTTGGACTGGTCGTGCGCGAAGCAACAGCAGCAGGCATCCCCGCCTTTGTCACCGCAGGGACCGGTTCGCAAGAAGCACTCGGCGCAGGGCAAGCCCTGCCACTGGATGCGGAGCTCTGGGCTGACGCACTGGAACAGTGGCTCACTGATGTGCAGTATCGACGTCGTCTCCAAACGCTGGCGCGCACCGCAAGACAACACCTGTCATATGGTTGGCTCGCAACAGCCAACACGATTTTGGAAGTGTTGCGTGCCGTGTCAGCCGATTGACGGCTCTTGTTCTTGAACCTCACGTAGCTGGGCTGGGGTTTGTGCCGAGTGTTTGCGTGCAGCAGCACTGAGCACGTATTCGGTGCAAACATCCTGACCGAATACGTAACGCCGAAATGGGTAGCGCAATGCCTTCGACATTTTGTCGGATCCTGCAAACCGGATACCCGGTACGCCATCACCGATCAGTACCGGAGCCGTGGTGAGGAAGAGACGATCCAGCGCACCGGCGGAAAGGAATTCCGAGACCGTCTGGCCACCGCCTTCAACCAAGATGGAGCCCTGAACGTGTTCACGAATCACGGCGATCACCTGGTGCGGATCCACCCGCTGTCCCGAAGTGCTGGGCAAGCGCACGATCTGCACATGTCCTGCCAGCGGACCTTCCACTTGGGTATCAGCGCCAATCAGCCACATGGTGGGTGCATCCCCGGATTGCAGTACCGTGGAGTCCCGAGGAATCCGCGCTCGCGGATCCAAAATCACGCGCACCGGGTTCTCGCCCTCAACGGCGCGCACCGTCAGTTGCGGATTATCGGCGACCACCGTGCCCGCACCAACCATGACCGCGCCGACCGCTGCACGAATGCAGTGCAAATGACGGCGATCTAAGGTTCCGGAAACGAACATGGCATCACCGGAGCGGGTGGCGATGAATCCGTCTTCGCTTTGCGCAAGCTGAGCCAAGACCTCGTCATTGGTGGCGATCGTTCGGTACACATCAAGTCCCGTGGAATGCTCCACATCAGGATGCCCATTGGGCACATCGTGGTTCATCCGCGAACGCTTACTTTGCAGATACGCACTATTTTCTGGACGGTCTGGTAGCTGCAGATTTAACCGTCCAACAACCTCAATGCCAAGCTGGTTCAAAGCATCGGATTTCGCCGGATTCGACGACAATAATCGGATGCGATTACACCCCAAATGGGTGAGCATGTGCGCTGCGGCCTGATAGTCGCGGGCATCCTCGGGTAGCCCGAGTGCTAGATTCGCCTCGACAGTATCCAAGCCCTGCGTATCTTGCAGAGCATAGGCGCGAAGCTTATTCTCTAGCCCAATGCCGCGGCCCTCTTGGCCACGCAAATATAACAGGATGCCAGTGCCAGCACTGGAAATTGCCTCCAGCGAGGCGGTCAGCTGGTCTCCGCAATCACAGCGATGCGACCCCAGCACATCACCGGTCAAACATTCACTGTGCATCCGCACCAATGGTGCCTCGGAATCGGCGGGCTCTCCGAGCGTCATCGCCACATGGGTGATCCCGTTGAACGTGTAGGAGCGCAACGTGAACGTCCCATAGTCGGTGGGAAGAGCACTTGGTGGCCCGGCAACGAGTGCAGTATTCAAAGGTCTGCTGTGCTGTTCATCCATGGCTCAAGTGTAGGAACTTTATCTGTGAAGTGGCTATGGACAAGCAACGGCCGGGTCTTCGACAAGCAATAAATGTCGTCGAAAACCCGGCCGCCACGTGAGCAATATGTGATTCCTAGAGCCTTAAGGTACTACTCGTTAAGCCCTTTGCCAGTCGGAGAAACGAGGATTTTCACTGCAGTATCATTGTGATTGATCAGGGTATCGAAGCCCTTGTCAATCAGATCGTCCAGTGCGATCTTATGGCTGATAAATGGTTTCAGGTCAACCTTCCCCGAACTGACCAGCTCAATGGATGGCTTGTGGCTGTTGTAGTAACCGATCGTGCCGCGTAAATCTTGTTCTTTGGTTACCAGATCCACCAGCTTGGTCTTCGGAGTGTGACCCCAGATCGATTCATTGACGATCACCCCGGCCTTCTTCACCGCGCTAAATAACGTATTGAGGACAACGTCAACAGCAGCCGCTTCGAAACCGACATCGGCACCCTTATTATCGGTAAGCTTCATGACCTCTTCGACCACATCTCGCTCGGCAGGATTGACCACATGATCAGCGACCCCGGTCTCATTTGCCGTGTCGATACGTTTTTGCGAAAGTTCCGAGATAATAGTCGTCACGCCGTGGGCTTTCGCAACCGCAGCGGTCAGCAACCCAATCGGACCTGCACCACCGATCAGCGCGGTATCGCCTGCCTGCGCTCCTGACCGTTGAAACGCGTGATAGGCCACAGCCAATGGTTCTACCAAGGCTGCCTCATCCAGGGCGACATTATCGGGGATCGGATGCACCCAATGGCGATTGACGGCAATTTGTTCTGCCAACCCGCCACCGCCGCCGGCCAGGCCGATGAAGTTCTGGTCCGGTGTCAGATGGTAATTTTCGGTACCCCAATATTCTTCGTGAATAATGTAGGGTTCAACGACGACGTGCTGACCCACTTCAAGGTCATCCACACCTTCACCGAGCTCGGCGACCGTGCCCGAGAACTCGTGACCTAACGTAACCGGAGCCTCTTCCCCCGATACCGGATGCGGGTGTCCTTTGGGCGGGATAAAGATCGGGCCATCTAAGTACTCATGAAGATCGGTGCCACAAATACCGCACCAGGCGATATCAATGAGTACCTCATTCGGACCAGCTGTTGGGCGATCAACATCTTCGATTCGGATATCTTTTCGGTCGTAGAAACGAGCTGCTCGCATTGTCATTGTGACTCTCCTTGAACTGGTCGACAGCACTAGATCTCCTAGTCCTTTCATCGTCTCAAGCCGCACAGTAAAAGAGAATAGACCGTGAGAAACTTCACCCACCGTTCAGCTCATCGCGTGCTTGCCAAGGCACATCGATTCGTGGCACCGGCGTCACCTCAATGCGTTGGTGTGTGCTGTGGCTGATGACAGCAGAAAGTGCCTATTGCGGCTGGTAATCCTGAAGGAATACCAGAAAGCCTGGAACAGAACGCACCCAGTGAGAAGCAAAACACGGTTGGGAACATATTTGTCAGAGTTGACAACACGAACACCGCACCGGGTGCCACTGAAAAGCGGCCTAACTCGCCACCGCCTTTGCCGCGGACCTTCATGTGATCTCGGCATCTCGCACCGCTGCAGTGATCGATATTGGCGCGTGAAGTGTCACGGTCCTGGCCTTTGGCCAGAGTGTCGAAAGCTATTCGCCCTACTCGACCGATCTTCTCCGAGGATGCAAAAACTGTCGTCACTGCATAACATCACCGCATAGCAGCACGTCAGACTGAGAATGTAACGCGTCGCCGAGTATTCTCAGCGTTCTCTCAGGATTTGTTGAAAGTTCATGTAGGTCTTTCTGTGCCGTCATATAACGCTCTTACAGTCGAAGGGCTGCCAAATCAAGAGGAGTGTTTGTGACGTCTCAACGTTGTTTCTGGAAGAAAGTGAGTTGTCGTTCAGCCGCCGTGCTGACCGGGACGGCTTTGACCGCAGGTCTACTCATCCTGCCCTCCTGGGCCGACAACTTCTGGGGCTCTCCAGCCGCAGCGGTTTACGAAGATACCGCACCACCGGAAGATCCACCATCCAATCCACTCGATGAGGGGCTCACTGCGGGGGAACACGACCATAGTCATGACGATGAAAATATTGATCCGGCAGACGTCCAACCGCAGATCACGGTGGCTGAAGAGCAAGCCGATCGTCGTCAACATTTAGGCAAGCAACACTTCCGGGCTGAAATTCACTCCCACACGGCCATCAGTGACGGCGTACAAATGCCGATCGATGCGATGGAGCACGTTGCCGAAAACGCCAACGTCGACTTCTTCGGCGTCACCGACCACGACGTGGTCTTCGACCTGCGCAACGCCGATGCATTTGCTGACGACCGCTATGATTCACACTCCGAAGAGTGGAAATACAGTCACGAAACCGCAGATAAATTCAATGAACAAAGCGATCACCTCAAAGCACTCATCGGCGAAGAAGTCACCTGGTATAACTCCAGCGGCCACATGAACATTTTCAACACCGACTGGTTTCTGACCGCTCAATCTGAAGGCGGCGGCGACTGGGGGACCGGACACTTGATGTGGGACGTGCCCACCGTGATGGCTCGCCTGACGATGGATCCAGATGCGATTGGCCAGTTTAATCACCCGGCATCAGGCCACGGCCACTTCGGTTTTAGCCACCTGACCCGCGCCGCAGACGAGCAGATTCCACTGTTTGAATACAAATCTCCGAACTACCACGACACGTTTGTCACAGCCCTCGACGCCGGTTGGCACCTCGCCCCAGTTTGGTCCGGCGATGAACACAGTGAGACCTGGGTGACGGGCAACCCGGCACACACCGGTGTCTGGGCTGAAGAACACACCCTGGATAGCCTGTATCAGGCGATGCGTGACCGCAGCATGTACACAACCTTCGATGTTGATGCGACCCTGCAAATGAGCGTTAACGGCGAACACATGGGCGCCATCTTGCCGGCAGACACCGGCCAGCTAGAATTCGATATCGAACTGGCCGATGCCGGTGCCGATGAGTCCTTTGCCTCGGCGGTGTTATACACCAATGGCGGGGATATCTCCTATGAATTCGAACCAGGCGCAGGCAATGAGATCATTCTGAACGCGACCCTGGATGTCGAAGACGGCGACTACTACTGGCTCAAAGCCACGCAGACCGACGGCGATGAAATCATCTCGGCTCCGGTGTGGGTTGGTGACACCACAAGGGGAGCCGACTATGCACCAGAACTTGAGGTCGCTTCCACCGTTGAGACGGCTGCACACGGGCAACACATCCAGCTGCCAGCGGCTACCGCAACCGATGATTCGGGTGCAGAACCGACCATTGAGACCACGGTTTATAACGCCGCCGGTGAAGTTGAGCTCTCCAATGGAGGATTTGCCGTCGATGGTTACTCCGACCACTTCGTCGTCACGCATGCAACCGATGAGCAGGGCAATACTGCAGCCGACATCAAACGTATTCAGATCAGCCAGGATGAGTTGGATCCCGAGGGTGTCTTCCAATACTTCGGCTCGACCGCAACGGTGGGTGAAACCGGCGATCAGACCGGTCTGTCGGTCAACACCGATCTTGAGATCACTGAAACCTGGGCACAAGTTCTACCTGCCGATAGCTCGGACTGGTCCGAAGCTATTACCGTGAAATCGGATGCCGAACAGGTTTTTGAAGTCGACACGATCGGTACCCAGGCAGAGAACTACCAGGACTCGATTACTGGGCAACCCTTACGCTCGCATGAGTTCAACTTCGAAGGACTCGAAGAACACCAGCGCTACCAATACCGCTTCGGCGTCAGCCCAGACGGTGAGTGGACCGACGTCCAAGGCGAATTCATTGCCGGTGGCGACTCGAACGCGCCACTGTATGTAATGGGCGATCTGCAGGTGAGTTCCGGCGACCAGGCCGAACACGAGCTATTTACCGAAGCCCTCGACGTCGTCCGCGATGAAAAACCAGGCGGCCACACGGTGCTGCAAGTCGGGGATTTCGTTGATAATGCTGGCCGGGGTCAGTACTGGGAACAACTATTTGACTGGGTATTAGAAGACCTCGATCTGCGCCTGGCCACCATGGTTGGCAACCACGAGACCTACGGGGATAAAGAATTCAACGCCGTCTCACCGGAACGCAACGCGATCTTCCGTGGTATGTTCAACCACCCGAAGAACGGTAGCGAGATCGGCGAATCGAACTACTCTTTCGACAACGGTGACATGCACGTTTCCGTATTGAACTCCAACTACGATCTACAAACCCAGCTGGACTGGTTGATCGATGACATGCGCGCCACCGATAAGCCGTGGAAGGTGGTGACCGGACACTTCTCCTACTACGGTGGCAGTCACGCCGACGACGCCGGCATGGCAACCGACCGCGCCCTGGTCACCGAAACCCTGGATCAGTTGGGCGTCAACCTGTACATCGGCGGACACGACCACGTGTATAAACGTGCAACCGTGATTGACGGTGAGGCGCTTGCCGAGACCGCTGAAGAACATGCCGCAGGCACGACCTATGTGACCATGGGGTCCTCGGGTCCAAAATTCTATGAAAACCAGGAATTCTGGTGGGACGACGTCGTCTACGATAACAACCTGCAGGTCTCGGCCGCACTGGAAGTCACCGATGCTGGACTTGCGATGACCACCTATTCGATTGACGGTGAAATCGTTGACGAATTTGTGACCCAGCAGCCCGAAGGCACCTGGAAACTGTCTTCGGCTACGGTCGATAACCAACAGCTGGAAGGCATTGGGCTGCTCAGTTACCCGGGCGCTCGCGAATCGGTGACGGTGTCAGTTGCCGCCTACGACTACGATGAGCAGGAACTTCTTGATCTGCGGGTTGAAGAAGTCGACCTGGACCACCGCGGCACCGAACAATACGTTGCCTTCGACGAACCACTCGAGTTACCAACACAGGTCACCGCGAAACTCTTTGTCTGGGACGCACTCGGCTCAGGCGTGCCACTGCAAGAGGCAATTGAACTGCGTCCGGGCATGCTGGGCGACGGTACTGCCGAAGATCCGTTTGAGATCCGCACCTGGCAGGATATGGAAAACATCCGCTGGAACCCCGATGGTCACTACGTGTTAGTCAATGACCTAGAACTCGATGGCACACCGCGCGCCCAGATTGGTGCCGGTACCACGCCCTTTACCGGGGTGTTTGACGGTCAAGGCCATTCGATTACCGGATATGTCCCAACTGAAAGCGGTGGGGCCGGGGTCTTTGCCGTCAACGAGGGCACAATTCGCAACCTCGCCGTTGAAGATGCCGATATCGATAGCACACAGGGCACCATCGGTCTGCTGGTCGACTTCAACGCCGGAACCGTGGAAAACTCTTGGACCTCCGGATCGATTGTGGGCCGGTCCCGCGTCGGCGGTGTGGTCGGAGATTCCACCGGTACCGTGACCGACACCTACTCGACAGCCGATGTGCGCTCGCGCTCAACGGAAGCAGGGGGCGTCGTCGCCGTAGCAATGGCCGGGTCTGAAACCCAGCGGGTGTATTCAACCGGTAATGTCACCTCTGATACCCGCAACGTTGGTGGTGTTGTCGGATATGGCTACAGCGGCACCGAAGTGCACGATGCAATCTCGTTGAACGAGTCCGTGACCGCGCCGTCCTACGCTCACGCTGTGGTAGGGCGGGTGCTCAGTGGCCAGACCGCTACCCTGAGCGGACTGTTGGCCTCGGATACCAGCTATATTAGCGTCGAGTCCCTCGATGAGGATCCTGCCGAGGATAACTGGAAGGGTCGGGTAGTTCCGGAAGCAGAAACTCAGACTCCGGAGCTCTACACCCAGGATCTTGGCTGGGATTTCGACCAGGACTGGCAGTGGGATGACGACGCGCAGCGCCCCGTCCTGCAGGCCAATCCCGAAGACTACATTGCACCGCAACCTGCCGGTGAACCCAACGCCGAGGGTTTCTATGAAGTCGACACCGTAGAAGAACTCCAACAAATCAGCACATACCCGGGCGAGAACTTTATACTGACCGCCGATCTGGACCTCTCAGGTGTGGACACCTGGGAGCCGCTGGGCGGGCTGCGACCATTCACCGGTGAATTCGATGGCAACGGCCACACCATCACCGGGCTCACCTCGACCACCGGCGGGCTATTCAATATCAACAACGGTGCCATCTACGACTTGGCGGTGGTCAACGCCGACGTTGATTTGGCCGGCGGCCGCGTGGGTATTATTGCCAGCGTCAATAACGGTGAGATACACACCGTGTACACAACCGGTTCCGTGTCCGGTGACAGCCGCGTGGGTGGTGTCGTGGGCGACTCCAGTGGGCAGCTGCGCGACGCCTACTCGACGGCCGATGTGCACTCGCGCTCGACTGAAGCCGGTGGCGTGATCGGTGTGGCCCTGGCCGGATCGGTCAGTGAGAACCTGTATGCAACCGGTGCGGTGTCTGCGCAGACCCGCAATATCGGCGGCGTCATCGGCTACGGCTACACCGGCACCGAGATCAGCAATGTGCTGGCACTGAACCCCACCGTGCACGCACCAGACTATGCGCACCGGGTGTTGGGCCGTGTGCTGTCAGGCCACACGGCGACCCTGAACAACCTGTGGGCCGCGGACGCTGTGGACGCTGAAACCACCAACTTCGACGGTCCAGACGGCCACACCACCTGGATGGGTGCCACCGCAACCACCGCGCAAGTTCGTGACGCCAGCTTCTACACCGACACCCTCGGCTGGGATCTGGACTCGGTCTGGCAGTGGCATGACGACGCCGCACGCCCAGTGCTGCAGACAATTCCGGAGGACTACACCGGCGATCCGGTTCCACCGGTTGACGAAGAGCAACCGGAAAACCCGGATGATGAAGACGCCGAGGAACAACAACCAGAGGAAGCCCTGGAACGTGATGACGACGGCTACCTGCTGATCACACAAGCCTCAGAACTAGCAGAAGTCACCGCTCAACCCCAAGAGGACTTCCGCCTGGCCGCCTCCCTAGATCTGACCGGCACAGAGCAGGCTCAGCTGGCCCCGGATGGCTTCTACGGAACCTTTGACGGCGCCGGCCACAGCATCACCGGCTACAACTCAACGCAAGGTGGCCTGTTCAAACAGAATAATGGCACCATCCGTAACCTCGGCCTGGCAGAAGCCAGCGTGACCACCACCAATGAGAACGTGGGCCTGTTGGTCGATGTGAACCAGGGCGAGGTCACCGAGGTGTGGACCTCCGGGGGGATCACCGGCCACGCCACCGTCGGCGGTGTCGTCGGATACTCTTATGCGACCGTAACCGATACCTACTCCACAGCCGATGTGACCGCAGATGGTCACCGCCAGGCCGGCGGCGTCATTGGTATCACCGGCCGCGGGTCAACCACCGACCGTGTCTATGCTGCTGGTGCGGTAGAAACCGTGGGCCAACCCAACGCCGGTGGTATTACCGGGTACGCCTACACCACCACAACCGTGCAAAACAGCATTGCATTGAACCCCTCGGTCATCGCCGAATCGCAGGCCAGCCGCGTCGTCGGCAGGGTGCTCAACGGCGATACCGCAACCATGGTCAATAACTACGCGATCGAAACCCTACAGGTAGAAGGCGAATCCGTCACCGAGGAAGGTCCCAACACCCAGCGCGGGGCAACCCTGACCGCGGACGAAGCCACCACCGCACAAACCTTCATCGAACAGCTGGGCTGGGACTTCGACACCGTCTGGACTTGGAACGCCGAGACGCAACGCCCGATGC
This sequence comes from Enteractinococcus helveticum, assembly GCF_020742345.1. Taxonomy (GTDB): domain Bacteria; phylum Actinomycetota; class Actinomycetes; order Actinomycetales; family Micrococcaceae; genus Yaniella; species Yaniella helvetica_A. The sequence goes on along the minus strand of NZ_DYXC01000057.1, from coordinate 6,303 downwards.
TCATCAACGCACCGGAGGAGAACGCATAATGAACATCCGTTACATCACAGCCTCATGTCTAACTGTTGCCCTTGGTTTTATCGGCGTCGGCACCGCGGCGGCCACCACCGAGACTCCGGCGCTTACTCATGAGGCAACCCCCGGGGAGGCCGCCACCGCGGATATTAGCGTGACCTCAGCAGATGCGTTAGCCGGTGAGCAGCTCAGCGTGCTCATTCTCGACGACGGAGCCGATCCCGACAATCCGTCCACCGGTGACATCGTGTTCATCGAACAGTATGTTCTGGATGAAACCGGTGCGATCGACTTCAGCGTCCAGTTGCCCACCGAAACACTGGAAGATTACGACATCGCGCTGAACACCTCCGCCGACACCCAGCGTTACCTCGCATCGTTGGTTGGCACCGATGAGGACGACGCAGGCTCCGACGGCGAGGACGGCACAGAAGATCCTGGTGATGGGGCAACCGATGCACCGGATGACGACGCGACGGATGAGCCCGACGACGGTGGCCCCACCCACCCGGATGACGGCCAGACGCCAGGTGGCGAGGAATCGCCGGGAAACACTCAAACTCCCGGTGATTCTGATGCCGATTCCGGAACCGATGACGACACGAAGGGCGCGCCCGGAACCGATAGCTCGAGCGGTGATGATGCCCAGCAAACCGGTGAAGATCAGGATTCTGGTGGCTTCTTAGCAAGTACCGGCGCCAACATCGCCGTGGCTATTATCGCAGGACTGGTTGCAATTGGACTGGGTGCGGTCTTTGTCACGCGACGCCGTCGCATGGCGGAAGAAGAAGCATAAGTTCAGAGACCGAAAACGTGATTAATCGGAGTATCCCCATCAACAAAGTCCACCACGGTGCGGATGCTCTTCTGCGAGGTCAGAGCTGAGAGAATCGCTTGGGCGACATTGGCGCGTGAAGTGTCACGGGCTTGGCCCTCGGCCAGAGTGTCGGAAGCCATTCGCCCTACCCGGCGGATCTTGTCAGATGGGTCATCCAGGGTGAGGGTGCCGGGGCCAAGAATCGTCCAGTCCAATTCCGATTGCATCAGGTGATCATCAGCAATGGCCTTGGACTGTGCATAAGGATAAAACGAACTATCGTCTGGTACTCCGTGATCCAGCGAAGAGCCAAGATACGACACCATGATGTAACGGTTGGCACCGACCTGCTGTGCTGCATCAATCGAGGCAATCGCGGCATCACGATCAACCGCATAGGTCCGGTCAGGGTTGCCCCCACCGGCACCGGCGGTCCAAATGATCGCATCTTGGCCGCGGAACACCTCGGCAAAATCTTCGCGGGTCGCGGATTCAAGATCGAACACTAATGGGGTAGCACCCAGGGTGCGGATAGTCTCTTCTTGATCAGGATTACGAATAATTGAAGTCACGGTGTGGCCGGCTTGCACCAATAAGGGTGTTGCGAGTTGAGCAACTTTGCCGTGACCGCCAATGATCATAACTTTGGACATACGTGAATCTCCTCCTGGAACGGGATCGATTGTGCTGGATGTTCGTTGCGGCGTATTTGTGACAGGAAACAAACGTCTGAAATTCCACTATTCCCTATATCGCTGGTATTTTGTAGAGGTTAGCGCTTGCCCTTGGTCAATGGCGACTGGGCTGAACGCAAAGAAATTCAGTCAAGGAGCTTTCCATACATGGCATACCCTTTTAATAGTAACGGTCAACGCAAAACCGCCGGTCACGTCATTGTCGACACCCTCGTAGCGCACGGAGTAGAACGCGTCTACTCGGTACCCGGCGAATCCTATCTCGATGTTCTTGATGGGCTGGCTGACTCCCCGATTCAAAATATCGTGTGCCGTCACGAAGGTGGCGCCACCTACATGGCTGAAGCCGACGGCAAACTCAACCAGACCCCAGGCGTTGCCATGGTAACCCGTGGTCCGGGCGCCGCCAACGCCCACGTCGCGCTGCACACCGCATGGCAGGACTCCACAGCAATGGTGCTGTTCGTTGGCCTGATCCCATTCGAACACCGCGAAAAAGAAGCCTTCCAGGAATTCGACCCACACGCCTGGTTTGGTACCGGTACCAAACGCGTTATGGTCTTGGACCACCCAGACCGCGCCTCCGAAATCGTGGCCGAAGCCATGTTCGCTGCCTCCTCCGGTCGTCCAGGCCCCGTCGTCGTAGGTCTGCCAGAAGACATTATTAAAGAAGAAATTGATGCTCGACTGCACCCGCAGATCCCGGTTGCCGGTGGCGGCATGACCGTTGACGACTGGAAAGAGCTCTACGACGCGCTGCTGGACTCCGATAAACCACTATTCATTACCGGTGGCAACGACTGGACCGAAGAAGCCTCCAAACAGCTAAGCAGCTGGCTGGAAGACCACCAGATCGCCGGTGCCGTTGAATGGCGAACCCAGGGCACCATCCCCTTCGACTCGCCGTCCTACGTTGGGCCGATGGGCTATGGCCGACCAAAACCGACCTATGACTTGCTAGAAGAAACCGACCTCATCGTGTTTGTGGGCACCGTGCCAGGCGACACCGTGACCGACGGGTTCACCATTCGGCAGAACTGGGACAAAAAGAACTTCCTGGTCACCATTGACCCAGCCCTGCGGGGCCGTTCAGGCCCGGTCTCCCACCAGATCGTGGCCAAACCAGCAAGCTTCGTACGCGACCTGGTGCGCATGGACCTGCCAAATAAACCCGAATGGGCAAACTGGACGGCCAAGATGCGCCGTCAGCAGGAAGAATTCGCCGCCCTACCAACCCAAGACATCCACGATGGTCCCGCCTCAATGGACGCCATGATGGCCCACCTGGTACCAACGCTGCCATACGATGCCATGGTCACCTTCGGCGCCGGAGAGCACACCAACTGGGTGCACCGCTACTTCCCAACCCACCACTATGGTTCGTTGATCTCCGCCCGCAACGGTTCCATGGGGTACTCCATCCCATCGGCGGTTGCCGCCTCGCTGGAGAACCCAGACAAGATCGTGGTCACGGTTGCCGGTGACGGCGAATTTTTGATGAACGGTCAAGAACTGGCCACCGCCGCCCAGTACGGGGCCACCCCGCTGGTCATTGTCATGGACAACCAGGAATACGGCACCATCCGTACCCACCAGGAACGCGATTACCCGGGTCGGGTCTCCGGCACTCAGCTGAAGAACCCAGACTTCGCCGCCATGGCCGATGCCTTCGGTGGCTGCGGAGTCCGCGTCACCGAGAACTCGCAGATCCCAGCCGCAATCCAAAGCGCCTACCAGGCCATTGAGACCGGCAAATTCGCGCTGATCCACCTGATCGTCGAACAGCGCAAACAGGCCTATTAAAAAAATCCAACGACGGCGTTCACCGCCTCATAGAAAATGCGGGAGCCAGCATCAGCTGACTCCCGCATTTTTCGTGGGGAATTGAACGAACCGTGCAGTCCAAGACATATGAGACGCTCAAAGCACAGTAGGTTGCACCCTGTATTTCCTTTGTTCATCGTTATAAAATGGATTTGAAGGAATAGGAGAGGGTATGTCGACACCTATGCCAGATTCTGAAGTAGAGCGATTTGCGATCAAAGAGACTGTTGAATACCAGCACATGGCGCGTTCAATACACTTGCTGGGCGAGGCAGTGGAATCGTTAGATCACACGATTTCACCACAAATGGCCGCTGGCATTGTCGCCACGGAAAATGCGTGGCGCGATATGGAGGCCGAATTTGGCTTACTTGATGGCCGAACCGTAGCGCAGATTTCAGGTTCAAAACAAACCACCGGAGGGTTCGCCAATGACCGGCGGAAAGCCAGAAAAATTTTGGGTATTTCGCGGCGCAACGCCTATCGTTATCCGGGTTTCCAATTCACCGAATCCGGCAAGATCTATGAATCGGTGCTGGCCGTACTCCGGGTAGCCCCGGAACTCGGCGTGTCAGATGAGGACGTAGCTCAATGGTTTCTCCTGGAATCGCCGAGCCTGGATGGCAACCGACCCGTTGACGTGATTGACGACGTCGCACAGGTGCTGGCGGTATTCCAAAGCCGTTTTGGTACCCAGTGGTAGAAGCACAGTGGCCTACCGGCCCGCGAACCGCCGAGACATTCACAATCGAAGCGCACCAGCTGTTGTACCGGGTCCTGCATGATGACGGTGGCCGACAAGTCACCGACTTTAACCCAGGCTACGGGGAACCGACCCGTTTCGCGTTCTTCACGGATGATGCAGGAGCTATTGTTCCGGTCTTGTACGCAGCCTACTCGGCTGAGGCCGCAATATGCGAGACGCTGTTGAGGGATATTCCAGCCACTGGCGGGGTACTTATCCCATCAGACTATATGCGGACTGTCATGGCGGCGTTTCGTACAACTAGGCAGCTGAAATTAGCAAAATTTATGGGCACTGGACTCCGAGCACTTGGTACCACACATCAAGCACTCACATCTTCTGACATGCGTACGTATCCCCAGACGGTGCAGTGGGCAGAAGCTGCACATCGTGCCGGGTTTGAAGGTGTAGCGTGGATGAGTAATCGCTGCAACGACACCGTAGCGGTTGCATTATTTGGGGACCGCATTGCATCAGATGCTCTGGCCGCTGACGCCTCCGTGGCCAAGATCTTCAGCAGACTGACCGACAGAAACTGGCTTACTGATATGTGTCTGCCCTTGGGCATCCGGGTCCGCTGGTAACCACCGGATCTGCGGAGTGCTGGCCTTTATGAGAACCATCTATCAATGTCCGGCAAGTCGTTGCCGCAGCACAGGAGACAACCGTGAGTACAGCAAAGATTCGACCCTTTGATGAAACAGATCGATTCGAGTTGCGTACGCTCTTCGCCAGGGCTGGTGATGGGGTCCCTCCAGGATCCTTCTGGGGACACCCAGAAGCCGAGGCGAGTGTCTACTTGGATCCGTATATGGACCTTGAACCAGAATCCTTATTTGTTGCCGAAGCCGATGGCGCGTTGGTTGGATATCTCACCGGGTGCCTGGACAGTGCTACGTTCCCATCCGAAGGCGCCCGCATGGAGTTTGCCATTCGAAAATATCGATTAGCCCTGCGACCTCAAAGTATGGTGTTTTTCGGTCGTGCCATCGCTGATACGGTGCGGACCAAACTTCGCAAAGAACCCGCCACAGAAGATTTTCATGACCCGCGCTGGCCATCGCATCTGCACATCAATGTTGCCCCAGAGGCACGAGGAACCGGCGCCGGATCCGCCCTGATGGAAGCCTGGTTCGATCGTTGGACCCAAGCCGGTTCGCCGGGCTGTTATCTCCAGACGCTTGTCGAGAATCCGGGTGCCGTCCGATTTTTCCAACGCATGGGTTTCACTGCATATGGGCCGTCGCCGCTGGTGCCCGGTGTCCGGTATAACGGCAAGCGGCTGCACCAACAAACCATGGTCCAATCAGCGCCAGAGCTCGGATGAACCCACAGGTGTGTTGAGCACGGTCACAGCAGTCCGCGCTGATAACCGGCGGCCACGGCGGCTGCCCGATCCGCGACCTCGAGTTTGTCACACAGGTGACGCACATGCGTCTTGACAGTTGCTTCACCGATGGACAGTGCCGAAGCGATCTGACGGTTCGTGCAGCCGTGAGCAATGAGATCTAGGACCTCGACTTCGCGAGTGCTGAGTAATGACCTGGACGGGGACTGAGCTTGGAGTCGCTGCACGGACGGCGCAAAGCTACTGCGGCCCGCCGCCGCTGCACGGACCGCAGCAAATAATGCTTCACGTCTGGCATCCTTCAACAGATACCCCCGAGCCCCCGCATCCAGTGCGGGACGGACATCATCTTCGCCGTCGTAGGTAGTTAACACCAGAACCTGGATTTTGGGATACTCTGCGCGTACTGTGCGAATGAGTTCGTGACCACCCAGCCCCGGCATGCGCAAATCGGTGAGCAGCACGTCCACTGCGTGATGCTGCAGTACAGTCAGCGCCTCTTCCGCGTTGGCGGCTTCGGCTACAACCTGGAGGTCCGGTTGCGTAGCCAATTGTCCGCGGAGTCCATCCCGGACGATGGGGTGGTCATCGACAATCAGCACACGAATGGTGTCAACGGTGGCCATAGTCGGACTCCTGAATCCCGGGGATTGATACCGTCAGGGTGGTACCTTCACCGGGTTTGGTATCGAGGTAGATGGCCCCGTTCAATGCTTCAACGCGTTCCTGCATGATACCCAGACCATGTCCGGGATCGATATGTTCGGCCGTAAAACCGGTCACATTATCGGCGACATCCAACATGACGGTGTCGCCGAGGTACGACAGTGTCAGATGCACCGCTGTGGCACCGGCGTGC
>NZ_DYXC01000056.1 GCF_020742345.1 Enteractinococcus helveticum | reverse complement strand
TCGGCTCCACACTTCGTTCGTCACTTCTGCTTCCAGCTCGATGTGTCGTTTGCCTCGCTGGTAGAGCGCCAGAATGCGATCCGCTTCGATGCGATCCGTTGCTTCGATTTCTATCGCGATATTTGGCATATTCCAATACTAGGCAACCGGCATATAGCCGTGTACGTCGCAGAGTGTTCCGTCGTTGCACAATGTAGGGAGAGCGCGTGACTGCGCAAAGTACTATCGTGAGAACAAGAGTTACTGAGGAGCTCCGGGACAGTCTGGGCAAGTCGGCTTACCCCGAGTCAGAGACTCCTGCGGATAGGAGAGTTGTGATCAGCAACCCACAGGTGCAATGGAGGCACGGATGCCACGATCAGTTTGACGTCCGCGCTGGCCTACTACGACCTCACCGATGCCATCCCGACAACATTGGATATCGCGATCCCTCGTGGTGCACGCATTCCGGCCGGCAACACTTCGATCGCTTGGCATTCCTTCGACCGCGACACCTTCAATGTAGGCCGACACGAGATCCCAATACCCGGCACAGATATGGTCATCGGGATATACTCCGCGGAGCGGTCCATCACTGATGCTTTCCGGTTACGGGGCGATCTCGGCTATGACTTGGGCCGTGATGCGCTGAAAGAATGGCTGCGCCAAGGCGGCAAACCTGCCCGGCTGATCCAGGTCGCGTCTCGGCTGCCCCGGGCAAAACGTCCAATCCAGCAAGCTCTGGAATATCTAGCATGAACCTCGGCGAAACCATCGACCGGGTCAATCTCGACATGACTGCCACATGCATCGACGGCAGAGCGTACACGCTCCAGAAAGTCAGGACGCGCCAGACTGGCTTCCAGCGTGAGCCGTCGTCGTCGAAATTGACTCTGCGGGTATTCCAGGATGTGGTGAACTGGTGGTGGCCTTGGTGCGACCAGCTCGCAGACCGTTGGCAATCACGATGACTTCTGCCAGCTCGTGGACTAGGACTACGGAGGCTAACCCCAGCACGCCGGTGATGGCTAACGGCAACAGGCCAACAATAATGGCCAACGACAACACGATGTTCTGATTGATAATGCGGCGTCCCCGGCTGGCATGCTGCAACGCCCGTGGCAGGACGCTGAGGTCATGGCCAGTGAACGCAACATCGGCGGATTCTACTGCGGCATCCGCGCCTTTGGCACCCATGGCAATACCGATCGGCGCTGAGGCCAAGGCCGGGGCGTCGTTGATCCCGTCACCAATCATTGCGACCGGACCATGTTCTTGGAGTTCCGCCACGGCGTGAGCCTTGCCTTCCGGATGCAGCTCGGCGCGGACATCATCAATCCCGGCTTCCAGGGCCAACGCGTTTGCGGTGCGGGTGTTGTCCCCGGTGAGCATGGTGACCCCGTAGCCCGTCTCGGTTAACTCTTGGATGACGTCGGCGGTTTCTGGGCGGAGTTCGTCACGCACCCCGATCGCGCCCACGGGTTGGTCCTCGCGGTGCACAATGACCACAGTCATGCCGCGGTCTTCCAGTTCCTGGACCGGGCCAGTGAGCGAGCCTGGGCGCAGCCAGCGGGGGCTTCCCACCGAGATTCGTGCGCCGTCAATTATGCCGGTTATGCCGTGACCTGCGGTCTCCTCGATCTGGCGGGCCACCGGCGTGTGGGGTGCGGCGGTGATTATGGCGGCGGCCAGGGGGTGGGTGCTATGGATTTCCAGCGCGGCAGCCCACCCGAGTACCTCTGTCTGGCTACTGCCATCGGTGGTCAGCACCTCGATCACGGTCGGCTGGTTCCGAGTCAGTGTGCCAGTCTTGTCAAGGGCCACATGACGGATCCCACCGAGGCGTTCAAATGCGACCCCAGATTTGATGATGACACCGAACTTGCTGGCCGCGCCAATGCCAGAAACGACCGTCACCGGCACCGAGATCGCCAGCGCACACGGCGAGGCCGCCACCAGGACCACTAACGCGCGTTCAATCCACACTCCAGGATCATCCAGTAGAGCCCCCAGGACGGCCACGAGGACGGCCAGAATTAGCACGCCCGGGACCAATGGACGGGCGATTCGGTCAGCAATCCGTGCCCGCTGGCCTTTGTCATGCTGGGCCTGTTCGACCAATTCCACGACCGCGGTCAGTGAGTTATCTGTTCCAGCGGCTGTGGCCTCGACCTCGAGCACACCGGAGGTATTGATCGACCCGGCTAATACCTGGTCACCGGGTTCAACCGCAACCGGGATTGATTCACCGGTGATCGCCGAAACGTCCAGACTGCTGTGCCCGGAAACCACCACACCGTCAGTGGCCAATCGCTCCCCTGCTACTAGGTTCAGTAAATCCCCCGGTACGAGCGATTCCACCGGGATTGTGCGAATGGTCCCGGCTGCCACGACTGTGGCATTGGTAGGAATCAGCGACAATAAAGCACGCAGGCCCGACCGGGCCTTATCCATGGCTCGATCCTCCAAGGCTTCGGCAATGGAATACAAGAAGGCCAGTGCGGCGGCTTCTTCAATGAACCCAAGAATGACCGCACCGGTGGCACTAATGGTCATCAACAATCCGATGCCTAACCGGCCCGAGGTGAATAACCCCCGCATAGCACCGGGCACGAACTGGGAAGCACACGCCACCAGCGCCAACCAGAACAATATTGTGGCCGCTAGGCCAGTGCCTGGAATGAACCATTCAAGGCACAGACCGACCAACAGGGCCACCCCGGAGACTGCCGGGATGAGCATCGCGCGATCAGCCCACCACCCAGCGTGCTCCTGGCGGTCCACGGTTTGCTCGGATGCTTCGCACCCACACGCAGCGGACATTATCGATCGCCTCCCCCGGTGTCACAGCAGCCGACGACCGGACAAGCCGGGTCGAGACAGGTCGCGTTGTCATCCACGGCCAGGGTCGTATCCACCAGCGCATTAAGTGCCTGGGCTAGATGCGCGTCGGCGATTTCATAACGGGTACGCCTCCCCTCCGGCTCGGCGATCACAATCCCGCAGTCCCGCAAACAGGCTAGATGATTCGAGACATTCGTCCGCGTCAGGCCCAGGGTTTCGGCTAACTGAGCCGGATATCCGGGCTGATCAAGCAGCGACAACAAAATTCGAGAACGGGTGGGGTCCGACATCGCCCGACCCAACCGGTTCATGACATCAAGACGAGAAGCAATAGTCAGCACACACTGACCATACAGCGTTCGCTGACCTATCAGCAATTCTCGTGGCCCAAAACACGTGGAAGCTGATGCCCTCGACAAGACCTCGGTGCTTCTTCGGTTAATTGATAGAATCGGAGGATGGATATGGGATGCGCGGATTGCGGATGTGTGGTCAATCGAGGCGTTATCGTGCGCGCTTGTGACCAGTACCCCGATTGCTGCTGCCGGGAGTTGTCTGTCAAAAAAGACATCAGCGATTCACAAGAAGGCTAGTGCGGGGCTGTACTGGCCCGCTCCTAAGATTTCCCGGGAGCCACCCGTGGGGCAGGTATAGCTACCTTGGTTCGGGCAGAGGCTCAACAGCGTGTGATGCCGGTCGACGGCGGAGTGCAGCGATGATGATCGGCAGCCCCACGACGCTAGGTATCACCCAGAACGACCAGTCGGGCAGGTAACGCCACAGTGGAAGATGCGGGCCGTTATCGACGTAGAACCCGGTCAGGAGCGCCACATAGGAACAACCCATCGCCACGATGTGCACGCGGTCATGTCCGGGAGTTTTGCGTCGCCGATCCAACCAGCCGATAGCCAAGGCACCGCCGGCCACTAGCCCGATGGGCACCAGATGCCAGTTTTCCTGCCATCGCATGACCGCCATCGCCGCCATCGTGGCGATGATGGCCACCAACGCCCAGCCGTAGATCAGGCCGAAGGTGACATGGACGGGGCCGCCTTTGCGGGCCAGGGCAGCCGTTGCTCCACACACCACGCCCGTCAGCCCCGTAACCACGTGAAGCACTATGACCGCTAGAAAGACGAGCCCCTCATCGGGGATGGGTAACCCCAGAACCTCAACCACCGGCATATCACTTTCTATGGGGCAGCATAAATTAAGGTACTACTGAGAGTATTCCTCTCCTCCGGTATCGTCACCCCACCCGAATTTCTCAAATTCGAGGCAAGAGCTGCAACACTCCCGGAGCGGATGCCCCAAGCTCAGGCGACAGATCATCCTTGAATCTACAGCCAGAGCTCTTGCACACGGTCATCGAGATGATCCACGATGTGTTGGTCGTGTGTTGGTCGCGGATGAAAAACCGTCACAGGTCGCACACCAGGACCCTCCCTTCCCAGTGAACCGCGACTCCTCGAGCAGGCCACAGTTCCTTATAGGCCGTGCCGGTGGCGATGATGACCGCGCCGAAGTGGTGGCCTGCTGTGCCAGGGCAATCATCAGGGCCCCGCCATGGGTGACGGAACCGTCGATGACATAGATGTTCAGGAGTCGACGGGGGCCAGCAGTTCGGCGACGAGCTGTTGGATGCGGGATTTGATGTCGTCACGGATGACCCTGACGGCCTCGATACCTTGGCCCGCCGGGTCCTCGAGCTCCCAGTCTTCGTAGCGTTTGCCCGGGAAAATGGGGCACGCGTCGCCACAGCCCATGGTAATGACCACGTCGGATGCTTGGACGGCTTCGGGGGTGAGGATGGTTGGGGTGGCCAAAGTGATGTCAATGCCTTCTTCGGCCATGGCTTCCACGGCCACGGGGTTGAGTTGATCCCCTGGAGATGACCCGGCAGAGCGAACCTCGACACGACCCTGACCGAGCTCTCGGAGGTATCCGGCAGCCATTTGGGAACGCCCGGCGTTGTGGACACACACGAACAGCACGGAAGGTTGGTCGGCTGGAGCCGAGGTCTGAGGAGGGGTTGGGGTGGTCATCACATTATCTTTCCGCAGTGGTGAATTCGGTATAGAGTGCTTGCACGCGAGCAGCGATGTCATCGCGCACTAATCGCATCCGGTCAATGCCCTGGATGCCGCGTTCAGAAGGTTCATCGGTGGACCAGGTCTCGATCGTGCCGGCCATGGACTCTACCGGGTCGATCTGGGCCTCATCCCCGAGCACGACCACGCGATTGATTCGGCGCAGCAACTCCGGGTCAATAGCTCGAGGGGATTCGGCTGACATGTCAGCCCCGACCTCGGCGATCACGTCGGCGGCGAGCTGGTTGATGGATTCACCTGGTTGAGTGTCGGCTGAGTGCACCTCAATCGGGTGTCCTGCCTGTGCTGCGTGGTGGCGCATCAGGGCGGCGGCCATCTGGGATTTGCCGCCGTTTCTCACACAAACGAATAACACACTGGGCACAGACTGTCGGGTGGTCATGAGCTTAGGCTCCTGTGGTGGTTGATATACTGTCGGCATCCGCTGGGGTCTTGGCGGTGCGGAAGGTGGGCACGGTGGGGTCGCTCGGGAAGATTCTGCGGCCCAACCACAGAGCGACATAGACCAGCCCGACGAGCACAGGAACCTCGATGAGTGGTCCGACCACGCCGGCCAGAGCTTGGCCGGAGGTGACCCCAAAGGCCCCGATGGCCACGGCGATGGCCAGTTCAAAGTTGTTCCCCGATGCAGTGAACGCCACCGAGGTGGACTTGGCATAATTGAGGCCCACCATCATGGAGACATAGAAGCTGACCAGGAACATCAAAACGAAATACATCAATAGCGGGACAGCCATCCTGGCAACATCCAGCGGCTGAGAGGTGATGGCTTCGCCCTGCATCGCGAATAACAACACGATGGTAAATAGCAGACCATAGAGCGACCACGGGCCAATCTTGGGCAGGAAGGTATTTTCATACCAGTCGCGGCCCTTGGCTTTTTCGCCAACGGTGCGCGTCAGAAATCCGGCTAGCAAGGGGATACCCAAAAACACCAGCACGGACAGCACGATCGCGCCGATGGAGAACTCCGCGGAGGTGGTCTCTAAGCCGAGCCAGGAGGGCAGTGCTTGTAAGTAGAACCAGCCCAACGCGCCGTAGGCCAACAGTTGAAATACCGAATTCATCGCCACCAGCACGGCTGCCGCCTCGCGATCTCCGCAGGCCATGTCATTCCATATGAAGACCATCGCGATACACCGGGCTAACCCGACGATGATCAGTCCGGTCCGATACTCTGGGAGATCCGGCAAAAACACCCAAGCCAGCACGAACATGAATAACGGGCCGACCACCCAATTCAACACCAGCGACAGGATCAACAGTTTCCGGTCCCCGGTGATCCGATGGGTTTCGTTATACCGGACCTTGGCCAGCACCGGATACATCATGACCAGCAAACCAATGGCGATCGGCAGCGAGATCCCACCGACACTCATCGAATCCAATGCGGTATTGAGTCCAGGCACAAACCGGCCCAATGCCAGTCCTACGCCCATGGCCAGCAGAATCCATAGTGCCAGCCACCGGTCTAAGAAGGACATCTCCTGCATCACCGGCGACCCCGTGGTCGCAGCGGCATTCGCGCTCGTGCTCATACAGCTTCTAAGCCCCTCATATTGATAGTTGTCAATCCGTCAAAAGCGAGACCACTCTAACACATTGATAACCGTCAATGTATGATGGAGGTATGAGCACCGCAATCAACGACCCCCGCCTGATCCTTCACCCTGTTGCGCAATGTTGTTCGCTGACCGATGGCCCCATTGATGCTGAGCAGGCTGGTCGCTTCGCTGGCATGCTGAAAGCCCTGGCGGATCCCACCCGCCTGCAGTTGTTGTCGCACATTACGGCCCAGGGCTGCCAAGAGGTCTGCGCCTGTGATCTGACCAAAGAACTTGGCATCACCCAGCCCACCGTGAGTCATCACATGAAAAAGCTCGTCGACGCTGGGTTGATTACCCGAGAACAACGTGGCAGATGGGCGCACTACAGTGTGGTCCCCGAAGCCTTCCAACAGTTGCGCGATCTGCTGGACCTGAGTTAGGCACGAGAGCCTGGACCGCCTCACAAAAACCAACGAGGCCACGAGCCCTCACTTGAATGAAAGCATCAATGCTCTGTGCTGAGCTTGTTGAAGCGTACACAGTATTCGCGAATTCCGGACAAGATAAAGAACGGCAATCCGAATCATCCTACAAATGAATGAAGCAAGCCGGTGAACTGACCGCCCTCACCCATTGGTGAGACGCCACTCCAAGTTCCACAAACTTCCAGACCCCTGGGCCCCATGAATGCTCGGTGCTACTATTGGCTCACTGTCGTGAAAGTTTGATGGAAAGGGCGTGCCATGAGCCCGCTAAAAGCCGGAAACTCATACTGGATGGACTCGGTACCGCCTACCTCCTATCCTGCACTACAAAGCGAGATAACCGTTGATGCTTGTATTGTTGGCGGAGGTATCGCCGGTCTGATGAGCGCGTTTGAACTCTCCGAGGCCGGTCTGCGCGTGGCAATTCTAGAAGGTGGGCGCATAGCCTCATCTGTCACCGGTTACACCACAGCGAAACTCACCTCGCAGCACGGAACCCGCTACCTACGCCTGACACAAGAACAGGGCGCCGACGTCGCACGCAGTTATGCCCGGGCGAACCAGGATGCACTGCAACGCATCCGCGATATCGCAGGTCAGTTGCAGATCGACGACGCCATCCAGGCCCGCGATGCCTACATTTACGGCACAGATCCCGACAGTGTCGAGGCGCTGCAGGCCGAAGCCCAGGCCGCAGCCGACGCAGGGCTTCCAGCATCCTTCACCACCGAGGTCCCGATCCCGTTTGAGACGGTCGGTGCCGTGCGATTCACTGACCAGGCTCAGGTCCATCCACGACGGCTCCTCATCCCGCTTGCGTCTGCGCTGGCTAAGCGCGGGGTGCAGATCTTCGAATCCAGTAGAGCCAAAGACATCAGCTTCGACACCCACTGGACCGTCAGTACCAAAGAGGGCCAAGTGCACGCGGATAACGTCGTCGTAGCCGCCCTGACCCCCACGGCCGGTGTAGGCGACGATTTGTGGGAGCGGATGTATTGTCATCAAGGATTTGTGGTCGCCCTGCCGCTGCTGCGCGGCGCTACCGGTCCCGGGGGTGTACTGATCTCCTACGAGCGCCCGATGCGGTCCATACGGACCATCAAGCGCGCCGAAGGCCAGCTGCTGCAGGTTGGTGGCGGCTCGTATGTTGAGGATCCCAATACCGGGGCCGAACCGTATGACGACCTTGAGACTTGGGCACGCGAACACTTCAACGTCGGCGAAGTCGAATACCGGTGGACGACCCAGGACTACTCAACCGCCGACGGTATCCCGCTCATCGGCTCGCTGGCCGACGACGGACTCTATATCGCCACGGGCTTTGGTGGCTGGGGACTGACAAGTGCCGGCGTCACCGGAGCCATCCTCCGTGATCTCATCACCGGCGGCCAAGTCACCAGCCAATACCGCGATATCTTCAACCCGTCTCGCGAGCTTCCCGCTATCGACAGCGCATTAATCTCTGCGCGCACCAGCAGCGGCACCGACCGCGACGCGAACGAGATCATCACGGGGCTGGCCCCGGGTGAGGCGGCCGTGGTCCGCAGTGGTGGAGAGCAACTGGCCGTGTATAAGGACGACGACGGACAGCTGGACGCCGTCTCGGCGGTATGCACCCACGCCGGCGGCATCGTGCTCTGGAACGCCCCGGATTCCCAGTGGGCCTGTCCCTGCCACGGTTCGAGGTTCACGCCGGATGGTTCAGTCATCCGGGGTCCCGCGGAAGTGCCACTGCCGGATAAGACGCACTTGATCGATGAGTGAGCACGCCCTGAGCACGGCACGTTTCGCTCACGTGGCGATTTCGATGTGTCGGACCTGAGCCTTTCTAGAACGTGAAAATATCGGCAAACTCTTCGCGCAGCTGGGCCTTTTGCACTTTGCCCATCACATTGCGTGGCAGTTCTGGGATCACCCGGTAGGCACGCGGTTGTTTATAGCGGGCCAGCTGATCGGCCAGCATGCCGGTCAGCTCAGCATCACTTGGGACCTGACCGTTGGCAGCAACAAGTACGGCCACCACGCTCTCCCCCAGGTCAGCGTGTGGGATGCCAATGACAGCCGACTCTGCAATCAACGGGTGGTCGTCCAGCAGCTGCTCCACTTCTTTGGGGTAGACGTTATAGCCGCCCGAGATGATCATGTCCTTGGACCGACCCGAAATGTGCAGGTAGCCGTCGGTGTCGTAATACCCTTGGTCGCCGGTGATAAAGAATCCGTTGTCGCGTTTCTCCTCGCGGGTTTTGTCTGGATTGCGCCAGTACCGGTCAAAGACATTGGGCCCGCGAACCTCAATCGACCCGATCTGCCCGGCGGGCATGGCCTCCCCGGTCTTCGGGTCAGCCACGGTGACGTCGATGCCCGGCAATGGCTGCCCAACGCTGCCTGGTCGACGCTCACGGTGATACGGGTTCGTCGTGTTCATCCCGGTTTCGGTCATGCCGTAGCGCTCCAGAATGTAATGCCCGGTGCGCTCATAAAATGCCTCAAAATCAGCGGTCAGCAACGGCGCAGAACCCGAGATAAATAACCGCATGTTCTGTACGGCATCTCGGGTGAGTCGTTCAGAAGCCAGCATCCGAGTATAGAAGGTAGGCACTCCCATCAGCACCGTTGCGGTCGACATGCGATCAACGATGCCATCGACGTCGAAACCATCCATCCACAACATCGTGGCACCGGCCGCCAAGCTCATATTGATCGCCACGAACAACCCGTGAATATGAAAGATGGGCAGGGCGTGGATCAGCCGATCTTCACCGGTAAACTCCCATGCTTCCAGCAGCGCATGACAGTTGGACGCCAAGTTCCCGTGGGTCAGTACCGCACCCTTGGAACGCCCGGTGGTCCCGGACGTATAGAGAATGGCTGCAGGATCCTCGGCTTTCGCAGGAGCAATGGTGGTCAACCGGGTTTCACACGCGCTCACGGTGCCACTACCTTGCGCATCGAGGGTAAAAATTGCGACGTCGGAAGTCATGTCGCGTACTGTCGCGGCGTTGGCTGGGTCCACCACGACCGCTGTAGGCTCGGCATCGTCCAGAAAGTATTGCAGTTCAGCTCCGGTATACGCGATATTCAGTGGCAGATAGATGCCACCGATTTGTAGAACAGCAAGATACGCGGCGACCGCACGCACAGATTTCTTGACTTGGCAGGCAACTCGATCTCCTGGTTGCACACCAGCTCGAGTCAACAGGTGTGCGATGCGTTGTGCATCGGTGAGTAGATCGTGGTAGGTAATATGCCTCCCATCTTTGAGTTCAAATGCGGGCTTATCGGGGTGTTGTTCAGCGCGGTCAAGAAAGGCAGTGTAAATGCCCTGGAAAGATTGTGGTGCCAACACGTCTACCGTCCGTTCAGATTCATATCTACTGATTGGTAGCGTACAAATCCCTACGCGCAGACTCAATGCTTCAAGCAATTCAAAAAATCATGACGGCGGCCAACTGCAATTTGAAGCGCGGCAAAACACACTGTTTCTCGCAGTTGACATGCGGAGATGGGGTTTACTTTGGTAGACACGACGTTGTGCTGCTGATTAGGCTGGTAGCATGCGTTCTGTCACCAATGCCGATTCGTCAGCTGACCGACCTAGTACAGAAATTCTGCAGAATCCCTGGACACAAGCAATCCTCACCGGCGCATTGACGCTCATTCCGGTCCGAGCATATCCGCGTTGGGTGCGCCGTTGCCTGCTTTGGACCCCGCCGCTGGTTGGTGGCATCGCGGGCAGCTATCTGAGCGTGAATCCGGCCGCACGCGGTAATTTTTTGAAAGGCACGGGCACCTCTCAGCCAGAATCTGTTGCAGAGCAATCAGCCCAACAACGCCAATCACAGTCCGACCAGCTGGTAGGATCGCCGAAAACTCTTGCGATAATTGCCGTTGGTGTGGGCACTGGAGCGGTACTATTTGCTGTAACAGCGGCCGTTTTCTGGGCTGATGAGAAGCTTGAACGCGGGCTGCGGCGGCTCAAGGTTCCCTACCCGCGCATCGTTATGGCCATAGGTGCTGGTGCAATCACCTGGTTGCAGGAAACCAAAGAACAGCAACGCGATTCCATCGCGAATTCAT
The DNA here is from genome assembly GCF_020742345.1 of Enteractinococcus helveticum. GTDB lineage: Bacteria > Actinomycetota > Actinomycetes > Actinomycetales > Micrococcaceae > Yaniella > Yaniella helvetica_A. The sequence goes on along the minus strand of NZ_DYXC01000056.1, from coordinate 5,148 downwards.
AACGCCTGCGTCGCGAAGTGTATCTCCGACCGAAGTTCGGTACTCGGAAGTTCCAAGGTGCATGTCTAGGCTGACGATATCAGTTTTGGGCCACATCATCTTGGCGAGCAATTCTGCGTAATCGATCGGCCTCACCCAGTACGCGTTCAATGGCTCCCCGCAAAGACAGGTCGTGTTCTTCGGCCAAGCCTTGCAACACCCAACCGCGCATCAGCGCGCTGACCGGCACGTCCAACTGCTGAGCCAATTGTTCTATTTCCGCATATTCAGCTTCAGGTAATCGAACCGACCTCACAACGGATCTGCCGCGAGGCTCTCCCACAGCATCATCTGGCAGCGGCAGATCTTTTACCGCGTCAGGCTCTTGTTGAATAGCTCGGACTCTGCGTTCAATATCCATGCATCACGACGTCGGTCAGAGCCGTTTGATTCCCGGCCGTTAGCATCCCAGTACGATCGGCCCACAATGGATCAAAATGATGATCCACATATGTTTTGCACCGTAGTGCCAGCCTATCTCAGGCACGACTACAGAACGACTACACGCAGAATAAACGCTGAGTTAGTTATAGACGCCGCAGTCAAACCAGGATGTGGTGAAACATAAAGCGCTGCTAATGAGAAAATCTGTTGCAATTTTCTCATTAGCAGCGCTTTGAATTTTCTGTCCCTTACCGGGCGACCTGGGATTTAGTCGTCGTAAGTGTAGAAACCTTTTCCAGACTTGCGGCCCAACTCGCCGCGTTCAACCATGTCACGCATCAGTTGAGGTGGCGCAAAGCGCGAACCAAGCTTATCTTCGAGGTATTCGGCAATCCCCAACCGCACATCCAGACCCACAATATCGGTCAGCGCCAGCGGACCAATCGGGTGTTTATAGCCCAGGACCATCGCGTTGTCGATGTCTTGGGCCGACGCAACGCCTTCTTCGACCATGCGGATGGCTTCTAGACCAAGGGCCACACCCAGTCGCGAGGAGGCAAAGCCGGGCGCATCGGTGACGGTCACCGCGGTCTTGCCGATGCCCTCGGTCCATTGTGTCGTCAGGGCTTTGAGCTCATCGGAAGTCTGTTTTCCAACGACGACCTCCACAAGTTTCGAAGCCGGCACCGGATTGAAGAAGTGTAGGCCACAGAAGTTATGTGGACGGTTGAGCTGTTCGGCCAGCCCGTCCACCGACATCGATGAGGTGTTGGTGGCCAGGTACGCGTCGTCGGGCAGATGCTGTTCAACCGACTGCAACGCAGAGACTTTCAGCTTGAAGTCTTCCGGGACGGCCTCGATGACCAGACCGGCGTCGGCGAAGGCTTCCTGTTGGGTGGTCACGGTGAGTTTGGCTTCGTAGTCGGCAATGCCGCCCTGGACTTTGCCGCGTTCCACGGAGCCGGTGACGTCGCGCAGGACTCGCTCGCGGGCTGCAGCCGCGGCTTCGTCGTCACGTTCTACAACAACAACGTTGCTACCGGAGGTCAGGAAGGCGTGGGCGATGCCGGCGCCCATGCGGCCGCCGCCCAGCACGCCAACGGTGGTTGGAAGGGTATTCGTCATGGTGCTCCTGAAATCTTAGTGGTGTTAGACGCGTTCGATCAGCATGGCGGCACCCTGACCGACGCCGATGCACATGGTGGCCAGGCCGCGGGATTGTTGGGCGGCTTCCAAACGCGACAGCAGGGTGATGACGATGCGGGATCCGGAGGAGCCCAGCGGGTGCCCCAGGGCGATGGCTCCACCCCAGGTGTTGACGATGTCGGGGTTCAAACCCAGGCGGCGGATAGAGGCCAGCGACTGGGTTGCAAACGCCTCATTGATTTCAGCGGCGTCCAAGTCATCGACGGTCCAGCCGGCTTTGGCCAGGACTTTTTCGGTGGCCGGCACCGGACCAAGGCCCATGACTTCTGGGGCGAGGCCGGCCGAACCACCGGCAACCACGCGAGCGCGCGGCGTAAGGTTGTATTTATCGATGGCCTTTTGCGAGGCCACGATAATGGCAGACGCGCCGTCGTTGAGGCTGGAGGAGTTGCCTGCGGTCACGACATCGCCGAGGCCGGTGACCGGGCGGAGCTTGGCCAGAGCCTCAACCGTAGTGCCGGGGCGTGGGCCCTCATCGGTGTCCACGACGGTGACATTGCCCTTGCGGTCAGTGATTTCCACCGGCACAATTTCGTTGTCGAAGCAGCCGGCCTGTTGCGCGGCGACGGCCTTGGCTTGGGAGGCGACGGCGAACTCGTCAGCCTCTTGACGGGTGATGCCATCGACGTTGGCGACTTCTTGGGCGGTTTCGGTCATCGAATAGGTCATTTTGCCATCACGCGACAGATCGCCGTGTTCAAAGCGCGGGTTGACGAAGCGCCAGCCCAGGGCCGAGTCGAACATCTGGCCGGGTTGACCGAATGCGCGGGTTGGTTTTTCCAATACCCAGGGAGCACGCGACATGGATTCGACCCCGCCGGCGATCACAATATCGGCGTCCCCGGTAGCGATCATGCGCGAAGCGGTTTCAATCGCCGACATGCCCGAAGCACACAGCCGGTTCACTGTCATCGCGGGTACCGATTGGTCGCCACCGGCCAGCAGCCAGGCCATGCGCGCCACGTTGCGGTTTTCTTCACCGGCACCGTTCGCGTTGCCCAACAGGACCTCATCGACGTCGGCCGGATCAATCCCGGTGTCTTCCAGAACGGCTTTGATGGTCGTTGCGGCTAGGTCGTCGGGGCGTACGGAACTCAGGGCTCCGGAGTGCCGGCCCACCGGGGTGCGTTTCCCCGAGACTAAGAATGCTTCTGCTACCACGTGGCTCCTTTGTAAAATATTTCAACGCAGCATACTTTGGCACGCTGCTGTGCCCCGGTCAATGGGTTGCGACGACTCATGACAAACCGGTATTGGCGCTGGCTAGGTTCTGAACTAATCCGTTAGGAACCTTTGATGAGAACGCCGGTGAAATTTGGTTTGCGTTTTTCTTGAAACGCGGCGAATCCTTCGGCGTAGTCGGCGCTCGAGCACAGGTTGCCCTGGGCAATGTTTTCTTGCTCTACCGATTCCCACAGGCCGATGCGATGGTCACGGATTTGGGCGACCAACTCGCGCGAGGCCAGGAAGGCACCGGTGGCACCCTGGGCGGCCTTGGCAACTTTTTCACGAGTGAAGTCCAGCAGCTGCTCGGCCGGTAGCCAACGTGAGAACAGTCCTTGTTCAACGGCTTCTTTGCCCGACATCAGGTCTGCGGTGTAGATCAGATCCAGGGTGCGGTGAGCGCCGAGGCGTTCGGTGAACAGTGCGTGGCCGCCCGAGTCCAGGGTGGCGCCCAGGTTAGCAAACGGCGAGCCGATCTTGGCATTTTCAGCAACGTAGACGACGTCGGTGGCAATGGCCAGGCCCAGGCCAACGCCCAGGCAGGCGCCTTGGACGGCGGCAAAGGTGGGTGCCGGGAACTCGGCCATCTGGCGCAACACCGGGGTGACCAGATTGGACAGGTATTCGTAGGCGTCGTCCACGGCGGGATCGACGTTGGAAATGTCGCGTCCGGCGCTAAAGCCACGGCCTTCACCGCGCAGCAACAGCGCGCGGACCCCGGCGTCGGCGGCGTCTGTGTAGGCCTGGCCGAGGTCTTTGATCGCGGTCTCATCCAACGCGTTCATTTTCTCGGGCGCGTTGAGGGTGACTTCGGCAATATTGTCGGTAATTTCAAGGGTGATCATGGGCGTCCTAGGCATCGTAGTCGACGGTCAGGGTGTCAGAGGTTGGTCTGGTCTGACAGGTCAGCACGTAGCCGGCTTCGACTTCGTCGGCTTCCAGCGCGTAGTTTTCATCCATCTCAAACGTACCGGTCACAACCTTGGCGCGACAGGTTCCGCAGACCCCACCGGCGCAGGCAAACGGGGTTTCTGGACGCACGCGCAGTGCTGCATTGAGCACGGATTCGTTGGCCGCCACAGGAGTTTCTACCGACGACGACAGGCCGTCCAGTGAGAACTCGATGGTCCGGTTCTTGCCTCTCGGGTCCACATCAACCGGGCGGCCGCGTTGACCGCGAGGCCCATCTGAGGGATCCCCGGTGGTAAAGAGTTCATAGCGGACGGCGTCTTCAACTACGCTGCGTTCTTTGAGTTTGTCGCGGGTCATCTGGACCAATTCGAATGGGCCGCACAGGAACCATTCAACGGTGTTGTCGACCGGGATGATGTTGGTGAGCAGCTCGTCAAGTTTTTCTTCATCGATGCGCCCGGACATCAGCGGTGAGACGCGTTGCTCGCGGGATAGTACGTGGTGGATCGACAGGCGGGCTGGGTATTTGTCCTTGAGGTCCCCGAGTTCTTCGGCGAACATGACGTCCATGGCTGACCGGTTGGCATAAATCAGATCAATCGTGGTGTTGTCGGTGGATCTGAGCACGGTCGCCACGATCGACATGATCGGGGTGATGCCGGAGCCTGCGGCGATGGCCACGAAGTGTCCGCCCTGGGTTTCGTGTGCTTCCACGATGGCTTCGGGGTCGTTCAGCGCGGTAGAGTGCATGCGCGAGGTGAAAGAACCTTGCGGGTTCATCACGTTGATCGTGTCGCCCACGGTTAGGGTTTCGTGTGCCCAGGTGGAGAAGAGGCCACCGAAGTCGCGTTTGATCGCAACCCGGATTTCGCCGGGTACGGGTTCGGCACAGATGGAATAGGAGCGGCGGAGTTCTTCGCCGTCGATCGTCGCGCGCAGTGCCACGTACTGGCCGGGCACGTAGTTGTAGTCGTCTTGGAGTTCTTCTGGAATACCAAAGGCGACTTCAATGGCGTCGTCGGTCAGCTGGCGGATCTCGGAGACGGTCAGGGCATTAAACCGTGCGCGTCGCCGTGCGGGTGCCTTCAAGGTTTCAGTCATTACAGCGAGTTCCTTAGTGGACTTTGAAGTAGTCGAATGGTTCCAAACAATCGTTGCAGGTGTACAGCGCCTTGCAGGCGGTGGAACCAAATCGAGTGACTTCGCGGGTGTTCAGGGAGTGGCACTGCGGGCATTTGACGGCCATCTGGATCATGATGGGCCCGTTGACCGCGGCTTTTCCACTGGGCGGTGCGATGCCATATTCTTCGAGTTTGCGTTTGCCGTCGTCCGACATCCAGTCGGTGGTCCAGGCCGGGGTGAGCACCAGTTTGACTTCGGAGT
>NZ_DYXC01000055.1 GCF_020742345.1 Enteractinococcus helveticum | reverse complement strand
CTTGGCCAAAATTGGAGCCAAACTGCTGGCCATGGCCGCCGGAATCTGGCACAACTGGAAAACCGGAGCACCCCACAAACGCTCCCTGATCGCCTACGACCACTAAAATCAATAGGAATTAATCATCTAGGGGCGCTGTGTGGTTCCGGTTCCACAGCCTTGCATGGTGGGCACAAAAATTCCGTGTCTGTCGCAGGTGTTCTATCCAGTTTGCGAAAGTATGAGAATCTCCATTCCCGTCTTCTCGAAACAGATCGAATTCGACTGCAATTTGGTCCCGATCCTGCTGCAGCATACCTGCATACAGCCGATTGAGAGTCTCGAATGTCATCGTTTCCGTAGCGGCCCAAATCGGAAGCGGTTCACCGTAGTTGTTGTATATATGTGCCACAAACGCCTCATTCGAGATCGCTTCAGCTCTTTTCTGTTTTTCCAACCATTCGGCATGTCGTTGGTGATTTGACGATGATTCCAGCTGCTCTTGAGGATCGCCGGTGCCACCGAAGTCTAGGTATTCGAGATCTGTATGTGCGGAAGGCCCTCGTTTACCCAAACTATGCCCAACCCAGAATCTCAGAGAGACTTCGATACGACCGAGAGCTCTAAGGAGTTCTACCCGCAGACGTTCGTCGAAATAATATATTTCTAGCACTTCAGTTAATTTTGTGTTGGCAACAAAATGAGAAGGTCTCGGTTGATTCTCAGCCTCAGGCTTCACTCTGAATGGGTACCAGTAACCGGATAGCCGATAATATCCGATCGGTTGAAGCTCACGCATGGCTTCCTCAGGATTTTCAATCAGCATGCCGCGAACAGTCAACCGTTTTAACTGTTCGTCGACTGTGAGAAATGGTTTGGTGTATGTGCTGACCAGGCTTGTCATAAGTCACGAGTATAAATGAGAATTGGCCGCCTCCCCATGTCGGGGATGACGACCAATCGTGATACCTTCATGGTATCAGCTTCAAGCTAGGCGGTCTACTTGCTCCTTAGCAACCTCCGTTCGTCAATACCGCGCCATCATATAAGTTGCCTATCAACCTGGCTTAGATAGGCCCGACCTTTGCTAGCGCGATACTCCACACAGAGGTATCGCCGTCGTCATTGTGTTAGTTCAGCTGAGCTAGCCCATAAATCGTGGAGACTACGGCCACAAGCACGATCAGTACGGTTAGCAGGATCCGGCGTCGCAGGGCGGAGCGGTCCGGTGGGTCGGGTTTGCTCAACGGTGCTCCTGACTACGCTCGGCGCGGTGTTCGGATCGTGTTGCCCAGTAATCCTAGTGCGTCGTCGTTGGTATATGCACGGCACCCAGGAGGCAACGGCGTGGGTGAACCGAGCATTGACGTGGTTGTTAGCTGCTGTTCACGGGCTGGTCGTTCGGCTGTCACGCAACGTGGTTACGGTGGCGGGCGTGAAAGTTTTTGCTCACCGTGGTGCCAGTACCCAATACGCCGAACATACTCGCGCGGCTTTTAGCCATGCGCTCGCCGTCGGAGCTGATGGCGTGGAAACCGATGTACAGATCACCTCGGACGGGGTTCTGGTGTGTTGGCACGATACCACCGTGAATCGGACCTCGGATGGTCAAGGTGATGTCCAAGCCCACACGCTGGCCCAGATGCGTGCGCTGGATGTGCATTCGTGGAAGGCGCGCAGTAAGGTGCTGCCCACGGCGTATGGGCGGACGACGAATCAGCTGCTGACGCTGGATGAGTTGACCGAGCTGCTGGTGGCTGCCGGACGGCCGGTCGAGCTGGCCGTGGAAATGAAGGTTACCCCGTCCACTGCCGGGTTGATTGAGGACGCGGTGTTGGCCTGGTTACAGCGCTGGGGTTGGGATGCGACCACCGGTGTGCTGTGCCCGAATGGGCAGGCTGGTGTGGTGAGCGTGTCGATCATGAGCTTTTCGCTCAATGCCCTGGATCGGGTTGCTGATGCGGTGCCGGCTGCGCGCCTGTGCCCGCTGTTCGATTCGTTCAATGCCCACGCCCTGCAGATTGGTTCGCCGGAAACAACTCCGGGCCCAGCGGAGTTGCTGGGCCCGTCAACGGGTTGGTTGGCGCATCACGCCTCGCTGTTGCGGTCGTGGACCGAGGCCGGGCGGACCGTGCGCATGTGGACGGTTGCCACTGATCGTCAGCTGCAAACCGCACGTAGCCTGGGCATTCAGCAGGTCACGGTCGACGACCCGGCTTGGGCATTAGAACGTGCGGCCGCGGTGACCGTTTAGGCCCACGGAATATCGCCGAACTCCAGCACGATCCGGCCGCGAATGCCACCGGCTTCCATCTTCCGGTGCGCTTCGGCAGCGTCTTCCATCTGCAGCACGTCAGCAACGCGCAAGGTCAGCACGCCGTCTTCAACCTGCTGGCGCAGCGCATCAAGTTTGGCGCGTTCTTTAGCATAGTTGGCCACCCAGATGGGTTGGAAGGTCACGCCGCGATCGCGCTCGCCCTTGGCACCGCGAATCGTAATGACAGTGCCACCATCTTTGACGGCGGGCAAAATGTCGTCTTCCAAAACCGCGGCATCCACCACGGCGTCAACGCCCTTGGGGAATTCGGTGCGCACTGCATCAGGGAAGGTCTCACCGCGCAGCTTGACGATATCGGCACCCAGGGACAACACCAGTTCGTCGTCGGCATCGGAGGTATCTGCCATCACCACCAGCCCATCGGCTTTGGCCAACTGGATCACATAACCGCCCAGAACCCCAGCTGCTCCGGTGACCACCAGGGTCGAACCTTCCGGCAGGTCCAAGGTGTCCAAGGCCAGGCGGGCGGTCAGCCCGTTCATCGGCAGGGTGCAGGCTTCAGCAAAGGTTGCACCTTCTGGCATGCGCACTACCGAGTCAATCGGCACGACGACGCGCTGTGCATAAGCGCCGTGTGCGCCGTCTGGCACCACAATGGCCATGACCTTTTCGCCAACCGTCAGATCGGTATTGGCATCGGCGTCGATGGCTTCAATAATGCCAGCTACATCCATCCCCGGGACGAATGGCCCTTCCTTGCCCTCGGTGCGGGCTCCGGCGCGGCGCATCGTGTCAGTGGGACTGACCGCGGCGGTTTGGACTCGAATGAGTACCTCGCCCTGTCCTACTTCTGGATCCGGGAGGTCTACGACGTTGAGAACTTCTGGGCCGCCTGGGGTATCAAATGCAACTGCTTTCATATTGGGCAGACTACCTGGTGAATCTGAGCAATTCCTAGACTCAGGACACGCTGGCAGTGTGCAAGGTGGGTCACGTATGCCAAGCATTCACAGCGCCACGAGCCCGCTTCGGTCATATGTTCAGAGTTATTGA
>NZ_DYXC01000054.1 GCF_020742345.1 Enteractinococcus helveticum | reverse complement strand
TCTTCGGGAAACACCGAAAGCTTGGTGAACGGGAAAGTAAACGTCCACGTGGTGTCGATGTTCTGATCAAACGCACCGACATCGCCGACACCCAGATGGATCACATCGCCGTCGGGCATTTCAATATCAACAGCGCCTTCGATGACGTGGATAATTTCGGCCCGGGCAAATGGGTAGGGCGCTACCTGTGGCATGGTGTCTTGAGTCCCACGCCAGAACTGGGCCTTGCCCTGGCGAATCCACGCGAACTCACCGGCTGATTTCGAAGGGTCGGCTGGGTGGGGGAAGGGCTGGAATTCGGCCTCGGCCAGGCGGCCAATATCGTAGGTCATGAAGTCTCCTTATTTTCGACAACTCAAACTGGCTACGCATTGATCTTGACTGATGGGCGTCTGCTGATTCTGTGATCCCAGTGCACAGGTCTTGCCCAGGGGTGCACGGCAAATGTGAGGTCCGGCACTGTTTACCAAGTGGCGTGCACGCACGGCCAATCAATCACTGCGTGTTGTGGGCCACACTGGGATTATTGTTTGGACTTAGGAGACCCCAAATGGAAAGTACACGTTTAGATCGGCGGCGTCTGTCCACCGCATCGCTGGTTTTTATTATCATCGCGGCCTCGGCTCCACTAACCGTTCTGGCCGGAGGTATTCCGACCAACTATGCGGTTGCCGGACTTCTCGGGGTGCCGCAAACCTATATTGTGCTTGGACTGATCCTGGTGCTCTTTGCCGTGGGCTACACGGCCATGAGCCGGGAAATTCAAAATGCCGGTGCCTTCTACGCGTACGTGACCGAGGGCCTGGGGAACCGGCAGGGCATCGCCGCGGCCATCCTGGCGCTGGTGTCGTACAACATGATGCAGATCGGGCTCTACGGGCTGTTCGGTTTTGCCGCCTCCAACCTCATCGCCAACTTCACCGGGCTAGCCCTCCCGTGGTGGTTGACCGCACTGGCGGCCTGGCTGATCGTTGCATTGCTTGGTGTCCGATCTATTGATCTGTCAGCTAAGGTGCTCGGCGTCGTCGTCATGCTGGAATTCGTGGTCGTGGTCATTGTTGACATCATGGCCATCTCGATTGCCCCAGAAGGTGTTTCGGCCGCTGCTTTTGCCGCCGATGAGTTCTTCGTTCCCGGCATCGGCGTGCTGCTGGCCTTCGGCGTCGCAGCGTTTATGGGATTTGAATCCGGCGCCATCTACTCCGAAGAAGTTGTTGACCCACGTCGCACCGTAGCGCGAGCAACCTATATTGCGCTGATCGTTATCGCACTGTTCTACGCATTTTCTGCCTGGGCAGTCGGCGTTGGCGTGGGGCCAAGCAGCGTTGTCGAAGAATCCCAGGCCTTCGGCCCAGATCTGATCTTCAACTGGCTGGGCCAACACTCACCGATGCTGGCGAATTTTGCCAACCTGCTGTTTGTCACCAGTTTGCTGGCAGTGCTGCTGGCCTTCCACAACGCCGTGGCCCGCTATTTCTTTGCACTGGGCCGCTCAACCGTACTACCCAAGGCCCTGGGGACGACGGCACCAAACGGTGCACCACGCAACGGATCGATGATGCAGTCGGGACTTGCATTCGTAGTTGTTGCGGGATTTGCGATCGCCGGCATTGGCCACGAACTGGGCGATCTGTTCCCGGTCATTACGCTGTTCACCTGGCTGACCAACGCCGCGGCATTCGGTCTGGTCTTCTTGCTGGCCGTCACTTCGGTTGCGATCATTGCATGGTTCCGTACCAATCAGCTGCAGCGCGGCATTTGGACGCGCGTTATTGCACCAAGCGTCGCCACCATCGGTTTGACCGCCGTGTTCATCATGATCCTGGTCAATTTCGATCTGATGATCGATGCCGAAGCAGGCTCCGCGCTGATCTACATCATGCCCGGTCTGATTATTCTCAGTGGCGTACTCGGCTTGATTTGGGGAGAAATCATTCAGCGCCGTCGTCCGCAAGACTACGAAGAAATGCGTCACCAGGACATGCTCAGCGACGACGAAGAAATTGCGATCGCCCAGGGCTCGCTTGATGACAACGAACGTAGCACAAACTAAACCCCAGAACACTCACACGAAAGGAACATGTTGTGACGAAGAAACATGTTGTTGTAATCGGTGCTGGATTTGCAGGTCTGATGGCAGCTCGTGAACTGCAAGCCGCCGGAATCAGCGTCGAGATTATTGAAGCCCGGGATCGCATCGGTGGGCGTGCCTGGACCGAGGAGCGGATGGGGCGTCCGCTAGAGCTGGGGGCAACCTGGGTGCACTGGTACCAGGCGCACACCTGGACCGAGATCGTGCGCTACAACCAGCCGATCGTGGCCTCGCCCGAGCCGCAGACTGTGTATTGGAATCGCTCTACCGGTGAAACTTGCCAGGGCACGATGGACGAGGTTGATGCCCTGCTGCGTCCGGCCATGGCCGAAGTTTTTGCCCGAGGCGACGAGTATTTTCCGAATCCGTTAGACCCAATGTGGATTCTGTCGGACCGGTACGACGGACCAGCAGAACTGCGCGAACAATTTCTGGCCGATGACCAGAAATCCGTGCTCGACATCATCCGTGAATCGGGAAAATTCAGCCACGAACAACTCGATCTGATGAGCTCCTACTGGGCAGCCGGCTACATCGGCAACCCAGACACCGGGTCATCCTTGATGGCCAAGCAGTGGGCGGCACTGTCGAATATGGATCTGGGACTGCTGGACGACATCACGTTGAAATTCAAGCTGGTCAACGGGATGCAGGGCATCTACAACGCGATGGCTGAAGATCTGACCTGCAATATTCGACTGAATACTCCAGTGACCAAGGTTCAGCACACCACCGACGGCGTATCACTCACTTTGGAAGATGGCGAAGTTATCACAGCTGATGCAACGATTGTCACCGTTCCAGCCGGGGCAATGAATACGATCGAGTTTTCTCCGGCACTGCCGCAGAAGATGCAAAAGGTGGTCGACCGCGGCTGGAACTCCAAGGGTGCCAAGATCTGGATCAAGATTAAAGGCCACCACAAGATCCTGGGCTACGCGCCATTCCCCGCAAAGATGTCAGTGGTGCGATCCGAGTACTTTACCGATGACAACACCACCATTCTTGTGGGCTTCGGTGGGGACCACTCGGCGGTTGATCTCAACGATACGGCGGTAGCCCAAGAAATCATCAACCAGTTCAATCCGGAACTCGAGGTGGTCGATTCCACCGGGCATGACTGGGTTGCTGATAAATGGTCCGGCCAGGCCTGGGGCACCTTACAGAGGGGCCAATTCAGCGATGGCTGGGACAACTTCAAAGACACTGGCACTCAGATGTTCTTTGCCGGGACCGAATGGTCGAACGGCTGGCGCGGAGTTTGCATTGACGGCGCGCTAGAATCTGGCATGACAACAGCACGTCGGATCATCCAAGACTTCCGACAGCAGGCATAAATCGTACAAAAATCAACGGGTCACGCTGCTGCTTTTCAGCCGTGTGACCCGTTGACGTTTAAACACTAAAAATGGAGTTGCGATAACCCGAAGGAGTTTCACCGTAGGTTTGTTTAAATAATTTGGAAACATGTGAAGCATCGGTGAGCCCGTACCTAGAACTAATCGATTGAACGGTTTCATCACGGTAGGCCGGATTCGCAAGGTCATCGCGGATTCGTCGGACGCGTTCATTGCGGATATAGGCGCTGACCGTCTGATGTTCTTCCGAGAATTTGCCGTGGAGTTGGCGCAGCGAGACGTAAAAATGGTCGGCAATCATTTGCGGTCCCAACTGGGGATCGTGCAAGTGATCATCAATAAATGCCACGGCCTGCTGAAATAGCGGATTGTCTTCTTGCAGGTCGTCGTGGTTCCGGGCCGCTGCAAATAGTACCGTGACAAGCATTTCAAGAGCGGACCGTACCAGCTGCAGCGCGTGTGGTCCCTGCAAAATGTGCAGGTTCAGCGCGAGTTGTTTAAAGAGTGGGACGGCTACTTTTCCAAGCCCAGATTCATCACTAATGGGCACCGCCGTCACTTGGGAGATCTGATTCTGTACCAAGTGCAGCAGCTCTTGTGGAAACTGAATGATCAGACTGCGCTGGTCTTGTGCATAGTCCAGGGTATAGGGACGATGCGCGACATACAGGGCAAGGTCACCGGGTTGGAGCAGACATTCACGACCGTCCTGAGTCAGGACTGTGGTCCCGGAAAATTGCAATGAGAGCTTGCACAACGCTTCATGCTCGGCAATCGGTACAACCTTGCTTTGGGTTACCGTATGTGGACCGGTGTACATGTCGAAAAGTTCGACCCCACCCAGCGATACGTGGTGCTGACCTGCACGGAAAGCTTGTCGGTCGGGTGTGCTGAGTTCAATATTGGGAAAGCTTGCTTGAGCGTTCTGGGCCCAGGTCCAATAATCTTGGTCTCGTACTGGAGCGGAATTGAGTTGGACTGCGGCGTCTTGCTGCTGTTGTTGCATATCGAGTTTGCCCAGTCCCTTCTATACGTCTCGCGGCCTGGCTGACACCCGTCAGATATGAATTATTGATTAACTATATCAATGAGGAATTTGATCACGAAAGCAAACAGCGCTGTCACCCGCGACCTATAAGAAGGTGGGATGACAGCGCTGCGTCACAGCGAAAATGTCTTAGAGGGTCGTGACCTTTGGCAGGGCGACTTGTTTGAGACCTTCGACTCCGAACTCTAGACCCATGCCGGATTTCTTGACGCCGCCGAATGGCACCCGTGGGTCCACGGCACCGTGTTTGTTAATCCAGGTGGTCCCGGCAATCAGGCGGTTGGCGACTTCGCGTGCGCGGTCGGCATCCGAGGACCATACTGATGAGCCCAGCCCGACTTCAAGTTCGTTGGCCCATTCGATGGCTTGATCGAGATCGTCGTATTTGATGATCGGCAGTGCCGGACCAAATTGTTCGATCTGCACCAATGGGTTCTTCTGGTCGATATCCGAGACAATTGTTGCCGGGTAGAAATAACCGGTCTGATGGTCATCCGGGTTGCCACCGGTGACAATGGTGGCGCCATCTTTGCGGGCCTCTTCGACCAGATCGGCAACAATTTTTTGCTGGGCGGCATTTTGCAGTGGCCCCAGGACGTTCTCCTCGGATACGCCCTGGCCCATTGGCGTCTCGGCGGCAATCTTGGCTAGTGCCTGAACCAGCTCGTCGTAGATCGAGGCTGGCACGTAGAGACGTTTCAGCGCGGCACACGTTTGGCCGGTGTTGATGAACGCGCCCCAGAAAATATCCTGAGCCATGTCCGCAACGTTGATGTCCTCCAGCACGATACCGGCGTCATTACCACCGAGTTCTAGGGTCACACGCTTCATATCCGCAGCAGCCGAGCGCATGATCGCCTGCCCGGTTTTGGTCGAACCGGTGAACATAATCTTGTCGATGTCAGGGTGTTCGGAAACTGCCTGACCAATGTCGCCTTCGCCCGGCACGACCTGCAGCACACCTTCGGGTAGCGCCTGATTCAGCACCGCAACCAGCGCCTGGACCGACAGCGGGGTGTGTTCAGATGGTTTGAGAATAACCGCATTGCCCATTCGCAGCGACGGGGCCAACTGCCAAACCGAGATCATCATCGGCCAGTTCCACGGACCAATGGCTCCGACCACACCGATGGGCACATAGCTCAGCACGGATTTGCCGGATTCGTCGTCAACTAGGACTTCGTCTTCCAACGGGAAGTCCGCGTTGGCACGTAGCCAGGCTTCACACGCACCGGCTTCGAAACGAGCGTTGGGACCATTGAGTGGTTTGCCGACCTCACGGGCCAGAATCTGGGCGAGCGCTTCAGCCGAAGCGTTGACCGCGTCGGCGGCCTTGTGCAGGTAATCGGCGCGCTCGGCATGGGAGAGGGCACCCCAGGATTTTTGGGCCTGGCTGGCTATCGCAACGGCTGCATCGACGTCGTCGGTGCTCGACATTTTGGTGTTGCCAACCAGCTCACCGGTGGCCGGATCATGCACCGGTTGGCCATCGGTGACGGTGACGGCGGCAAGCAGGTTGTCGAATGTCGTCAGATCGGTAGACATGTATTCCTCCGTGTTCATTCATGGGATCGCAAAGTGGGTCCCTGTTGTATTCTAGGCTGCCAAAAAATGCGGTCGCTGAGCTAGGACTGACGTGCATGGCACTTGGATTCCAGCGCAGGGCTGAAAGTCGCCAGGCTGCGTGGCGGGCGGAGCGGATGGTCTGATTCTGTACAGCGAAAGGGCGTTGAATATACGACGTTGACCACAAGATACGGAGGTATCCTGCAATGAAAGCAATGGTAGTTCGAGAACTCGGTGGCGGCTGGGTAGAAGAAGATATTCAGATTGCCGATCCGATCGGTCAAGAAGTACTGATCGAGCTGAAAGCCTCTGGTCTGTGCGGTTCAGACTTCATGGAAATGAGTAATGAAGTCCAGTATCCGCCTCCGGCAGTCCTGGGCCACGAAATTTCCGGGGTGGTCACACAAATTGGTCCTAACGTTACAGAATTTGCAGTCGGCGACCACGTTGCCGCTTGTCTGGTGCAGTTCTGCGGTAAATGCGAGCAATGTTTAGATGGCGAACCAGGTCTGTGCCGTTCTCCAGAACTGACCCTGCGTGCTGACGGCGAAGAACCACGGCTCAAAGATGCTAACGGTAACTCAGTGACGCAAGGCATGGCGCTGGGCGGATTTGCTCAGCAGGCACTGGTCCATGAGAATATGCTGGTCAAACTGCCCAAAGATATGCCTTTTGCCCAGGCTGCGGTGCTGGGGTGCGGGGTGATCACCGGAACCGGTGCTGTCCTAAACGCTGCCAAAGTCCGGCCCGGTGAAGATGTGGTGATTATTGGTGCCGGTGGGGTTGGACTCAACGTTGTCTCCGGTGCCGTGCTGGCCAGTGCTGGCAAAATCATTTCCGTGGACCTGAACCAGGAATCGCTGGATGCCGCCAAATCTTTCGGTGCAACCCACACCATCAACTCAGCTGAGACTGATCCTGTTGCCGCGGTCAAAGAATTGACCGGTGCCACGGTGTTCGCACGGTCTTTGACGTCGTCGGAATTGGTGCCACTGTACGTCAGGGTTACGACATGTTAGATAACGGCGGGACGCTGTATCAAATTGGCATGGGATCGGGCACAGATACGCTGGATACGGTCCCGATGCAGAACGCGTTTTCGCGCAAAGCCATCCAGGGCGTATTCATGGGTTCGGGCGTGCCCAAACGCGACATGGCCATGCTTGTTGAACAGTACCAAGCTGGTGGGCTGAACCTTGATGACATTGTTTCTGGTGAGATCAAACTGTCTGAGGTCAATAAGGGTATGGGATGATTCGCGATCCAAAGGTGAACCGAATCGTTATCACCGACTTTTCTTAGTGCTGGTTGGTGGGTGGAGCGCGGCGTCGCGTGTTACCGGCCCGGGCCCTGGCGGTAACGTACGCGAAAAGATCCCAGCACCCACCAACCCCAGGGCTGCGATGGCCCAAACACCAAAGGCCAGCGTGGAGATGGCAGTGACCACGGAGATCAGCAGCGGCCCGGTCAATGTTCCAGAGTCGGAGAGCAACCGCCACAGGGCCAAGAATTTTGGTCGGCCCACGGTCGGGGAGTAGTCAGCCCCCAGGGTCATGACGATGCCCGCACCGAAACCGTTGCCCAGCCCAATTAATACGGCCGCGACCATCAACCATCCACTCGTGCCCGTCAGAGGTACGGACGCAGTGCCGATGGCCAGTCCGGTGAGACAGGACACCGCCACCACACGACGTCCTTTTTGGTCCATCAGCAGACCGGATGGATAGAACATAATCAGATCAATGGCCCCGGACACCCCGTAAATGAGTGATGCCTGGGCAGGGCTGAGTCCTAGGTGCTCGGCCCACAGCGGGATCACCGCGGTGCGTGAGGCACGCATCGCCGACAGGCACAGCACGCCCAGGCCCGAAGACAACAGCACCCGCCAATGCTCCCTGGCCAACGACGTCATGGTTGGATTGGTGATGATCTCAAGCGGATTGGTTGTGGTTGATTCCAAATGCGTGGGCGTGGTGGGTTCAGCCAGTTCTTGAATAAACAGCGAAACGATGACGGCGGTGCCCATACACGCCGCGCCGACGGCAAATGCGCCCTGCATGCCCAGAAACGCTTGAGCCCCGGCACCAAGAAAGGGCCCCACGAATGATCCAATGCGAATCATGCCACCCAGCAGTGACATGGCCCGGGCACGGTGCGAGACCGGAACCGCCACCGCCAAATAAGACTGGCGTGCCAGATTGAACCCAGCCCCTGCCATCCCGATCAACAAGATACCCACGGTATAGCCTGCAAAATCATAGGGCTCAACCAACGGAAACCAGCCGGCGACCATCGCCCAGGCCAGCGTGACACCCAGGGTTCCTACGCCAGCCGAGACGATCATCGTAAGACGCTCTCCGGCACGTGAGGCCAGTTGGGCTGCTGGAGCATTTGCGATCAGGGAACCGATGCCGATGAGTGTGACCGTACTGGCCGCCACCGCCAGGGATACCCCAAATCCTGTGGAGGCCCCGGCAATGGCCGGCATGATGGCGCCAAGACCAATCGCATAGATCAACGAGGGCGCATAGATCTGAAACGCATCCGCTAGAGGTTTGGCGCCGCGTGACTGATCTGACATGTTACCTTCTTTACTCCATCCGGTCCGAGTACAGCAATGACTCTTAACCTCCTAGAGTACGCCGAGGTGACACAAAAGTTTTGAACCCCAGCCATCATCGATATTTCAACTCACGGCTTT
>NZ_DYXC01000053.1 GCF_020742345.1 Enteractinococcus helveticum | reverse complement strand
TTTGGCCAGACTGACGGATTCTGGCAGCTTCATCAGGTTGTCGCCCATCAGCGCGATATCGGCGGTTTCGACCGCAACGGCTGAGCCTGCGGCTCCCATTGCGACACCGATGTCGGCGGTGGCCAGTGCTGGTGCGTCATTGACGCCGTCACCAACCATGGCCACCGTGTGTCCGTCACGCTGCATCGCGGCAACCGCGTCGAGTTTGTCTTCGGGGAGCAACGATGCGTGGATTTCATCGATGCCAGTGGCTTTGCCAATGGCTTCGGCGACCAGTCGGGTATCACCGGTGAGCATCACGACTTTTTCCACACCGGCATCATGCAGGCTGGCCACCATGTTCGCGGCATCATCACGGATCTGGTCGGCGACACCGATAACGCCGATAACGTTGTCGCCAACGGCCACAATCATCGGGGTCTTACCTTGGGCAGCAAGGTTCTTGGCCGTAGCATCGGCTCCGGCCGTGTCGGTGACCCCGTATTGCTCAAGCAGCGGTGCGTTACCGATCAGCACACGTTGGTTACCCACTGCGGTAGCAATGCCCTTACCGGCCACGGGGGTGACCTTGCCGGGTAGCCCAGTCGGCCCAACACCCCGTTGGCGTGCGGAGTCCAAGATAGGTCGGGCCAGCGGGTGTTCGGATCCGGCTTCGGCGGCCGCGGCCCAGCGCAACACATCGCTGTCAGTCATGGTGTCATCGAGCACAACAACGTCGGTCAGCTCCGGACGACCCTCGGTCAGGGTGCCGGTCTTATCGACGGCCACAGCAGAAATCTTGGCTGAGGTTTCTAAGTATTCGCCACCTTTAATCAGGATTCCGTTGCGAGCGGCTCGCCCAATCCCGGCCACAATGGCCACGGGAATGGAAATAACCAGCGCTCCTGGGCACCCGATGACTAGCAAGGTCAGCGCCAAGACGACGTCTTGGGTGATCAGCCCGGCCAGCAGGGCCAGAATGAACACCGCAGGGGTATACCAGG
The DNA here is from genome assembly GCF_020742345.1 of Enteractinococcus helveticum. Lineage (GTDB taxonomy): Bacteria > Actinomycetota > Actinomycetes > Actinomycetales > Micrococcaceae > Yaniella > Yaniella helvetica_A. The sequence continues at coordinate 4,525 of NZ_DYXC01000053.1, read as the reverse complement.
TCGAAAACCGGTCGATAAAGGCCTGGGTCCGGGCTTTGGCATCTTGGGCTTCTTCAACACGGTGAATAATCCGCGCCAAGGTCGTATCGGCACCCACGCCGGTGGCTAGCACTTGGAGGAATCCGCTGCGCGAGATGGTCCCGGCGAACACGGAGTCACCCTTGGTCTTTTCCACCGGCATTGATTCACCGGTAATGGAGGCTTCATCTAATCCCGCGTTGCCAGCAACAACTTGGCCATCGACCGGGACTTTCGCCCCGTTTTTGACTAACACGATCTCACCCATCCGTACCTGGTGGGCTGGGATTTCGTGTTGTTCACCATCGCGCATGACGACGGCGCTGTCGGGGGCAACCGCTACCAACTCAGCCAGCGCGGAGCGGGTCTTATTCATGGTGGCCGCTTCCAGTGCGTGTCCTACGGAGAATAAGAAGGTGACGGCGGCGGCTTCCCAGAAGTTGCCAATGATCACCGCACCGATCGCCGCAACCGAGACCAACAGGTCAATACTGATCATCTTGGTGCTCAGGGCGCGCACAGCGCTGACCACGATGCCATAACCGGCCACGACGGCGGCGGCTAACATCAGCAGATTGGCCAACGTAAAGGTATGCCCGGAACCGTGTGCGTGTTCACCGGCATCAACCCACCACTGTGGGGTCAGGGTCGTGTTCCAGGTGCCACCGGCAAGGTGCTCCACCGCAAAGGAGGCGAGGATCAGCACGCCCGATATCACGGGAACAGCCCACTTGCCGTACCACCATTTTCGTATCCAGCTCACTTGAGAACCCTTCTTCCAACGAGGCCGTTTCTAGAATGCGGAAGGCGTCGCTGTGTAGCCGGCCTTGGCTACCGCGTCCACCAGATCATCAACTGAGGTTTGCGATTCGTCGTGGTCGACTTCTATGCGTGCTGTGGCAAAATGCACCTTTACCGCATCGACGCCGTCGAGACGGCCCACGCGTTTTTCAATCTTGTTGACGCAAGATGGGCAGGAAAAGCCTTCAGCTCGTAACAGGGTGTGGGTCATAGTGTTGTCGGGCATGGTGTGCTCCTTACGTTGAGAACGGTCGATTGTGCTTACCTGCTCTTTTCAGGTTCAGTTTTCACCGTACCGATGCGCACGGCAATCTGCCTTGATGTTGGTCAAGTGGGTGTGGAGTCTGCGAAACATGATGTTGTTGGGCGCGGATTGGTGAAGAAGAACGAGACGAGTAAACGATAGATGGTCGCTGATCAGTTTGAGCGGCGACCCTCTATCTTAAGGAGCTTGCACGTGTCTCAGGCAGCGGCTTGTTGTTTGTCGGAGCGTTCTAATGCCTGATACATAGCTCCAAATGCCTCACAAACGTCATTTGGAATCGCATAATTATCTGTCACAGTACGTAGCTCTTGAAAGAGCTCCGGGATGTTTGCGGTGTTGTCTGACTGGTGCAGTGCCTGGGTGATTTCACGGACCCGGGTGAGTTCTGGGTGGTGTCCGCCGTGAACGCGCTCGACGATAGGGGCCAATTGTGCGGCTTTTTCAATGTGGCGATTTGTCATCTGAAGTCTCCTCTTCCTTGATTGTTACCTCAATCTATGATGTATCGCCCGGCGTGTCTTTGACGTTGGTCAAGTGGCGTCCGATCGTCCTGAGTCCTTATCCTGAGTCATCAAAGTCCAGGTCAAAAGTCGATGCCGTTGTCGAGGCTCGCTACAGCGCTTACTGGCTCGTCCTGGGCAGTTCCTCGGGTGGACAAGGGATTCCAGTCGCGTGCAGGAAAAGAACGACATCAGCAGCGTAGCGTTGGGCTCTTCGTAGTGCTGCAAGAGTTTCAAGCAGCTTTTCCCGATCCATCTGAATGATCGAATACCACGCCAGGATGCCAGCCCAGCACTTTTCGGGTTGGTGGAGGTCCGCAATGGTGCCATGCGAACGAGGCCACAATGAATAATCCTGAAAGCGCTAGGACCGGCCTGTTTCCGTGCCACCATTGTGTAAACCAATTCATCGATCATCCGTCAGGTTCAGCAACGTCTTGAGAACGCCGACGGGGTAGCTGTGTAGCCAGCTTTTGCTACCGCAGTGACGAGGTCATCGACTGATACCCGTGATTCGTCGTGGTCAATTTCAATACGAGCGGTTGCGAAATGCACCTTCACGTCTTCGACCCCTTTGAACCAGCCGACTCGGTTTTCGATCTTGTTCACGCAGGACGGGCATGAGAAGCCTTCAGCGCGTAGCAGGGTGTGGGTGGTGGTGTTGGCAGTCATAAGTTTTCCTATCAATCGTGGGTCATGTTGTACCTTGTCTTTGAAGGTTGAACCTCACGATACTTAAGAGCCGATTTTTGGCCTAGTTGTACGTCCAGGCGGACAAGAGTGCGCGAACTAGTGGTCCTGGTCTGCTTGTGTTGCATGAACGGTGCCGTGCGCGTGATGCGGTGGGGCATAGAGGCTGTAGATCTTCATCGGTTCGTCACCGATATTGGTGACGTTGTGCCACATACCTTTGGGTACCAGGATGATCCAGTCATCGGACACTTCTTCGTCGAAAGTGAATTCATCTTTCGATGGCCCCATCTGAACGCGCCCGCGTCCCTGCTCCAGGCGTAAGAACTGATCGGTATCGTTGTGTACTTCCAGGCCGACATCTCCGCCGACTGGAATCGACATCAACGTGAGTTGCATTTTCTCACCGGTCCACAACGCGGTGCGAAAATTTTCATTCGCTAACGTTGCGTCTTCGATGTTGACGACATAGGGATTTGGGCCATGATCATTATATTTAGTCATATTTGCATCCTACCGACCATCCAAAAATCAAACCAGGATGGGTAGGCTAACCGTACCGATGGACACAACATCCTGCCTTGCTGTTGGTCAAGTGGGTGAAAACAGGTGGCATGGCTTCCACTGGTTGCGTCATACTTGTATAACAAGCGGAGGATTCACGATGGCAAAAACACAGCTGAACGTCCGAATTGACGAGGAACTCGATAGCCGCCTGGCTGCCCTGGCAAAAAGAACCGGGAGTGCGAAGAGCTTTTACACTGTGGAAGCAATTAAACAATTTCTTGAAGAGCAAGAGGACTATTTTTAGCCAAGGACTCGCTGGCAGAATTCCACAACTCCGGTGAGCCCGCTATTGCCATGGAAGACGTCGATTGGGATGACACCAGTCGATAACTTATCAGATTCGTTTCACCCCCAAGGTGCACAATCAACTACGTCGGATTGATAGACCTATGGCATACGGCAGCTGAGGCTGGCGAGCAAACCCCTTCGATGCAGCAGTGGCTTTTGGTGTTATCGTGTCGGAGACTACCGCATTTTGGTGAGTATCCATGACGACGAACTACTCGTGCTGGTCGTTGATGCGGAGCACCGACGACAAATATATCGGAACCGATAAAATACTCCACCGCATTATATTTTTGAAGAACATGTCTCGTGAGATTCGCTCAATATTGTACTGACTCAAGGCTCAGGGCGACTATACTTCCTCCATGTCCATGTCTGCTCGCCCAACACTTGCGTCACCCCGAATACTCTTCAAAGGTATCGTCGGTGCGCTGCTGACCGGGGCGCTGCTAACCGGTTGCGTGACGAACGAAGAGCAAGGCAACCCCGAGGGATGGCAGGAAATCGTCCCGGACGAAAACCCTGAGATCGCCGCACTGGTACCTGATGACATTGCAGCCAAAGGCTATCTGAGTATGGGGACCAACCCGCCGTTTGCACCCTTTGAATTCAAGAATTCTCAGGGCGAGATTATCGGTCTGGAAGTCGACTTGGCCCGCGCATTAGCCGGAGTGTTGGGACTCGAGTTGCGAACGGTCGAACAGGATTTTGCGATGATCCTGCCGGCGGTCTCTGCCGGGACCCTAGATTTCGGTGGCTCGGGTTTCACGGACACCGAAGAGCGCCGCACAAACTACGATTTCGTGAACACCCTGAACGCCGGTGTCCGATGGGCTCAACGCTCCGACCGGGAAGATACCATCGACCCGGATAACGCTTGCGGCCTGACGGTCGCGGTGCAACGCACCACCGTGTCAGAAACCGACGACGTTCGCCCCAAATCTGCCGAGTGCGTGGCAGCAGGGAAACCACCCATTACCGTGCTGGCTTACGACACTTCGGACACTGCTGCTACCGCACTCATATTGGGTCGTGCCGATGCGTTCTCGGCAGACTCACCGATCCTCTCCTGGGCGGTGGAACGCTCCGATGGCCGGATGGTCGAAGTCGGCGAGATGTTCCAAGCCGCCCCCTACGGTTTCGCGGTACCTAAAGATTCCGAACTGGGTGACGCGCTGGCTGCTGCCATGGATCAGTTAATTGCCGATGGCACCTACCAAGAAGTACTTGCCCAGTGGAACATCACCGAGGGCCTCCTAGACCAAGCACATATCAATGGCCAACCGTTGGCCGAACTCGAGGGCTAAGAAAGCACCGATACCGTCATGTCCCAGAATTCTTCGTCAGCACGCGCAACGGTTCAGCCCATCAAAGCGCACCCGGTGCGCCACCCCGGCCG
>NZ_DYXC01000052.1 GCF_020742345.1 Enteractinococcus helveticum | reverse complement strand
GAAATTCGCATCCGGTGCGATGGCCACACTGCAGGCGTCAACCGCTGTCACTCCTGGACTGGGCGTCCAGATTCGAGTGACGGGGACAACCGGTGCTAGCGTGCAGTTGACCGAATTCCCCGAGGGCACCGAAGGTCGTATTGATCTGCTCGGCACGGGTGGAACAATAGAAAATGCGCCGACCTGGCCGGCAGAGGCCAACCCGAATACTGCATTGTCGGAAATTAATGCAGCTTTGGTGCCTTACCATAAACTGCAGGTGGCAGATTTCGTTAACGCTGTTGGTGCTGGCACCGAGCCGGCCGTGACAGGGGAAGAAGCTACAAAAGCGCTGCGCACTTTATTAGCGGTCTATGAATCATCCGAAACTGGAAAGCCGGTGAAGCTCTGCTCATGACAACTCAACGAACCCGCCCGTTGGGGCTTGCTCAATTATCCTCATTGACCACTGAACCACCCAAGCTGGTGGAACTGGCTGCTGAGGCCGGGTTTGATTTTGTGGGCATCCGAGTACGCCCGGTGACCGCGCAAGAAACCCCATTCAACGTGCAGCCCGGTTCTGCAATGCTGACAGAAACTCTGGCTCGGCTGGCCGATACCGGATTGACAGTCAAAGACACTGAGTTCTTGCTGCTCGATGGTAGCGACCAGCGTGACGCCTGGTTGCAAATGTTCGAAGCAGCCCAAGCCTTAGGTGCATCATCCATGACCGTTGCGGTGGCCGATACGGACTCGTCCCGAGTCATCGACAACCTGAGCCAGATGACCGTAGACGGCAAAGCCTATGGCGTTACGCCAGCGCTGGAAGCCATCAGCTATCAGGCGGTGAATAGCTACCCGCAGGCTGCACAGATCGCCGAACAAACCGGCGTTACTGTTCTGGTGGATACTCTGCATGCGGCACGGTTTGGGGCCACGCTTGAGGATCTGCGTGCCGCGGCTCCACAGGTGCCCATGATTCAGTTATGCGATGCTACAGCCGAACGCCCGGTCAGCCGAGAAGCACTGGTTGAAGAATCCCGTAGCGGACGTTTCCCAGCGGGCGAAGGTGGCCAAGACTTAGCGGCCATGATCGCTGCCATAGATGCTGGCCGTGGTGCGACCCAAGACGTATTGCCCATCTCGGTTGAGGTGCCAAATAGTGCGCTACAAAGTGCTCTGAGTCCTCAGGAATGGGCAAACCGGCTCTACGCCACGACCCGGGCACTGCTGGACAGCATGGACTCAATACCGACCGAGCCGAAAGGAGTATGACGTGACGATGAGCGTTACAAGCTTGCCCCTGAACGGGACCGGGGTGTCTGAAGTACAGATCCCACAGATTGGTTTGGGCACCTGGCCGTTGACCGGCCAAGAATCCACCGACATGGTGACTACTGCCATCGACAATGGTTACCGGCATATCGACACGGCACAAAAATATGGTAACGAAGACGCCGTAGGGCTCGCCATCCGCGCTGCTTCAGTACCGCGTGATGAACTGTTTATCACCACAAAACTCATCAACCGATATTTCGGAGATGTTGCCAATGTGCGGGCCGGAATAGAGCACAGCTTGCGCGAAACCGGACTGGATTACATCGATTTGATGCTCATCCACTGGCCCAATCCCCAACTTGGCAAGTACGTAGAAACCTGTGCCTCGCTTGCCGAGCTGGTCGATACTGGATTGATTCGTGCCTGGGGTGTTTCCAATTTCAAACCTGAGCACCTCCAGAACGTGGTGGATGCCGGACTGGATATTCCGCTCAACCAGATTCAGATTGACCCGCTGGCCGGCCAGCCGGACTATGTCGCGGCCAATGCTGCCCACGGCGTCGTCGTTGGAGCATACTCACCAACTGGCCGGGACCTAACCCTGTCGGATTTCCCGGTGCTTCGTGATGCTGCTGAACGCTATGGAAAATCCGAGCACCAGATCGTGTTACGCTGGCACGTCCAACAAGGCCGCATCCCGGTCCCTCGGTCATCGAATGCTGGCAGACAACGAGAAAATCTCGACGTATTTGATTTTGAACTGACCGATGCTGAAATCGCTGCGATTAATGCGCTCGATAACGGCTCCCGTGCCCGGCTTGATGCCGACGAGTACGGCCACTAATTTTTAGGAAGGCAAAACCTCTTGACGCAATCAACACCTGGTATTTATCGCGTGGATGACCTGCCAGACCACCTGCCCACTGATCATGCAGATGTGCTCGTGGTGGGTGGTGGAGCCGGTGGCTTTGCGGCCGCCACAACTGCCGCTTATCACGGTCTGGACGTGATCTTAGCGGAGCAATCGGCAGCTTGTGGTGGGGCCACCTCGCGCTCCGGCGGTTGGGCCTGGACCCCGGGCACCTCGCTGGCAAAGGCCGAAGGAGTCGATGAGGACGTCGAAGAATTTCGGACCTATTTGCGTGGCGTACTAGGCGAGCTGTACACCGATCAGGCCTCCGAGATGATCGACGCATTCCTTGAGGCTGTGCCGCACATGGTGGATTTCTTTCACTACAAAACCGCCCTGCAATTTGTAACCGGCGCCAAAATCAATGACATTTACGGTCATCTGCCGGGTGCCGGTACTGGCAACCGGTCGGTGGGGCCCAAACCGATCAACGCCCGGAAATTATCCAAGACGGCGTTGGCCAAGCTCAATAACCAGTACTATCCCACGTCCTTTTTGGGCATGGGGATTATGGCCGGTCCAGATTTGCAAAAGATCCTGTCGGCATCCCAATTTTCGCTCAAAGGGTGGGTGCACTCGGCATCCCGGGTCATCCCACACGTCTGGGATATGGCAACACACCGCCGCAGTATGCACCTGGTGAACGGTACGGCGTTAATGGGGCGGCTGATTCAATCGGCCGAGGACCTCGGAGTGGATATCCGGGTCAAAACCGAGGTGCAGCACCTGATTGTTGATCACGATGACGCCGTAGTCGGCGCGGTAGTGGGCACCACAGAGGGTGGCCGGATCATCCGCACCCAGCGCGGAGTCGTGCTGGCAACCGGTGGATTCCCCGCGGATGTGGAGCGTCGTCGTCAATATTTCCGGCACACTCCAACGGGTAATGAGCACTGGACCCTGGCCCCGGATGAAGCAGACGGTTCAGGTGCCGATCTGGCCGAAGCCGTGGGCGGGTACCTGGATACCGAAGTGTATTCGGCTGCAGCCTGGTGCCCGGTCTCCCTGGTGCCATACCCCAACGGGAACACCGGCGTGTTCCCGCACATCATGGATCGGGCCAAACCGGGTTCGATCGGCGTGCGCAAAGATGGCAAACGTTTCGTCAATGAGGCCAACGGGTACTTTGACTATGTGGACGGTCTGATGCAGGCCACACCCGAAGGCGAAGCCGTGGAGTCCTGGCAGATTGCCGACTCAACATTTGTGCGCAAATATCCGTTGGGTTTTGCCAAACCTATTCCGGTGCCGCTGTTGCCGTATATCCGCAGCGGGTATCTCATCAAGGCCGATACTCTTGAGGAGCTAGCCCGCAAAACGGGTATTGATCCGGTGCAGCTGGTCGCCACGGTGCAAGAATTTAATGCCAACGCCCGGCGCGGGGAGGACCCAGAATTCCAGCGCGGTGAGACGGCGTTTAACCGGTACGGTGGAGACCAGGCGGTTACCCCGAATCCGAGCCTTGCACCGATCGAAAAAGGCCCGTTTTACGCCGTCCACGTCCGCCCTGGCTCCTTTGGCACCTTTGCCGGAATCGCGGCCGATACCAAGGCTCGTGTGCTGAATCGCAGTGGGCAACCAATCCGGGGCTTATACGCCGCAGGCAATGACATGGTGTCGATTATGCGCGGCAAATACCCTTCTGGTGGGGTCAACATTGGGCCGGCACTGACCTTTGGGTATATTGCGGGCCGCGACTTGGCGGACGCCACCGAGTACGAGGTCACCAGCGTGCGTGAAGTCGGGTCCGAAAAATGAGTCAGCGCCGCCCGGACAGCAACCAAGCAGGTGACGAAGGCGAATATCCTGGTGATGCCCTTGCCCTGATTACCGGTGGTGGCGGGGGCCTGGGTGCTGCGTGTGCCCAGCTCCTGCGGCACCGCGGGGTGCAGGTGTGCACCGTGGATGTGACTCCCGGCGCTGATGAACAATGCGATATCACCGATGAGCAACAGGTGCGCAACCTGCACGCCCGCCTGCGACAGGACGGCAAAACCGTCAATATTCTCATCAACTCCGCAGGCGTTCAAGGGCCAGAATCTGCACTGGCAGACACCGATTACCACCAGTGGCAGCAGACCTTTAGAGTCAACAGTGACGGGGTCTTTTTGATGTGTAAGCATTTCCTCCCCGATATGGTGGCCACAGGATGGGGGCGCATTGTCAATTTGGCCAGCATTGCCGGCAAGGAAGGAAACGCCTTCCAAGCAGCCTATTCTGCTTCCAAAGCAGCTGTGATCGGGTTGACAAAATCTTTGGGCAAAGAAGTTGCCCAAGACGGTGTGCTGGTCAACGCGGTGGCACCGGGCATCATTGCCACGCCGTTGAATCAACACATGGACCCGCGAACCCATCAGCGTCTGATGAACCGCATTCCGATGGGCCGTCCTGGACAGCCTGGTGAAGCCGCAGAACTCGTGGCATGGTTGGCATCGAATCGTTGCAGCTTTTCCACCGGTGCGGTCTATGACCTGTCTGGTGGGCGAGCAACGTACTAAGCTCGACGAGATGCTCGCAAAGGGGGTGCGGTAGCGGCATGGAAGTTCGCTGGTTGGAAGCATTTATTGCGGTTGCTGAAGAGTTACATTTCGGTAATGCCGCCATCCGCCTGCGCATGGCACAATCGCCCCTGAGCCAAGTGATTCGCAAACTGGAGCGCTCCTTAGACACAGAGTTATTTATCCGCAGTACCCGCTCAGTGGATCTCACCCCAGCCGGTCATGCGTTTCTCCCGCATGCCAGGGCGGTGCTTGAGGAGATCGAACTGGCACAGCAATCCGTCAAAGTTCCCGACGGTGTGGTCTACGGCAAACTCATTTTGGGTTTTACCGGTGTGCTTAACCGGCGCACTTTGCCCCGCTTTACCCGTGCAGTGCGTGATACCTATCCCCAAATTGAGTTGTCGCTGGTCGGGCGAGTGATGACCCGAGACGCGGTGGCACAATTAGAGGCCGGTACCTTGGATTTGGCATTTGTTGGGTTGCCAACTGATTCGACCCGAACCGAAACCCGGTTGCTGCTTCGAGAACGGTTCGGCATGGTCGTGCCCACGGGGCACCCCTTGGCCGACCAGGATCATGTTGAGCTATCAATGTTTGCTCAAGACCGTTTCATCACCCCACCCATCGGAGCGGGCTCGATGCTTTATGAAGACACCATACGAGCCTGCACAGAAGCCGGATTCCACCCGATCGTCTCCCAACAAATCACGGACCCGTACATGTCCATGATGCTGGTGGCCGCCGGAGTTGGGGTGGCGTATTTGCCAGAGGGCGTGCGGCCAGTGGTGCCACCCGGGACGGTATTTGTGCCGTTAGCAGGTGAACCGGTGTATATGAATCATGGCCTGGCCTGGTCAAAACAACGCGGCTCTGCAGCTCGAGAGGCCTTTTTAGAGCTGGTCGAAGACGTGTTGGCTGAAGGACTCTAGATTATGTGTTTTTTGTACATAATCTTTGACTAATCTAGTCGTGGACAAACTCAGTGCGACCAGTCACACTGGATGGTGATCTCCACTAAGGAGCTGGAAAGGACCACTCAGTTGACTACACATACCAAAGCATCGCAGGTAGCAAATAATGAGCCATCAGGCGGGGTAGATTCGCGCGTTCGGAATGCCACGACGGTGACGCCGCAAGCTAAGCGCGCAGCATTTTCGGGATTCTTGGGCAGCGCTCTGGAATACTACGACTTCTTCATCTACGGTTCTGCCGCTGCACTCGTGTTCTCGCATATTTTCTTCCCCGGCGATGGCGTCAACGCACTACTGCTGTCCATTTCAACGCTGGGTGTGGCATATGTTGCTCGCCCACTGGGGGCAGTCATGTGGGGCCACCTGGGTGACCGCTTTGGTCGCAAGAAAACGCTGATGGCTGTGCTGTTGCTGATGGGTGTGGCGACTTTTCTGATCGGCGTCCTGCCAACCTATGAACAAATCGGCGTCCTGGCACCCGTCCTGCTGGTCTTGTTGCGCCTGTGCCAGGGTCTATCAGCCGGTGGCGAATCGCCAGGTGCTGCCTCGCTGTCCATTGAGCACGCCCCAGAATACCGCCGTTCGTTTTTCGCCAGCTTTACCGCTTCCGGCATCATGCTCGGAATTGTTCTGGCAACCCTGGTCTTTATCCCGGTTGCCTTATTGCCCGATGAACAGCTCTACAGCTGGGGTTGGCGCGTACCGTTTTTGATCAGCGTTATCCTGACCGTGTTCGCCGTCTGGATGCGCCGCAACCTCGAAGAACCAGAGGCCTTTGAAGAAGTCATCGAGGAAGAACAAGAAGCACAGGTTCCACTGGTCGTACTATTCCGTGACCACCTGCCAGCCCTGCTGCGCGTGATGTTCTCATCAACCTTTGCGATGATCAACACCATGGTCAACGTCTTCGGCCTATCCTTCGCCGTCGAACACTCCGGCGTCGACCGCACCACCATGCTGGCAGCAATTGCTGCATCCAACTTCGCAGCCGTCCTGACCCAACCGCTCTTTGCCCTGTTAGCCGATAAGATCGGCCGCAAGCCAGTATTCATCGGCGGCGCCATCGGCTCCGGTCTGATGATGTTCGTATTCCTGGGGGCCATCAGCACCGGCAACGTAACCCTGATCTTCATCTCCTCCATTCTGATGATGGGTGGCTTCTATGCGGCATCCAACGGCATCTACTTCGCGGCCTTCCCAGAACAATTCCCAGCCAAAGTCCGCTACTCGGGCATGGCCATCGGTTTGATGCTCGGCCTGCTGGTCTCCGGTTTCACCCCGGCCATCGGAACCATGCTCACCGGTGGTGACGTCGCCAACTGGATGCCAGTTGCGATCATGTGTGCCATCTTTGCGATCGGCTCGGCCGTCGCATTTGCCACCGGACCAGAAACCTACCGGACACCAACCTCAGAACTGGGCAAACCTCGTCATAAAGTAGCTGATGCCAAATGAGTTCACCGCACTACCACATTGGGCTCATCGGTGAACACATCGGCACATCACTGTCGCCCATGCTGCACACCGCCGAAGCACAGGCCCATGGGTTGGAAGATTTCCGGTACGAACTCATTGACCTGGAAGGCCAACGAGACGCCGCCCAACACCTCGGCCAGATCATCCAAGAGCACGCTGCAGCAGGATTCACCGGTTTCAACGTCACCCACCCGCATAAACAACATGTCATCCCGTATTTGGATTCGGTCACCGATGCCGCTCGAGTCCTCGGCGCGGTCAATAACATCATCCGTACCGACGACGGCTGGGCGGGTCACAATACCGACCACAGCGGATTCCTAGGCGGACTCCACACCCGACTCCCACAGGACACACCGCGTAATACCGCGGTGCTGTTTGGAGCCGGCGGTGCAGGGGCCGCTGTGGCCAGTGCACTATTAGACTACGGCGTCCAACAGCTGTACGTGATCGACCCACAAGAAACCCAACGCGTACAACTCAAGGACCGTCTGGGCCCCACCTTAGATGCTGGCGTGCAACTGCACACCGGGGGACCAGATATGGCATCCCAGTGGGTGCCAGCGGCTGATGCGGTGATCAATGCGACGCCCATCGGTATGGAACACCTGCCCGGGGCGCCATTTGATCTGGACTTGCTCACCGGAAGCCAATGGGTAGCCGACGTGATCTACCGCCCGGTGGAAACTCAGCTGTTGGCACACGCCCGCAATTTAGGCTGCCAGACGGTCGAAGGCACCGCCATGCTCGTGGAACAGGCCGCCGATACGTTTGAACTGCAAACCGGACTGCCGGCAAACCGTCAGCGGATGCGCGACAGTCTGCAACTGCACCTGGTGGACTAACCATAAACATGTGATACCGGCTCAGTGGCATCGCGAAATGGAGTAGGGGATGGCAAATTCACGTTCGGGAGAATCTGTTGTTGAGCGCATCAACAAGTTGCTCAGCGCATTCGAACGACGCAAGCCCCGATACACCATTAGCGCACTTGCCACAGAGACCGGCATACCCAACAGCACCACCCACCGGCTGGTGGCCGAGTTGTGTGACGTGGGATTTTTGGACCGCGACGACAACGGCCTGGTCGGTATCGGCCCTCGAATGTGGGAACTGGCTTCACGCTCCAATGATTTGGAAGAATTCCGACGACGTGGTCGACCAGTACTGGAAGGCATTGAAGAAGCCGTCAAAGAAGATGTGTCCTTATCAGTGCCCTCCTTTGACGATTTCACGGTGCTATATCTGGAACGGTTGAATGAACACGGGCCAGACCGAAACCTCGCCGAGGTCGCCGGCCGACTCAATATGCACTCGACATCGCCCGGCCTGGCCATGCTGGCTTTTGCTCCAGTGGACGTCCAAGAAGAGTTCCTCAACGGTGAAATACCGCAGTGCACGCCGCAAACCGAAACCGACCCGGCTCGACTCCGAGCACGCTTTGCTCAGATCCGCGAACGTGGCTACGCGCGTCTTGCCGGGGTGCTCGTAGAAGAAAACGTCGGCTATTCTGTGCCAGTTCGAGGACGCCAAAATAAAGTCATTGGCGCCCTATCGGTTGTCACGCGACGCGATGTTGATAAACATCGCATCATCGTGCCGGTCTTGGCGGCGGCTGGGCGCTCGCTGTCGCGACTGATGGGATCTGAATACCGACGATACTCAGCCCGACAATGGTCCAGCCTCCGGTTATAAAACCCACTCAGAAAACCTGGTCACCACCTCATTGCCCATTCAATGGGCAATGAGGTGTAGCTGTCTCGGCAGTCACCTACAGTGACAGGTGAGCCGAATGCCCCGGGCGACTCCGGCGGATTCGAGCATGAATCACAGACTCACTGGAATCAGGAGACCCCCATGAATATCTACGCCATCAACTACGTCTATGATGACTCCACTGCTACTAAGCGTGACGAAGTCCGCCCCGTTCACGTGGAATTTTTGCAGGAATGCTTTGACAACGGCCGACTGCTGGTCTCCGGTCCCGTCGACGATGGTGCAGGTGCGCTGCTGATTATCACCGGCGAAGACGAAGCCGACGCCCTGGCCTTGATGGATAATGACCCATTTGCAAAAAACGGTCTGATCACCGAACGTGGCATCCGCAAATGGGGTGTCTTTTTCGGTAAAGACAAACTTATTCCCGCCCAAGCCTAGGAGCAGCACACTCATGCTCAGCGCGCATACCGTAGCCCGACGAACAGTCGAGCTCAAAGAACAACCGGTTCCCGAACTGACCCCGGGACACGCTTTGGTCCGTGTACATCACGTTGCACTGTGCGGGACAGACTACACGATCTGGGACGACACCTACGTCACCGAACTCCCGCTAGTCCAGGGCCATGAATTTTCCGGCACCATCCACGCGATCGACGAAACCGCCTCCGACCTCGCAGTAGGAACCCCCGTCGCAGCCAGCCCGATGGTCTACTGCGACACCTGCGGACCATGCCGAGCCGGCCGCTATAACGTCTGCGATTCCATCTCCTGCTTAGGCGTCTATGAGGCTGGAGCTCTGACCGAACTCATTTCACTACCCGTCGAAAAACTACATCCGCTCCCCGACGGCATGCCCATGCGCCTGGCCGCCCTGGGCGAACCTGGCTCAATTGCCATGCAGGCCGTCAACCGTGGCACCCCGGTTGACGGAGAAACTGCGCTCGTGCTGGGATGCGGCCCCATCGGTTTGCTCGCCACCCTGTTCTTGACTGAACGCGGCGTCAACGTCATCGCAGCAGATTTAGACGAACACCGTATGACCCTGGCCCGCCAATTCGGTGCCGTAGCAACCATCACCGCCGGAACAGACCCATTCCCCAGCGCCACAGATGCACAACTACTAGCCGACCTGTGCCTCATGGACGGTCCAACGCTGATCATTGAAGCCACCGGTGTGCCGGCCAGCCTAGAAAACGCCGTCCGGTTGGCTGCCCCCACCGCCCGTATTGTGCAAGTGGGGATCTCGGCCGGCAACGCCGCACTGTCGATGCGCGATGTGCCGTTCAAAGAACTCGATATTCGGGGCAGCCGAAATTCCTTGAACCTGATCCCCGAAGCCCTAGAGATTCTCCATAAGCGCCAGGATCTGGCCGATGCTCTGATCACCCACAGCTTCGACTTCGAACACCTCAATGATGCCTTCGAAACCATGGGGGATCGCAGCGCACAGGTCGGCAAAATCGTGATCAATATGCCGGCCGCCAACACTGCTCAAGCCGACGAAATTCTTGCCGAGGTGCAAAACTGATGTCGAATACATCGCCCTTTTTCGGTGTCGAACAACTCGAAGACACCTATGACGTCGTTGTTATGGGTTCCGGTGCTTCCGGACTGACCGCAGCGGTTCGCGCTGCACACGCCGGCTTACGGGTCGCCGTGGTTGAAAAAGCCGATAAACTCGGTGGCACCTCGGCTGCCGGTGGCGGAGTCATCTGGGCACCGGCCAATCACCTGGGCGCGGCCGCAGGCTATCAAGATTCTGAACAAGACGGCATCGACTACCTGACGGCAGCTGCCGGTGACATCATGTCGCACGAGGATATCGCCTGGTATGTGCGCACCAGTGGTGAAGCCATCAAGTTCCTGGATGAGCACACTCGCGTTGAACTCATGCCGCTAACCCGCCCGGACTACCACATGGAATGGCCAGGCGCCGCTGCCGGTGGCCGCAGCCTCGATAACGCGGCCTTCCGGGCTGATGACTACCCAGAAATTGCTGAAGTCCTGCGCCAACCAACCTATTTTCCACTGCTCACCATGGTCGAACGTGACGACCTCAACGGACGCGCACCAGATCCACAACTGCTGACAGACCGCGCAGCCCAAGGGGTACGAACCATGGGCGGGGCCCTGGTCGGTTCCCTCACCGCTTCAGCCCTGGATAACAACGTCCACATTGCCCTGAACGCACCGGTAACCAACCTGGAGTACACCTCGGATACGTGGCACCTGACCGTAGCCGACACAAAAACCATCACTGCCGCCGCCGTCGTCATTGCCTCAGGCGGTTTTGACTATAACGAACGGCTGCGCAAAACCTTCCTGCCATTGGACGTCACACCCATCGGCGCGCCATCTAATGAAGGCGACGGACTGGAATTAGGCATGGCCGCCGGTGCGAGCCTACGCGATATGAACGCCCTGTGGGGTGTGCCCATTATTAACGCGGCAGGCCAAACCTATGACGGCAAACCCACCGGTCGGATGGGCAACGTAGAAATGACCCTGCCCGGATCCATCACGGTCAACACCGCCGGACACCGTTTCGTCAATGAAGCCCTGAACTACCATGACGCGGCGCGAGTTTTTGCCAATATCGACCCGCACACCGGTAGGGCACAGAATAACCCGGCCTGGCTGGTCTTCGACCACACGTTCATGTCCAAGTACCCGGTGGCCGGCTCCACCCCGGGTCAAGCACCCGCCTGGATGTTACAGGCCGAGAGTTTGCCAGCATTAGCCCAACAGGCCGGGATCGATGCCGAGCAACTTCTTGCCACCGTCGAAAAATTCAACGACGACGCACGCCAAGGCGTGGACACCCAATTCGGCCGCGGCTCATCGGAACAAGACCGACACCTCGGAGACGCCTCGGTCACGCCCAACCCGTGTTTGGCACCGTTGGAAACCGGGCCGTATTATGCGGTCCCATTGCACGCGGGCACCTTGGGGACCTCCGGTGGTCTGGCCACCAACCTTGATGGGCAAGTTGTGGACCGTCACCAACAGCCAATCGAAGGACTCTACGCGGCCGGTAATGTCTCCGGCGGGGTCTTCCGGAACACCTATCCCGGTGGCGGAGCAACACTTGG
>NZ_DYXC01000051.1 GCF_020742345.1 Enteractinococcus helveticum | reverse complement strand
CCGGCAGGGCCGGCAGAAAGGTCAATCATGGAATTTCAGTACCAAGCCAATCCGAATCCACTGACAGAGGCAGACCGCGCGAAAGTGCTAGCCGATCCAGGATTTGGGCAGTACTTCACCGATCATATGGTGACCATTGAATGGACCGCCGATGTCGAAGGCCAAAACAAAGCATTTGAGGCCGGTGAATACCTCAACATGGTCGGGAACTGGTCCAATGCTCGTATTGAACCATTCGGTCCACTGTCGCTGAGCCCTGCGGCTGCCGTGCTGCATTACGCCCAGGAAATCTTTGAAGGTCTCAAAGCCTACCGCCACGATGATGGCTCCGTCTGGACGTTCCGCCCATATAAGAATGCAGCGCGCATGAACCGATCGGCCCACCGTATGGCCATGCCGCAGCTACCAGAAGAAGCCTTCGTCAAAGCACTAGAAGAGCTTCTGGTTCGCGACAGCGCATGGGTGCCCAACGGTGAAGGCCAATCGTTGTACTTACGTCCGTTTATGATCGCCACCGAGGAATTCCTCGGTGTCCGCCCGGCGCGCAAGTTCAACTTCCACGTGATTGCCTCACCGGCAGGCAACTACTTTGGTGGCGAACTAAAACCAGTCAGCATCTGGGTCTCACGCGACTTTGCCCGTGCCGGTGAAGGTGGAACCGGTGCCGCCAAATTCGGTGGCAATTACGCCGCCTCCCTGGCCGCCCAGCTCCAAGGCGCATCCCGTGGCCACGACCAGGTCATCTTCCTGGATCGCAGCCCTGAGGATTCACTGGAAGAACTCGGGGGCATGAACGTCTTCTTTGTCACCAAAGACAATAAACTTATCACCCCGAAGCTGACCGGAACCATTCTGGAAGGCATTACCCGCGATTCGATCCTGCAACTGGGTCAAGACGAAGGCCTAGACGTCCAAGAACGCAGCATCACCTTCAAAGAATGGAAAGACGGCGTGGCCTCTGGCGACATCCAAGAAGTCTTTGCCTGCGGTACCGCTGCCGTAATCACCCCCATCGGCCAGGTAGCTGACCGCGAAGAAGTTCACACCACCCCATCCACCGACTTCCCGGTTGCCACCGCCCTGCGCAATCGACTGGTCGGTATTCAGACCGGTCACGAAAAAGACACTTACGGTTGGATGCACCGCCTAGCCTAAGTCGCCATACGCTGAGATAGGGGAGAAGATACCTTGCGCATTGCACGTTTTGTTCACCGTGATGATTTCCACTACGGGGTGGTCGAAAATGACACGATCACCGTGTTAGCCAATGACCCAATGTATGCCGGCATTGTGCCCACAACACAGACCCTGAAATTCGACGACGTGCGCCTGGTGACCCCGATCCTGCCGCGCTCCAAAGTGGTTGGTGTAGGCCGTAACTGGCAGGCCCACGCCGAGGAACTCGGCAACGAGGTACCCACCTCACCACTGCTGTTCTTCAAACCCAATACCTCCGTGGTGGGCACGGACGAACCAGTCATGCTGCCCGATTGGACTGAAGAAGTCTCCTACGAGGCAGAACTGGCCGTTATCATTGGCCGTATTGCCAAAGATGTGCCAATTGACCGGGTAGATGAAGTCATCTTTGGCTACACCGTAGGCAATGATCTCACAGCACGCGACGTTCAGCGCGTCGAGGACCAGTGGGCGCGCGCCAAAGGTTTCGACGGATCGTGCCCGTTAGGCCCGTGGATCGAAACCGAACTGGACCCTGATAATGTGCAAATCCGCTCCTGGGTTGACGGCGAGCTGCGCCAGAATGGCAACACCCAGGACATGATCTTTGATGTGCGCACCCTGGTGTCGTACATCTCCGAGGCCTTCACCCTGCTCCCCGGCGACGTCATCCTAACCGGCACCCCTGCCGGTGTGGGCACCATCTACGACGGACAAACCGTGGAATGTGAAATCCAAGACATTGGCACACTATCAACTACTGTGCGCCGTCCCACGGTTGGCTAACCGCTAGAAACACGGTCACGCGGACACAGGTGGAGAACAAGGCGCGCTACACTTGGCAATCATGAGCGAGCTTCGTAATCCTGACGATATTCCAGCTGTCCCAGCCGATGCCGAGGTGCGGGTGCGCTTTGCGCCCTCACCAACCGGCACTCCGCACGTTGGACTGATCCGTACCGCCCTATTCAACTGGGGCTGGGCCCGCCACACCGGCGGCAAAATGATCTTCCGTGTTGAAGACACCGACGCCAAACGAGACTCCGAAGAGTCCTACCAGCAACTCCTCGATGCCATGGACTGGATGGGCATCACCTGGGACGAAGGGGTCGAAGTCGGCGGACCACACGAACCATACCGCCAGTCCCAACGCGGTGAGATCTACCAGGACGTCATCCAAAAACTTAAAGACGGCGGATTCATCTACCCGTCGTTCACCACCGCAGAAGAAACCGAAGCACGCCACAAAGCCGCCGGACGCGACATAAAACTCGGCTACGACGGCTACGACCGTCACCTGACCGAAGAACAAATCGCAGCCTTTGAAGCCGAAGGTCGCCAGCCCGTCTGGCGTCTGCGTATGCCAGACCACGACCTCTCCTTTAACGACACGGTGCGTGGCCCCATCACCTTCAGCGCTGGTTCGGTTGCCGACTTCGTTGTGGTCCGTGCCGACGGCTCCCCGCTATACACCCTGGTCAACCCAGTGGACGACGCACTGATGGGAGTCACCCACGTGCTGCGTGGTGAAGACCTCTTGTCCTCGACCCCACGTCAGATCGCCCTGTACGGCGCGCTGTATGCGATCGGTGTCGCCAAGTACCAGCCAGAATTTGGTCACCTGCCCTATGTGATGGGGCAGGGCAATAAGAAACTTTCCAAGCGCGACCCACAATCCAGTCTCTTTCACCACCGCGAAAATGGCTTCATTCGTGAAGGCCTACTGAACTACTTGGCCCTGCTGGGCTGGTCGCTGTCGGCCGACGAAGATATCTTCACGCCGGATGAGTTCGTGGCACACTTCGACATTCACAACGTGCTGGCCAATCCGGCGCGTTTTGATGAGAAAAAGGCCATCGCGATCAACGGTACCCACATCCGCAAGCTGGAAGCCCAGGACTTCCGGGATCGTCTCATCCCATACCTGCAAGACCGTGACCTGGTCGGCGAGCAGCTCACCGAGCGGGAACACGAGATCCTCACCCAGGCCGCACCACTTGTTCAAGAACGCGTCCACCTGCTGGGCGAAGCCGCAGACATGCTAGCCTTCCTGTTCACCGATACCGTGGAAATCGAACAGGGCGCTATGAAGGGTATGCCACAAAACCTGGTGGAGGTCCTCACTGCTGCCGAGAACGTACTGGCCGATCTGGAAACCTGGGATCTGGAATCCATCGAAAGCGCCCTGCGTAGCGCACTGATCGATGAGCTGGAATTGAAACCACGCCATGCCTTTGGACCGGTCCGTACCGCCGTCTCCGGACGTCGGGTGTCCCCGCCATTATTCGAATCACTGGTTATCCTGGGACGCGAAAAAGCCATAGAACGCATCAGTCAATTTAAGGCAACACAATCTTAGTCCAATCAGTTTTATTCGATGTCGATGACACCCTGGTCAACCTGACCGGAGCACAGCACATTGCCTTCCGGCAACAGCTGACCACCCAGTTCGGTGACCGGGTGTCGTCACATCCTGCCATGGCTGTGGCCGCGGAAGCCTTTGTCCATGACCCAAAGGACTACTACAACTCCTATATCAACGGGAAGTTGAGTTTCGGCGAGCAACGCATGGCTCGCGTCGTCGACGCGATGGAGATCCTGCAACTTGACGGTGAACCGGACGAAGAACTCTGGATCGTGGGCTACGAGGACATCGTCTCACAACACTGGAAGCCCTTTGACGACGTTCCACCGCTATTAGAGAGCCTGACGGATCGTGGGATTGCTTACGGTGCCGCCACCAATAACGTCACGGACTATCAGGCACACAAACTCGAACAAGCTGGACTACCCTTCGACCTGGTGATCGGGACAGATGTGACTGGTAAACCCAAGCCGCACGCGTCGATGTTTCTAGAAGGTGCTCGGCAGCTGGGCACCGACCCACAAAACACGTTGATGATCGGCGACGACGTTATCAACGACGGTCTGGGAGCCCGGAATGCCGGACTCATTTCACTACTGGTCGACCGCGATAATACGCGGACAAATCCGGAACGAGTGTATAAAGTGGCGTCGCTCAGTGATGTTCTGCACATTCCCTCCCTGTGTTTTGACAACAGGGAAATTTAGGGTAAAGTTGTCTCTCGTTGCGCACGCCGCAGCGAAGCCAATGGGGTATGGTGTAATTGGCAACACAACGGTTTCTGGTACCGTCATTCTAGGTTCGAGTCCTGGTACCCCAGCGATTTCTTTGAAAAGAAATTACCTGCTGCCTCTGGTGGCATGGCCCCATCGTATAGCGGCCTAGTACGCCGCCCTCTCACGGCGGTAGCACGGGTTCGAATCCCGTTGGGGTCACAATATAGACGACATGCATTATCGCGATGCATGTCGTTTTTGTATCTGCTGATTCTCATTCGTTGTGCGCACTGCCCCTAGAGGTAAAGTTATCCTCAAACCGTATAAGCATCGACGTCACGGGACATTCTCGAGGTATTCCCAGACAAGCGCTTCGTGCTGCCACATATAGGGGGTAAAATACGGGCCTGAGTGCGACCTTCGGGGAGGTGTGATGCACAAGCATTTCACAACTTTCTCAACAGTAGGTATCGCACGCCGTACTTGCGATACCTACAGTATCTGTCCGAGGATATCCCGCTTATATGTTATCCACGACGAACGAGCTTGGTATCTAGCTCATGGTTGCGACAAACCCCAGGATCATCCGGTGTCGCGAGAAGCTGATTAACGCAACGCACCACTTCTACTCTCAACATGCCCGGTCACCGGCTGGTCATGCAACAGCCACAGTCCCACATCCACTAGTGACGAGCGCTCCAGCTCAGTCACCGTATCCAGGCTGATGCAGGTGGGATCTAACGTGTCACCATTGAGTTCTTTGACGCAGCGTGCCAGCAACTACCTGCACAACAAGGTTGAGTACCCTAGAACACATGCGTTTATCACCGGAGCACCACACCACCGTCGGAGAACTCGGCGAGGCCGGCATCCTACAGCTACTGCATACCAGCTATCAGGGCCTCACCACCGGTGAGGGCGTGATCGGACCAGGCGACGACGCCGCCGTCATCCCCGCACCCGGCGGCAAATTCGTCATCGCCACCGACGCCATGAACGAAGGCCATCATTTCTTACGCGACTGGCCCTCGGGCGTTACCGACAATGGGTATTCCACCGGCTGGAAACTTGCCGCACAAAACCTCTCTGATATGAACGCCATGGGTGCGGTGACTTCATCTGTCAGTGTGTCTTTAGCCATGCCAACCACCACGCCTGCAGCGTGGGTGTTCCATTTTGGCCGGGGAATTGCCAATGCCTGCCATTGGCTGGGTGCACCACAGACGGTGATCTCGGGCGGAGATCTCACCCGGGCCGACACGCTCGCCACAGCGATCACCGCAACCGCCAACCTTGTGGCTGATCCGGTGCTGCGAACCGCCTCCGAGGATCTGGCAGGCTTTCAGCTGATTCATACCGGCAATGTGGGAATGTCTCACGCCGGATTTATGGTCGCATCCCAGGGGGACCGCAACCAGCTGCGACGCGATGAGCTCCAAGCGCTGCGCCTCTTCCTGCGCCCACGTCCGCCACTAGACCAAGGACCACAGGTAGCTGGAATCGTCTCGGCAATGATGGACGTCTCCGACAGCATTTATACTGACGCCGACCGGCTAGCAACAGCCAATAACCTGTATGCCCACATCGATCCAGACTGGGTGGCACACAAATCCGCACGGGTGCAATCAATAGCCGATCGCTATGACGCCGATGCGACCCAATGGGTGCTTACCGGGGGAGAGGATTACGGACTCTTAGCTGTGCTGAATCCCGAACGTGACCTGCCAGCAGGATGGGAGATCATTGGCCAATTGACTAATGAACCCCAACAGCGCCCTGAGATCACCGGCTGGGATCACTTCTAGCCCTCGTACTCGATGATCTTGCTCAGCCGATTGGCTGCAGTGACGACTGTGGAGCCGTGGTAGCGGCCAGGATTGCGGGTGAGACGTTCCACCGGTCCAGAAATTGAGATCGCAGCAATGACCGGGCCCTGCCCATTGCGCACCGGAGCAGACACGGAAGCCACCCCGGCTTCGCGCTCGCCGACCGATTGCGCCCAGCCGCGACGACGCACCGAAGCCAGGGTCGCAGAAGAAAATGCCGCCTCTTGGAGGCCACCGGCCAGTGAGAGGTGATCCTGCCAGGCGAGCAACACCTGAGCAGCCGAGCCTGCCTTCATCGAAAACTCGGTTCCCACCGGGATCGAGTCACGCAGGCCGATGGGCCGTTCAACCGAGGCCACACAGACGCGGCTTTGGCCGTAGGCGCGGAAGATCTGAGCGGACTCTCCGGTGGTTTCTCGCAACCAGTTCAACACTGGCTCGGCCAGGGTTGTCAAACGATCTGTGCCAGCGGCGGTGGCGAGCTCACTGAGGCGTTTGCCTAAGACATAGCGTGACATTTCATCCCGGGCGACAATGCGGTGATGAATCAGTGCGGCAGCCAGCCGGTGCACCGTGGGCCGGGCAATACCGGTCGCCTCCACTAATTCCAACAGCGTGGCGGGTCCTTCCTCGAGCCGCGTGAGAATTTTTATCGAGCGATCAATCACTCCAACACCTGATGGATTGTCCATGCCGGCACCTCAGCCAATCTGCCAAATAGTTCAAACTATGATATCGTCGTCTCATCTATTGAGACACACTTGACGTCTCCTTGGCAAATTATTCCTTCAAGTGCGAGATTAACAGCACGAGGACTTTTTGATCGGAAGAAAGTAGGAACACCTCCATGAGTACGCCACGAACTTTGGCAGAAAAAGTGTGGGCAGACCACATTGTCGTTGAAGGAGAAAAACAGGGCGACGTCCAGACCCCTGACCTGCTCTACATCGACCTACACATGGTGCATGAGGTAACTTCCCCGCAGGCCTTTGAAGGTCTGCGTTTGGCTGGCCGCCCCGTGCGCCGCCCCGATCTAACCATTGGCGTTGAAGACCACAACGTCCCAACCATGAACATCAACGAGATGATCGCCGAACCAACCTCACGCAAACAGGTTGACGCACTGCGAACCAATGCCGAAGAATTTGGCATTCGCTTGCATTCGCTGGGTGACGCAGAACAGGGCATCGTGCACGTTGTTGGTCCACAGCTCGGGTTGACCCAACCAGGGACCACCGTTGTATGTGGAGACTCGCATACCTCCACTCACGGGGCCTTCGGTGCACTGGCCTTTGGCATTGGCACCTCAGAAGTAGAACACGTGTTAGCCACCCAAACGCTGCCGATGATGCCATTTAAAACCATGGCCATCAATGTCACCGGTACGCTGAAACCAGGAGTTTCCTCCAAGGACATTATCTTGGCTGTGATCGCCAAGATCGGTACCGGTGGTGGTCAGGGGTACGTGCTGGAATACCGCGGCGAGGCTATCGAAGCGCTGTCGATGGAAGCGCGCATGACGATCTGTAACATGTCCATCGAAGCAGGTGCGCGCGCCGGCATGATCGCACCGGATGAAACCACCTTCGAATACCTCAAGGGTCGCCCACACTCGCCCCAAGGTCAGGACTGGGACGACGCCGTAGAGTACTGGAAGTCCCTGCGCACCGATGATGGTGCACAATTCGACGCGGAGATCACCATCGACGCCGATGAACTGGAACCATTCGTTACTTGGGGCACCAACCCTGGCCAGGGGGTATTCCTGTCAGAAACGGTACCTGGACCAGAAGATTTCGATGATCCATCGGATAAGACTGCTGCAGAACGTGCACTGGAATACATGGGCTTGGAAGCCGGTACCCCGATGAAAGATATCACCGTCGATACGGTGTTCTTGGGTTCGTGCACTAATGCCCGTATCGAAGACTTACGCATGGCAGCCGCTGTCATTCAGGGCCGCGAAAAAGCCGAAAACGTTCGCATGATGGTCGTGCCCGGTTCGATGCAGGTCCGTTTGCAGGCCGAAGAAGAAGGCCTGGATAAAATCTTCAAGGAATTTGGCGCAGACTGGCGTTTTGCGGGCTGCTCGATGTGCTTGGGGATGAACCCGGACCAACTGGAGCCAGGCGAACGCGCCGCCTCGACCTCGAACCGCAACTTCGAAGGTCGCCAGGGTAAAGGTGGTCGCACCCACCTAGTCTCCCCGGTGGTCGCAGCTGCCACCGCGGTGCGCGGTACGCTGTCGTCCCCATCGGACCTGGGCATCACCGACTACATCGTTGCACCGAACTAACCTGCACCCACGATACGAAAGAGGCACAATTCTATGTCATTGGAAAAATTCGTAACGCACACAGGTGTGGGCGTTCCACTTCGCGCATCCAACGTTGATACCGACCAGATCATCCCGGCACACTTCCTCAAACGCATCACCAAGACCGGTTTTGACGACGCGTTGTTCTCCCGCTGGCGTAACGATGAAGATTTCATTTTGAATAAAGAACCGTACTCCCAGGGCACTGTGTTAGTTGCCGGCCCGGATTTTGGTACCGGGTCTTCCCGTGAGCACGCGGTCTGGGCGCTGCGCGACTATGGTTTCAAAGCGGTTATCTCAGCTCGCTTCGGTGATATTTTCCGTTCCAACTCCGGCAAACAGGGTTTGGTGGCTGCCCAAGTCGACCAGGCAGATGTCGAAGTCATCTGGAAAGAACTGGAAAATAATCCGGGTGCTGAAATTACGGTGGACCTGGAAAATCGACTGATTGAATGTGGATCAATTTCGACCCGTTTCCAGATTGACGACTACACCCGCTGGCGGCTGATGGAAGGACTCGACGACATCGGTCTGACCCTGCGAAACGAAGCAGAGATCACCGAGTTTGAAAAGACCCGGCCAAGCTTCAAACCCAAAACGCTCCCGGCCAAACTTTCAGAGGTTTAGGCTTCGTCGCTTACAATGTAGAGCGTTGCCAACAATTTGAGCGCACCACCGGTGGTTTGCGAGCAACCTCGTGTTACGAGGTATGGAGGGTAGAAGCATATATGTCTAACGTGTTGACCATTCACGGAGGAAAACCTCTCAAGGGGTCAGTGGCCGTGCGCGGTGCCAAAAACCTGGTTCCCAAAGCGATGGTCGCCGCCTTACTTGGCTCCAAACCATCGGTGATCCGCAATGTCCCAGAAATCAAGGACGTCGAAGTCGTGACCGGGTTGCTCCGGTTACACGGGGTCATTGTTGAGCACAACCAAGAGGCCGGCGAGATTTACATGGATCCATCCGGGCTCAAAACCGCCAATAATGCGGAAATTGATGCTTTTGCCGGAGACTCACGCATCCCGATTCTCTTTTGTGGTCCGCTAATGCACACCATTGGTGGCGCATTTATTCCCGACCTCGGGGGGTGCAAAATTGGTGACCGTCCCATCGATTACCACCTGGATGTCCTGCGTCAATTTGGTGCAGAAGTCTCCAAAGAACCCGGCGGAACCTATATTCGTGCCCCGTACCGTCTGACCGGCGCCAAACTTGAGTTGCCTTACCCGTCAGTGGGAGCAACCGAACAAGTGCTGCTGACGGCAGTGAAAGCTGATGGTATCACTGAGCTCAAAGGCGCCGCCGTGGAACCAGAGATCCATGATCTGATCCACGTGCTGCAAAAAATGGGTGCGATCATCACCGTTCAGACAGACCGGACCATCCGTATTGAAGGCGTTCCAGAACTGGGAGGCTATAACCACACCGCGCTCAACGACCGCAACGAAACCGCGTCATGGGCCACCGCGGCCCTGGTCACTAACGGCGATATCTACGTTGAAGGAGCAACTCAGCGTGATCTGACCGCGTTTTTGAACGTCTACCGCAAAATCGGTGGGGAATTTGAAGTATCCGATGGTGGCATCCGATTCTGGCGTGGGGGAGCAGACCTCAACCCGCTCGTGCTAGAAACCGATGTGCACCCAGGGTTTATGACCGACTGGCAACAACCATTGGTCGTGGCGCTCACCCAGGCCGAAGGCGTGTCCATCGTGCACGAGACCGTGTACGAAAACCGCTTTGGTTTCACCGACGCGCTGATTCGCATGGGCGCCTCTATCCAATTGCACCGCGAATGCCTGGGGTCGGTGCCGTGCCGTTTCGGCCAGCGTAACTTCTTGCACTCAGCTGTGATCTCCGGTCCAGCAGAACTGACCGGAACCGACTTCACCATTCCTGATTTGCGAGGTGGGTTCTCCCACGTTCTGGCAGCACTGGCTGCCAAGGGAACCTCACGCGCCACCGGTATTGACGTCATCAATCGCGGATACGAGAAGTTCTTCGAAAAACTCGAAGGCCTCGGCGCAGATATCGAAATCCCTATCAAAGTTAAATAACTCCTGGAGACCTCTCTCAGTGTCCTACTCTCTGGGGCAGCGTGCCGTCTACGCAACCGCGGCATCTATCGTGCTGCCCATGAACATAATGCTGATGCGGCGCGACTGGCAGGGCCAAGAAAACCTGCCCGAAAGCGGCATGATCCTGGCAGCAAACCACATCTCACATCTCGACCCGCTCTATGTGGCACACATGGTGTACTCGTCGGGGCGCATCCCGCACTTCTTGGCTAAAAAGGAACTCTTTGAGGCCCCGGTGATCGGCAAAGCGCTCACCTGGATGCAACAGATCCCGGTGGATCGTGCCGGACGCAGCATTGATTCGTTGAAAATGGCCGAAGAAGTGCTGGCCGAACACGGCGTGATTATTATCTATCCGGAAGGCACGACCACCAAAGACCCGGATATGTGGCCCATGGTTGGTAGGCTCGGTATGATCCGTCTGGCACTGTCCACTGGCGCACCGGTGATCCCGGTCGGACAATGGGGTGTCCACGAGACCCTCCCCAAAGGGGCGAAGCTTCCCAAAGTCTTCCCGCGGCACACCTCCGCCATCCGGGTAGGCACGGAATCCGACCTTGACTGGTTGCGTACCATGGAGCATGCCACAACCAAGGATCTGGCCGCAGCCACCGAACAGGTTATGGGAGAAATCACCGACCTGATGGCCCCGCTGCGCGGCGGAACCCCACCAGACACCCGCTACAACCCGGCACAAAAACGCTAAGGAGTCCCGATGACCACCGATGACGTAACTGTGGCAATCCTTGGTGCTGGGTCGTGGGGGACGACATTTGCCAAAGTTTTAGCCGACGCCGCAACCGAACGCGACGAAGCCATCGATATTCGCTTATGGGCACGCCGCCAAGAAATCGTCGAAGACATCAACACCAACCACCTCAACAGTGAATACCTCGACGACCTTCAACTCCCCGGATCCATCACCGCAACCGGTGACGCCGTAGCGGCCGTCACCGGGGCCGAGCTGGTTGTCGTAGCCGTCCCAGCACAACAGGCTCGCCAGACAATCGCCGACGTCGCTGAACACATCGACTCCGACGCCATCCTGGTCTCACTGATCAAAGGCTTAGAACGTTCCACCCAGGCGACGATGTCCAAAGTCTTTGCCGAAGAGCTCAACCTGCCGCCCGAACAATTCGTGGTCGTCTCAGGCCCAAACCTGGCCAAAGAAATCGCACGCCAAGAACCCACCGCCACCGTAGTGGCTTGTGAATACGAGCCAACCGCCGAATGGGTTGCGGCCATGACCGCCTCCTCCTACTTCCGCCCGTATCGCAACACCGATGTCGTGGGTGTAGAAATCGGCGGCGTCGTCAAAAACATTATCGCCCTGGCCGTTGGTCTTACCGATGGACAAGGTTTTGGTGATAATTCCAAAGCCTCGATCATTACCCGCGGACTGACCGAAACCACCCGACTGGCATCCGCACTCGGCGCCCACCCCGATACCCTTGCTGGATTAGCCGGGCTGGGGGACCTCGTGGCCACCTGTGCCTCCCCGCTGTCGCGCAACCGCACCGCAGGCAAGCTCTACGGACAAGGCCACACCACCGATGAAGTCGTAGCCCAAATGCGCCAGACCGCAGAAGGTATTAAATCCGTCAGCGCCGTCGTGGCGCTGGCACACTCGGTCGGTATCGAAATGCCAATCTCTGAAGCCGTCAACGCCGTAGTCAACGGCACCATCGAAATCACCGACATCGCCCAGCTGCTGCTCGGCCGTGATCTGAAACCGGAGGCACGACTGTGACCAAAAATGTTCTTATTCTCTTTGGCGGTCAATCCCCAGAACACCCCGTGTCCATTGTGACCGCCGTGGGTGTTCTCAACGCGCTGGACCGCAACCACTACCATCCCATTCCGGTGGGCATCAACCACCATGGCGACTGGGTATTAGCCGGTACACACCAACCTGATGACGCCGACTGGTCGGTGGCAACACTGATCAACGAACACCCGGTGGAAACCACACACACCACCGCGCTGTCCGACGAGCTACCCGAAGTCCCCGCCACCGACACACCGGTGGCACTGCGCTCGGTCAACTCCGCAACCCAGCTGATCGACGTCAAAGGCAACGTGATAGCCGATATCGACGTCGCCTTCCCACTACTACACGGTCCCAACGGTGAAGACGGCACAGTTCAGGGCCTATTTGAAACGCTCAACCTGCCCTACGTCGGCGCCGGGGTGCTGGCTTCTGCTGTGGGGATGGATAAACACTTCATGAAGATCGCCTTCCGCCACGCCGGTCTGCGTGTCGGCCCCTGGGTTACCGTGACCAATGCCGACTGGCACGCAAACCGTAGCGCGGTGTTACAAGACATCGCCAAACTCGAGCTGCCATTATTTGTCAAACCCGCACGCGGTGGCTCCTCGCTGGGCATCACCCGCATCACCATGCTCTCCGAATTAGAACAAGCCATCGAACACGCCCGCCAATACGACACCAAGGTCGTCGTTGAACAAGGCATCCTGGGTCGTGAAATTGAATGCGGTGTACTCGATGGCCTCAACGGTGCCACACCCAAAGCATCCTATCCGGGCGAAATCGTGGTGACCGACGACGATCAAGACGTCCAGTTCTACGACTTCGCCTCAAAATACCAATCTGAGCACAGCGCTGAACTGTCCTGCCCGGCAGAACTCGACGACGACGTCACCGAGCTTGTCCGCTCCCAAGCCGTCACCGCATTCCAAGCCGTGGATGCATCGGGGTTATCCCGCGTAGACTTTTTCTACACCCATGACAACGAGTTAATCATCAACGAAATTAACACGATGCCCGGATTCACCCCGATCTCGATGTACCCACAAATGTGGCAGCGCACCGGCATCGACTACCCGGAACTCATCGACACCCTACTTGTCCTAGCCCAACAAGAATAGTCCAACCTCACTGCTCTGCCTGTGGGGCAACACCCTCAGGAATACGATCATCCAGGTCATCCACACCCGGAATAACTTCGGCATCGGCCGGATCGGTGCACCCACCCTCGGCCGGAATCCGTGCGACCGCATTGCCAATGTCCACCATGATCGACGACGAGGAAACCCGCTCACCATCAAAGAGCACTTCCATAGCCGGTTCGCGTCCATAGGTGGTAATCCGCCAATTGCTGCCCTCTTCGCGAACAACCCAATCCACCCCATTGGCACCAACACACTCATCAGTGGTTGGGCCTGGCACCTCGACGCCACAACGGAACACTGCCACCACAGGATCCCCCCAGGCCGCCGTCGACTGCGAATCAGTCCGACGCCGCTCATGCCCGGCAATCTCCTCGGGCATGGCCACCATGGCCTCAGCACACAGCGGATCCGTGGCATCCGGGGCAACCTCAATACCGGCAACAAGAGATGTACAAGCCGTAAGACCCAGACCAGCAACGGAGGCCAGTGCGACACCACGGATGACACGAGATATTTTCGACATACCACTAACACTAGAACACTCACCCACCAGCTCCCGGCAGTTTTCGCCCCTGGCGGCTGTCAAGAAAGATAGCCTCTCGTACTGCGCGCCCACGTGACAGCAGCCAAGCGCGATACTATGGTTGCAGGTGACGTAGACCTCGAATGGGTCCTACACGAAATGAACCATGATGACTGAAGTAACGCAACAACCACCAAGTACCAGTGCTCAACATGACCACGGGTCAGCCAAGCTTATCTTCAATTGGTTAAAGCTTGCCGAATCAGCCCTCGGCAACAACTCCGACCGGCTCAACGCGATCAATATTTTTCCCGTTCCCGACGGCGATACCGGCTCTAACCTCTATCACACCGTGGCAGCCGCCACCCGTGCCCTTGAGGATGTCGATGCCAACGCCAGCGCTGGCATAGCCCTAACAACAGCAGCAACCGCCGCCCTGGACCATGCCCAAGGCAATTCCGGAACCCTGATCGCGGTGATGCTCAACGCGCTAGCCGAACCCCTTTCCAAAGCCACCCGGCTGACCGCACCACTGCTGGCCCTTGGCCTACAGCGTGCCAGTGCCGCCGCCTGGGCCGCCCTGTCGGACCCCCAGGAAGGCACCATGCTGACCATCCTGGATACCGCTGCTGCCACGGCCGCAAACTTCCGGGCCTCCATAACCCAACAGCCCGAAGACCAACAGAACTCGCGCAAAACCCTGGGCCAAATGACCTCGCGCATTGTGGAAACCGTGTGGTTGGCGGTTGAAGAAACCGAAAACCAGCTGGCCGAACTCTCTCAAGCCCAGGTCGTTGACGCCGGCGCCACCGGCCTGCTCTTAGTCTTTGACGCCCTGCGCGCCACCGTCCAAGGCGAATCCTTAGACCCAGAAATCCTCGAATCCATCCACGGCTTCCACGTCGCCCACCCACACGTCCACCAGGACATGCAGGTCGCCGAAGCCTATGAGGTCATGTGCTCCCTGCAGCTGACCCCACTGGACGCCGCCACCCTGCGCATTGGACTCAACGAAGTCGGCAACTCGGTGATCATGAGCCCGATCAACACCGTCGAAGACGATAACGGCACCATCCGCTGGCGCGTCCACGTCCACGTAGCAGAACCCGATGACGCCATGAAACTCATCCGCCCACTGGGCGAGACCGAAAACCTGGCCATCACCCCGCTGCACGCCGGCAACACCACCGTCGACGCCAAGTGCCACCCCGTCACAGAAGCAACCACAGAAGCCCCCAAGTAGTGGACCCCTTCAACCAGCCGCTTGCCCCGTTGCTCGGAAACAAAACCGCCGAGCACTTAGCAAAGCACCTTGGGATCACCACCACCGGCCAAGCTCTGAATTACTTCCCACGCCGCTACATCGAACGCGGCGAACTGACCCCCATCGTCCAACTCCCACTGGGGGAGCAGGTCACCGTCATCGCCCGAGTGCTCACGGCCAGAAAGCGTCCAATGCGAGCCCGAAAAGGCTTCCTGGTCGATGTCACTGTCACAGACGAAGCCGCCGACACAGCCCTCCCCGGTACCCTGTCCATGGCATTTTTCAACGGCTGGGCCGCCAAAGACCAACTCACCCCCGGCACCCTGGCCATGTTCCACGGCAAAACCTCCACCTACCGTGGGCAACTGACCCTGACCAACCCCGACTTCACCGTCCTACCCGAAGAACACGAACACTCGCACACCGATCTGGCGCCCATCCCCGTCTACCCGGCAAAATCCAACGTACCCTCCTGGACCATCCGGTCTGCCATCGAACTGGTCCTGGACGCCATCAACTGGGCGGCCATCAGCGACCCGGTGCCCCAAGACTTCCTCACAGACCTCAACCAGAACCTGCCAGCCCTCACGGTGGCGTATCAACACATCCACCGCCCGGATAACCTCAGTCAGGCCGCTGCTGCCCGACGACGCTTTGCAGCCCAGGAAGCCCTCATCCTCCAAACGCTGCTTGCGCGACGCCGCCTGCGCCATCGGACAACCATCCCGGCCACCGCATATCTGCCCGTTGACAACGGCATTCTGGCCCATCTAGACGCACAACTGCCATTCGAACTCACCGCTGGCCAGCAAGAAGCCGGCGCCGAGATCGCAGCCGAACTGCACTCCGAACACCCGATGTCACGCCTACTGCAAGGGGAAGTCGGCTCAGGCAAAACCCTGGTCGCCCTGCGTGCCATGGCACAGGTGGTCGATGCCGGAGCACAGGCCGTGCTGGTCGCCCCAACCGAGGTCCTAGCCGGACAACACTACCGATCCATCACCAACACGCTGGGCCCACTGGCCACCGCCGGGCAACTCACCTCCTGGCAAGGCCCCTCCACCGAAGTTGTCCTCCTGACCGGATCGATGAGCACCGGACAAAAACAACAAGCCCTCCTGAAAATCACCACCGGCCAGGCCGGTATCGTCATCGCAACCCACGCCATCTTCTCCGATAACGTACACTTTGCCGACCTCGGACTCGTGGTCATTGATGAACAGCACCGCTTTGGCGTCGATCAGCGCGAAGCCCTGCGCCAAGCCAACCCCGGAGTACACATGCTGGTCATGACCGCCACCCCGATCCCACGCTCCGTGGCCATGACCGTCTTCGGCGACCTGGATGTCACCGTGCTGTCTGGACTACCCTCCGGACGCAAACCGGTCACCACCTATCTGGCACGCATGGCCCACGGCCCCCGGATCATCCAGCGCGTGTGGGAAATCATAGCCGAAGAAATCGCCGCCGGACGCCAAGCCTTTGTGGTCTGCCCCAAAATCGATCCCTCCGACACCGCAAGTCATGACGACGCCGACGACCTCTCCTCAGATGCGCACGCAGCCAACGTGGTCGAAATTACCGAAACCCTACGCAATATCCCCGTCTTCGCCAGTGCTACGATTGACAGCCTGCACGGCCGCCAAGACCAACAAACCCAAGACGAGATCATGGGAGAGTTCGTGGCCCGCCAAATTGACATCCTCGTGGCCACCACCATCATCGAAGTTGGGGTGGATGTCCCCAATGCCACCGTCATGGCGATTCTGGATCCCGAATACTTTGGATTATCCACCCTGCACCAACTCCGCGGGCGCGTTGGACGTGGCGAAGCTGCTGCCCGATGCTTCTTGGCCACCCGGCTACCAGACCACCACCCCTCGTTAGATCGCCTGGCCATTATTGAGTCCACAGAGGATGGCTTTGAGATCGCCAAAGCCGATGTGCAACAGCGCGGTGAAGGCGACGTGCTTGGCGCAGCCCAGCACGGCTATGCTAGCCAGCTGAAAGTCCTGCGGGTCATCCAGCATGCCGAACTCATCAACGACGCCGCAAACTGGGTCAACCAAGCGCTCAACATCGATGAGAAGCTTTCGGCCTATCCGCAACTTGTGGCTGCCGTAGAAGCCTGGGAATCTGCTCACGAAGAATCATCCGACTACCTCGAGAAGAACTAAACAATGTCAAAGATTGTCGCCGGACAAGCTGGGGGACTGCCCCTAAAATCTGTGCCCGGAACAAATACCCGGCCCACAACCGAACGCACCAAAGAAGCTATCTTCTCCTGGCTGGATTCTCGAGACTGGATTGCCGGCAACGCGGTGCTGGATCTCTACACAGGCTCTGGTGGATTGGCTGTTGAAGCGGCCTCGCGGGGAGCCACCAAGGTGACCGGTGTCGACAACGCCCGGACAGCCGTACTGGTCGCTGAAGCAAACGCTGCCATAGTCAATAAGGCAGTAGGCCAACAGATCGTGGACATCAACCACATGCCGGTTCAACGCTTCTTGCAGATGACCCCGGAATCCAGTTGGGATGTCATTCTGGCAGATCCGCCCTATGACATCGACGAAGAACAACTGCTGGGAACCATCACCCAAGCATTCCGCGCCCTGATGGATGATGGCCTGTTCGTGCTCGAGCGGGCAGCAAAATCTGATGAACCACAATGGCCCAGTGACACCTACGTGGTTGATGCCAGACGATATGGCGAAGCCAAGGTCTACTTCGTGCGAAGAACAGGCTACTAATTATTTGCGTAACGTCGGTGTTCGAACATAGCAGGCGAAATTGTTATGGACTACATTGACACATATGCAACGTGCAGTATGCCCCGGTTCATTTGACCCCGTCCACAATGGCCACATCGAAATCATCATCAGAGCCGCCTCGCTTTTTGACGAAGTAGTTGTTGCTGTATCGAATAATCCGGCAAAGACCTACCGGTTCAGCCTGCAGGAACGTATGGACATGATTACCGAGACCGTTCGGGCCATCCAAGGTGTCACCGTGATACCAATGGGCAGCGGACTCATCGCCGATTTTGCACGCGAACACGGCGCCCAAGCCCTGGTCAAAGGGGTACGTAACTCGGGAGATCTCCAATACGAGATGCCCATGGCCACCTTCAATCGTCACCTCTCAGGCGTTGAGACCGTATTCCTGCCAGCCGATGCTCGTTACCAACACGTCTCCTCGACGCTCGTCAAAGAGATCGTTGGGTTCAAAGGGGATATCTCGGAATTCATTCCATACGCTGTCGCCCAGCGCTTTGGTCTGAAATAGGCTTCTTGAGCGAGTTTTAGGTATCTTGGAATAATCAGAAAAGCATCGGCGTTGTATTCCTTGGTTGCCAATTTTGTCCTGACTTCATTTTGGACTAGAGTTACTGGCTGGCCTTGACTGAATTTTAGTGATGCTAATTATTCATTCATCCGGTCTAACCGGTAACATAATAGACTCGTTATTTGAGCAACCAGGAGGTGCAGCTCATGTCAGAAATTAGTATTCAATCAGGAGTTACACCTCCTGATAAAACAAAACCATGGGTTCTGTCGATTACTGATCTCATCGATGCACCAGGTGCTTCCGAACAAGTTGAAGTATCCTGGCCGGCCCCAGCTGAACTCTCAGTTCCACTTCTGGGAATTGAACGAGACTCAGCAATGCAGGTGGATATTCGCCTCGATTCAGTCCATGAAGGCATTTTGGTCTCGGGGACCGTGGAGGGCACACTGACAGGTCAGTGCTCCCGGTGTCTAGACCCCATTACCGAAACCGTCACCATTGACATCCAAGAACTGTTCCAATTCGAGCATGATCCGATGCTTGAATCAGACGAACAACATCTCGTGGAACACGGCTTGATCAATATTGAGCCAATTATGCGTGATGCCCTGGTAACCTCATTACCGTTCCAACCTCGGTGTTCACCAGACTGTGAAGGTCTCTGTGATCAGTGCGGAGTCCGACTCGAAGATGCCGGCCCCGATCACCACCACGAACAGCTAGACCCACGTTGGGCTGCATTGGCTGATTTTGCTTCGGGTAATGTAAACGAAGAAACTTCATCTGAAAATTCAGAGCAACAAGAAAAGAGATAACTGTGGCTGTACCAAAGCGGAAAATGTCCCGTTCCAACACGCGCTCACGCCGTGCACAATGGAAAGCGACCGCACCTAAACTTGTCAAGGTCGTTGAAAACGGCAAAGTAGAATACCGTCTGCCACACCAGGCACACGTCGTATCCGACTCAGCTGGCACCCCACTATTCATGGAATACAAGGGCCGCAAAGTCGCAGACATCTAAAGTGACCAACTCAGCACATTCCAAGCCCAATATCTCGTGGGCCGCTGAGAACACAATAGAACACTTATCGAAGCATCTCGGCGTCAGCTTTGACCCCGAGATGCTTCGTCTTGCTTTAACACACCGGTCATACGCGTTTGAACATGACGGGTTACCCACCAATGAGCGACTTGAGTTTCTCGGCGATGCAGTGCTCGGGGTTCTTGTAACCGATTACCTGTACAAAACGTTTAGCGATGAAGCGGAAAACGAACTTGCTAAAAAGCGCGCTTCGATCGTCTCCACATTCGCACTAGCCTACGTCGCACGTGGAATAGATCTTGGGTCCTACATCTTCCTAGGTGCAGGGGAAATTCGTACGCACGGTGGCAATAAGGATTCGATCCTGGCAGACACATTCGAAGCACTGATCGGTGCGACATATCTGCACGCCGGATTTGATGGTGCATGGACCATCGTTAAACAGCACGTCATTCCATTGCTAGACAACGAGCACATCATGGGAGCCGGGAAAGACTGGAAAACCCAAGTGCAAATCGCCGTGGACAAAAAAGGTCTTGGCCCCATCGAATATCGGATCGAAGGGACCGGACCAGACCACGATCGCACCTTTCGCGCAACCTTGGTTGTCGGTG
This sequence comes from Enteractinococcus helveticum, assembly GCF_020742345.1. GTDB lineage: Bacteria > Actinomycetota > Actinomycetes > Actinomycetales > Micrococcaceae > Yaniella > Yaniella helvetica_A. Next base: position 4,116 of record NZ_DYXC01000051.1, on the reverse strand, counting down.
GTAAGACCTACGCAACCGCTCAAGCAAAAACGAAAAAAGATGCAGAACGCCTGGCCGCCTGGCACAGCCTGAGTGACATTGAACAACCCTAAATGCCTGAACTACCTGAAGTTGAAGTCGTCCGACGTGGTGTACAACAGTGGGCTAGTACTGCTCACGTTACCGCCGTTGAAATCTTGGACCAACGCAGCCTGCGTCGCCACGTCGATGGTCCAGAGGATTTTATTTTTCGTCTCGTCGGCCAACGACTTGGAGCCAGCCATCGACGAGGCAAGTATCTGTGGATCGCACTTGATGAGGGCTATAGAGCGATAGTCATTCATCTTGGCATGTCTGGCCAAGTTCTCGTGTCTGACCCTGACATCACTGATCCGAAGCATCTGAAAATTCGCATCACGATCTGTCGAGACGATGACATACAAGAACTACGGTTCGTCGATCAACGAATTTTCGGTGGCCTATATATCGACACGCTGTTACCCGCAGAGGATCATCCCGAAGAACTCATTCCAGAGACCGTGGCACATATTGGGCGAGATCCATTGGACCCACTCTTTAGCGCCGAAGCCATCTTCCGGCAGCTTCGCAAGAGAAAATCCAGTCTCAAGCGTGCGCTGCTTGATCAAACAGTTTCTTCTGGAATCGGCAACATTTACGCAGACGAAGCATTATTTCGTGCCCGACTGCATTATGCCAGACCAACTGAGACTTTGACACGTAATGAAGTATCCAGGGTTTATACAGCTGCTGAACAGGTCATGCGTTTAGCCTTATCGCAGGGCGGTACCTCTTTCGACGCTTTATATGTGAACGTCAATGGAGAATCGGGCTACTTTGATCGTTCATTAAACGTCTATGGGAGAGCGGGCAAACCGTGCCTGGTCTGTCGTGAAAACGGCAATGACACGCTCATTGTGCGTCAGAAATTCATGAACCGGTCGTCGCATTATTGTCCGAAATGTCAACCCGTACCGCGCCGTGCGCGGTGGTAAAAACGTCTATACTCGTCCATAACAGATTTATAACCACGCATCCGATCAGAAAGAAGCTGCCTGCATATGCGCCAACCGCCAGCACCAAAGCGTGTCGGCCGCGTTCGCTTACCTCGGCGCGGTGCAGCCCTGTCTATTATTTGTTCAGTGGGCCTCGTAATGGGTTCGACTGCTTTTGCGGCCTCACAGTTCACTACCCAATTGGCAGATGATTTTGATACCAACCGGGAAGTTGTGGAGACGGGTATCAACCAGGATACTGCTGCATTCGACGATGGGGAAATGAACATCCTGGTCTTAGGATCAGATGCGCGGGAGGACGAAGAGGCCGAAGAGCAACGTTCTGACACCATGATGCTAGTACATGTTCCAGAATCACGCGAAGAAATGTACGTGATGTCGATTATGCGCGACCTGTGGGTTGAGGTCCCTGATGTGGGCATGTCCAAGATTAACTCTGCACAGACCTATGGTGGTTACCCACTGACGATTAAAACCATCGAAGGTCTCACCGGAGCAGAGATTGACCACTTGGTGGTCATTGATTTCGATGGCTTCCGAGACCTCACAACTGCACTTGGTGGGGTAGAGATCGATAATGATATGGCATTCTCTGCTGGCCAGGTCAACCCCAGCTACTACCCAGAAGGAAAAATTCGGTTAGAGGGCACCGACGCCCTACGCTTTGTTCGAGAACGTAAAGCCTTTATCGATGGGGACTACCAGAGAGTGAAGAACCAACAGAAGTTCCTAACAGGTATCGCCACTAGCGTTCTCGACTCCGCCACGTTAACGAACCCCACGAAGATCTCCGGTATGGTCAGTGCTTTCACCCCGTACCTCACCGTGGATGAGTCGCTCGATGCAGAAACGCTCGTCAATTACGGTCTGTCCATGAACAAGCTACGACCTTCGGCCATCACGAGCTTCACCATCCCGAATAGCGGAACTGGGACAACCCCTGGGGGCGCATCGGTGGTATGGCCTGACGAAGAAAGCTTGGCAGAGATGCGCACAGCCATGGATGAGGGCACGATGGCACAATTCGTTGAAGAGCTTGAATCGCGTCTCGAAGAAGAACGTACTGAAGGTACTGGTGAACCTAGCGAGGAAGCCCCGCTGGAAGAAGAGCCTATTATCCCGGAAGATGCAGTTCTGTAGTGAATCGACGCTTACTGCTCGTTACCCATTCATATACTCCTGAATCGACTGCACCACAACGTCGATGGAAGAAGTTCTTAGCAGGACTGGCTGCTGTCGGATGGAATGTTGAAGTCTTAACACCTCCGGCTGACTCTCGGTGTGTTGATCTCACGCAAGATGGGGAACCACATCTGCGGATCCGTCGTACACCCGACGTTGGATTTCTGCCGGATAGTAGAGGCGGTAGATTAGCCAAAGCAGTAGTCCACGCTGTGATGTCAGTGCCTCTTTCTGTACTTTCAGACGCGGATATTGTTGTTGCCACGGTGCCTGCACTACCCAATCTTGTAGCGGGCAGAGTCATTGCCTGGGTGAAACGTGTTCCGTTCGTGGTTGAGATGCGTGACGCATGGCCTGATTTGATCTTTGAATCTGAAACGGGCGGAAAAGTCTTCGGCACATTAGTTGCCGAGGCCATCACTCGCATTCAACGTTCTTCCGATCAACTAATCGCCGTTACTCGGGGCTTTGCCGCAACCTTAGAGCAACGTAATATGCCACCGGTTGAAGTTATTTTCAATAGCCGCAAAACAGACAACATTCCTCTGCTGCCAGCGCGTGATCGTAACGCTGGTGAACTCAATGTGTTGTATCTGGGTAATCATGGTGAATCCCAGCAGTTAGAACTTCTAATTAAAGCCGCAAAAATAGCACGCGCCGAAAATCCGAATATTCGTGTCCGGTTCGTGGGCGATGGCACACAGAAACCCGCCCTGCAGGATCTGAACGAATCACTGGATAATCCTGTAGAAATGTTGGAACCAACTTTCGGGCACGAAACAATTGAGCAATACCAATGGGCGGATACGTGCATGGTGAGTCTACGATCCGATTGGGCAAGCTTTGCTCATACGGTGCCTTCAAAGACCTACGAGCTGCTATCTTATGGCAAGCACATCACCGGAATCGTCTGTGGTGAGGCCGCGGAAATATTGAGGGAGTCTGGCACGCACGCGGTTGTGCAAGATAACCTCCAGTCACTTGCTAACACCTGGCTAGAATTGGCTCAAGATCCATATTCGACTCCTGTACAGGAAACGGGCCCCACCTGGGTGGCTGAACATGCCTCGGATACGGCGCAAATAATGAAATTGGATTCAGTCTTGAAACGAAAACTGCCACCAAAACCAACGACGAATTTCCTCAAACGATCCTCAACAGCAGCGTCAATCTCGGCTACGGCTGCGTTAGAGCACCTAAAAAATAATCGAGCGCTATTCGGCCTACTGGTCCTGCGTCGTTTGCCGCAGCGACTGCGTGAACCAATAGCTACAGCCGCATCGAACGTCAACGGTGGACCACTCGACACGGTGTCCGCCGTTGGTAAGGCAGTGTTGGGCCGAACCGATGAACTTAAATCACAGGCGCGATCGTTGCTTGGCAAACGTGGCAGCGACCGGAAAATCATCGACTACGCTCGAGTCTTTATTGCTCTTGGCGACCTGGAGACTGCTGAGTGGTTGCTTGATCGAGTGCGACCGAATACCCGGGGCCTTGTTGCGGCACGCGCTTGGGTGTCATGGACCCGCGGGGATATGGAACGGTCCGTAGAACTCTTGAAGACCGCTCAGCGGGAACGAAAAACGGTAGAACGTTGGAGATCTGAACTCCACAGTTTCCAAGGTGCAATGCCGCATCTGCGTTCGGTAGACGATTATCAGCCGAGAAATGAGCGAGTCTTACATGTCCTGACGAACTCGCTGCCGCATACGCCCTCTGGCTATGCTCAGCGTTCACATTCCATCATGCTGGCGCTGGAAGAGCTCGGATGGGATCTGTCGGCAGTCACGAGAATCGGTTGGCCCATCACCACCGGGGCGCTGCTAGCTGACTCTCAGGATTTCGTCGACGGTATCGCGTATCAGCGGCTATTACCGCAACAATTAGAGACACACTTCAGTGAGAGACTGCAGCAAAATGC
>NZ_DYXC01000050.1 GCF_020742345.1 Enteractinococcus helveticum | reverse complement strand
GTGCGTTGTGGTCGGGGCCGTTGCACTGTCGTTTCCGTGGTTGGATTCTTTGGATCAGCGGTGGACGACGTGCGAAGTCATCGAGGCGATCCGTTTCAGGGTGATAACACCAGCATGCAGCCGTGGAAGGTCCAGATTCGTACCACCGATTGCCAAGATGTGATCTATTCTGAGGGCGTGACCGAAGACAACGTGAAGCAGATCGCTGGCTCCATGGAACCTGGGCCATACGAGTTCAAAATGAGTTGGGTGTCGCGGCATCTGGCTGATGGCTGGTGGCCCACGATCGCCCCATCGGTCGTGGAGTTCCGACCGGCTGAATAGGGGAATAGGCCAACGGTTACCTCCGTCGTCCACAACCACACCTCGACCGACGGTGTCGCCATCGCCCGCATCATCCGGCCTGCCGCGACCCGTTCTGCTATTGCCGCCGGAACCGGTGGCGCGACATCGAATATGGCTGACTACCATTTCCACACCGAAGGTGATCGCACAGTGGGTGGTTATCTGTATAACGGTGCGGTTGGTTTTGTCACGAATGCTGGCGGGTCTTATCTGGCAAGTGGCGTCGGCTCGCACTTCTACTCAGCGGGTTCACGTTTGACCTCCCGTACCCTGCCTGTCTCGCCGACAGCTCGGCACGCGTTCGAACAAAACGTCGGAGGATTCGTGATGGAAAACGTCGGTGACCGGTTGTCTGGCGCTGCTGCAACGACGGTAAATAGCTTCGTGGTAGCTCCAGGCGAATTCGATTTGTCCACTGCAATCCGATCCGGAACTCACGGCTTCCTATATGGTGGAAGTGGTCCGACTCAGGGCCTACGAGTCGGCAACTAGGTTATGCGGTGATCACGATCGAACGAGATTCTTCGGGGGCACTTAAAAATACCGGAAACGAACGGCGGGGAAAACGTATCTGGGGCATTATCGCTGTCTTACTGGTTGTTGCGTTCCCACTGGGTATCGTTTTCGCAGTGCTCGAGTCCTCGAATCAGCAATGGGTCCGTTGCAATGTGACGCATGCCGAAAGCGTCGAGGGCACCAGGTTCAATGCTTCACCATGGATCGTGGCGATTGAGACGACCGACTGCGGACGCATGACCTATACCAAGGGTGTTTCCGAAGATAACGTTCAAGAGATCGCACAGGCATTTGAGCCAGGCGCCTACGAATTCAAACTTGGTTTTACCTCACGACTGGCAGCAGACGGTTGGGTACCGTTCTTGCGACCGTCGGCTCAAGAATACCGTGTGGTCGAAGAATAAGAAGTCTGTCGAGCATGGTCGAACCTGGTGGCCAGGGTGGACACTTTTTCAGGGTGATAACACCAGTATGCAGCCGTGGAAGGTGCAGATTCGTGCAACCGATTGCCAAGATGTGATCTATTCTGAGGGCGTGACCGAAGAGAACGTTGAGCAGATCGCTGATTCCATGGAACCTGGCACATACGAGCTGAAAATGAGTTGGGTATCGCGTCGTCTGGCTGATGGCTGATGGCTGATGGCTGGTGGCCCACGATCGCCCCCTCGGTTCAGGAGTTCCGACCGTGCCGAAACCAACTACAGCTGGGATGCTCGCGGTTGGTTGCGCGGCATCTCCGAGGACAACGCCCAAGGGACAACGGAAACCAAACTGTCGGTGAATGCCTTCGGTGAGCTGACCGTCGTCAACGATATCCGGTTGCGCTGGGATATCGCCGCCGGTGTCCCATCCCTGCTAGATGTCGATGGCACCTCCGTGTTCACCGGCCCAGCCGGTGTCACCGGGATTGAGACCAGCTGGCAAAACCACTGTGGTGCGCTGCTCGGGGGAAGTGATACTCAAGATCAAACACTGGCAGCAGTGTCCGCACACGCCGGGGTTTGTCTTGGCACCGACGGCAGCCTACAAATTGCCGGGCTGGAATGGATGGGCGCCCGTGCTTATGATCCGGCGTCGGCCAGCTTTTTATCCCAAGATCCTTTGGCAGCGCCGTTGGGTGCCTCCTGGACGGCTAATCCGTATTCATCTGCGGGCAACGACCCTTGACACGCCATCGACCCTCATGGCTTAGCACCGATTACTGACGACGAGCTGCAAGCGTATGCCGACGGATTGCAAGGCCCGATGGCCAGTGGGCTGAGCTCAGCCTGGGAAGGGGCCGATATAACGGAAAATTGGGCAAATCTGCCGAGAGGCCGCCACATATGCCGGACAATTCCTTGCTATGACACACAGGCCCCAGACTATGACCGCGATGCCCCGGGGCGCTGTACTTGCCAGGGGTCTGAATCAAAGATAGCTGGGTCGGTGTGGCAGATGGAAACCGGTCAGGTCGGCTGAACCGACAGGCTTTGAGGCCACCTGGCTGGAAGCGCCGCGTGTGTAGCACCGGGACGACTTCTTTAACGCAGCTCAAGCGCGTGCGATATGTGTGGATAACCGTGGCAAATAGTAGGTGAGTTGCGACATCGTGGATGTGGAGTCTTATAATCTGATTCGCTTCGGACGTCGTGGGATACTGTACGCATGTTTCTCAGTGCTTTGGACATGTTGGTC
>NZ_DYXC01000049.1 GCF_020742345.1 Enteractinococcus helveticum | reverse complement strand
CGTGTGCGCAAAAATTTGAAGGTATTGAGCATGTGAGCTGGGCGTGGAATGATTATCCTATGCCACCAAAGTTGGCTGACTCTTCGTCGGTTCATGCATCATCTGCGGTCACGATCCGCGATCTTCGAATCAAACGCGGTCGCACGGTGGTTTTCGACGGCCTGAATCTAGAAATCCCGCGCGGCCAGATCACCGGTCTCCTCGGCCCCTCGGGCTGTGGCAAAACCACGCTAATGCGCGCCGTCGTCGGAGTGCAAAAGATTCAAGGCGGCACCGTCGAGGTCCTCGGACAACCGGCGGGCACTCGTGCACTACGGAGTCTGGTCTCCTACGACACCCAGGCCGCATCCGTGTATGACGACCTCACGGTGCGACAGAATCTCGACTACTTCGCCCAGATTGTCGGCGCCGACCGTGGGGAAACCGAGCGGGTGGCACACGAGGTTGGGCTGAGTTCACATATGCGCAGTTTAGTGGTGAACCTCAGTGGCGGACAGCGCAGTCGAGTCTCCCTTGCGGTGGCCCTACTCGGCAAACCCGAGCTCATCGTACTCGATGAACCCACCGTCGGACTCGACCCAACACTGCGTCAAGAACTCTGGATGCTGTTTCGTAGCCTCGCCGAGCGCGGCATCACCGTGTTGGTCACCAGCCACGTCATGGATGAAGCTGTGCACTGTGACCGCCTGCTGTTAATGCGCAACGGGCAAATCATCGCCGACACCACCCCGGCCAACCTGCTGAAAGACACCGGCACCACCAACCCCGATGCAGCATTTCTTGCGCTCATCACACACTCGACGCACTCGGAGCCGTCTCATGGCAAACATGCCGCACAGCAGGAGCCGTCATGAGTCCGAAGCGCACACTGGCCACAACCGCACGCGTCCTCAAACAGCTCAGCCACGATCCGCGCTCCATCGTGTTACTACTGGTTGCACCCAGCCTACTGGTCGGACTCTTCGCCTGGCTCTTTGACGCCCAGCCCGGAGTCTTCGATCTCTACGGCGGCCCGCTGCTGGCACTGTTCCCATTTATTTTGATGTTTGTCATCACCTCGATCACCACACTCCGGGAACGTCGCTCGGGCACACTCGAACGGTTAATGACGACGACGATGAACAAACCAGACTTCATCATCGGCTACGGTTTGGCCTTCGGACTCATGGCAACCCTGCAAGCAGTCATTACCGTGACGTTCGCGGTGGTCGTGTGTGGGCTCTCCGTTGAGGGCCCGGTCTGGCAGCTTGGCCTCGTCGCCGTCGTCGATGCCATTTTGGGCACCGCCCTTGGTCTATTAGCCAGCGCCTTTGCCCGCACCGAATTCCAGGCCGTGCAATTCATGCCACTGTTGGTTTTTCCACAGATCATCCTGGGCGGCCTATTCATGCCACGTGAGGATATGCCAGATATACTCGAAGCCATTTCGGACTGGCTACCGCTCAGTCATGCGATCGATGCGATCAACGCGGTCACAGCAGGTGATGCAGGTGCGGATCTTTTCGTGCCGTTGTCGATTGTCGCCGCATTTGCACTTGCAGCGCTGATACTTGCATCCTTAACACTGCGCCGCAGAACACCGTGATGGCAGTCTTCGTCCGTCGTGATTCATGAAGTAATCCACATTCGCATCTAATTTCGATCTCGACTGAGGTGCCCGTCGTTAGACTAGGCCAACAAGCGCGAGAAAGCGAGCTCAGCGAATCTGCAACCTGTCGGGATTTCCGACAGGCTCGACAGGAAGGGTCTAGCAAGGTACGGCGTTGGGACCTAACACGGTTGGACTGACAGCAGCCGCCGATCGCTCAAACCAGCACCACGGCCAAATCCGAGCCCTTGCTGGAGGGTCAAGCTTAACGAACAAAACAGCCTCCAACTGGATTTCTCCATGTCAGAGACTGTTTCTACTCTGTGCGCGAGGGGGGACTTGAACCCCCACGTCCGTGAAGACACTGGCACCTGAAGCCAGCGCGTCTACCAATTCCGCCACTCGCGCGAGTGACGTGTTTTACAGCAACGGCTGTAAGCACGATCTATAGTATAAACACAATGCGCCCTCTAACGCCAATCGACATTTTCCCTCTCTCATATTTGCGGGTTGACTATGCGCTTCGTGTATTGGGCAGTGCGATATGAGAAAATGTAACTGCATGTGACAAATACTCGGCGTCAAACTACTGTGGAATATTTACCGCCGGGGTTGAAATGAACACGTTGGAAGGAGTGCCGAGTGGGCATCTTGGATGGTCTAGAGAACCTTCTGGAACGCAGCGTGCGGAAAATCTTCTCGGCGGGCGGCTCCAAACGCATCAAACCGGTCGAAGTGACCAATGCGATGCGCATTGAAATGGACCATCGCGCCGTCACCATTTCTCAAGAACGCACGCTTGTGCCCAACGTGTACACCATCGCATTTTCTGAAGAAGATTTCCCACAGGTTCAACAATGGGGCCGTGCTTTGGCCGAAGAACTCTGTGATGAGGCCATCCGGCATGCGTCCGTGCAGGGCTACTCCCTCTCCGGGCCCGTACGTGTGACCTTTGTGGCCGATGAAGAGGTCGAGCGCGGGGATATGGACATCACGTCGAGCTCCGAAGCGGCTGAGGATCTAGATCCGGGCCAGCCCATCACGTATACACCGAATAAACAGGTCAGCTCGCCAGCAGTACAGCCACCGGCTGAAATGACAGATCCCAGCCTGCAGATAGATCGCACCAACTGGCGGCCCGTGGTGGAAATTGAAGGCACACGCTATGCGATTAACTCAACATCAGCGGTGATTGGACGGTCCTCGGATGTCGATATCACGGTTGGCGATCCTGGAATGTCGCGTCGACACCTGGAAATACGGGTTATCGGAGACCGTGTGTCTGCCGTAGATTTGGGGTCAACCAATGGGTTTTATGTCAACGGGCAGAAAGCGGGAAACTCGGTAGATTTACACCACGGTGATATTATTACCGCCGGTCGGACGACCATCACTTTCCGACTCGCCCCCGATACAACAACCCAGCCCCGGAGGTAGCCCGTGAGCGAATTGGCGATTACTGCGCTGCGATTTGGGCTGCTTGCCCTACTGTGGATTTTCGTGTTCTCTGTGATCACCTCCCAGGGACGTTCTTTACAAATTGCCCGGCCCGCACGCCTGACTCGACGCAAGAAAAAAGAGGAACCAGTTGCTTCGGCCAAGACTGATACGCCCTTGTCACCAACGCGGGCATTAGCTACCAAACTGGTGATAACCGAGGGGCCGTTAGCCGGACGCAGTATTCAGTTGGCCGGCCAGCCCCTGTTGATTGGCCGGGCTCAGGACGCCGGACTGATATTAGAAGATGATTATGCTTCAGGCCGGCACGCTAGACTTTTCCCGCAAGGCAGTCGCTGGTTCTTGGAAGACCTCGGCTCCACCAACGGAACCTTTGTGCAGGGTAACCAATTGACCCGCACCATGGCCATTGACCCGGGCACCCCGGTGCGCATTGGTAAAACCGTTATGGAGCTGAAGGCATAACGATGGCCCTTCAGCTGAACTTCGCTGCCCGCTCGGACGTTGGACGAGTGCGGTCAAAAAACGATGACTCCGCCTATGTGGGCCGCTACTTAGCAGTGGTGGCCGACGGCATGGGCGG
>NZ_DYXC01000048.1 GCF_020742345.1 Enteractinococcus helveticum | reverse complement strand
GCCTTGCTGTGTGAATACCCAGCCTCGGTGAGCTTGTCCCGGAATTCTTCGAGCACTTGTAGTTCTGGGGCGATGGAAAAATGTTTGCTAGATGCACTGAAACTGATAATGAACGTACCATTGTGCGTCATCATGGGCTGATTCCATTTGATCTCGACTTTAAGATCTGGATAGGTTTCCGTCACCCACTGAATAACCTGTTCAAGTTTGGCACGGTTCTCGTCGTTGGGAATGGTGTCTAGATATTCCTGTAGTGTCTCCATGGCTCCACTGTAGTTGGCGCTAGATGTTCATGAATAGCCCAATGCGCTCGTGAACCCTAACTATGGAGCCCCGAGTCTTGGCCACCTAGGATCTCAGGTAGATGTGCAACACGAACTTGAAGAAAAGGATTACAGCTTGTCACAGAACATATTGAGTAAAGCCACCGTGATGATTGAGCGTCCTGCACGCTACGGTAAACAACTGGTCAACCACTTAAAACGCAAAAACGGTGGGGAATGGGATGCAGAAGCAGAACGCGGCTGGGTCAACCTTGGGGAAGATCGTGCTGAAGTAGTCGCGGCGGCGGACCGGCTTGAACTGTCTGTTGAGGGACCCGCTGATGCTGCGGAACGGCTTGAGAATGTGGTCGGTCGTCACCTGGTGGGGTTTGCCCGAAACCTTGAAATTGAAGTGCAGTGGCACCGTAACGATAATGCTTCGGGAACCCGGCAAGCTACCGAATAACTTCACATCAAGTGGTAGTGATTTTTCAATCAGTGAGCTGATCAATGATGCGCTAGTAGGTGGCGCTCGCCGTCCACCGTCATCGGTTACCCAGCCTGGCTGGCGTCTTCAGCAGGTTGGAACACGACAGGATAGGCCCCCGGTTAGGCGGTTGTATTCGTCTCCTGCAACCCAAGTGCACTTTCCGAATTTACGACGCCGGTCCCTTCGAAATATTGCGGGATACCGGGTATTGGCAAATCTGATGTATGACAGCGATAAGGTAGCACTGTGGTCTCTCATACATCCCATACTGCGCTGACTCGGCCGCCAGCTGCAGTGTCTCTGGCTGCTTTTACTTCCAGCGTGGACCGGTTTGGTGTCTCTCCGCTCCTGGTGATTTTGGCGTTGGACTTCCACGTGCCACTCAGTGTCGCGGTGGCGGTCGCCTCGGTCTATTTTTTCACCTATGGACTTAGCCAACCGCTGTGGGGGATGCTGTCCGATAAATTCGGCCGACTGACCATCATGCGCGTGGCCCTCACCGGGGCACTCATCTGTGGCCTGAGTTCTGCTTTTGCACCCAATCTGGTGTTGTTGACGATCGCGCGAGCTCTGACCGGTGGGTTTTTTGGAGCGATCGTTCCGGCGGCAATTACCTACGTGGGGGATACGACTGCGCTGCGTCACCGACAATCAGCGCTGTCCGATCTCATGGCAGCGATCGCGGTGGGCACCGCGCTGGCCACCGCGGCGGCGGGCTTCTTGGGACAGGTTTTCACCTGGCGGGTTGTCTTCGCACTGTCCGCCACGCTGGCGCTTGCAAGTCTCATACCGTTATTTCGGCTCAATGAACCCGACCGCGAGCATCGCACCGGGGTGCTTGCTGCACTGAAATTGTTCTTCAGCGACAAGTGGGCAGTCTTTGTGGTGTGCTTGGCATTTGTTGAAGGGGCCCTGGTGCTCGGTATTCTCACTTTGCTAGCACCAGCATTGGAATATCAAGGTATCGAAACGAGTTTTGCTGGACTGTCGGTAGCCGCCTACGGGGTGGCAACACTGGTCTTTTCGCGCCTGGTTCGTCCCCTCACGGCACGGTTGAGCGGTCCACAAGTCGTGCTGTTGGGAGGCTGCTGTCTGGTAGCTGGATTAGGCGTCGTTGCTGTGCACTTAGCGGTACTGACCGTCGTCATTGCGGCGTTGCTACTTGGTGGAACCTGGGCGTTTATGCATACCGGGTTACAATCCTGGGCGACTCAGGTAGTCCCGGATGCCCGGGGAATGACGGTCGCCTTCTTTGCCGGCGCTCTATTTGCCGGAAGCGCTGTTAGTACCGCGGTGGCAGGAACTTTAGCCGAGGCTGGTCGGTGGACACTGATTTTTGGAGCCGGTTCCGGGCTTGCTGTGGTTTTGACCCTGGTTGCGGTTGCCGGTTTGGCACGGTATCAGGTCACTCGATAACCGGACACGTTGCGTCAATAGCAGTTACTCGTTCAAGTACCCGGACATTTGTTCGACAATATCGGGGTTTTCTTCTAACCAGGCGTCCCAGAGTGTGCAGGCTTTCTGGTTCACTATAAATATTGTCGGGATCTTCCAGCTGGCTCACATCGAAATTGACGGTCGCCCAGAACGGCGTCCGTAGCGTCACAACGATCTCTTCTTCGGTATTCATTGCGCGTTCGGGGTCACCGAGCATGGCACTGGTGGAGGACAGCTGCAGCTCAAAGTCTTGCTCGAGCCCATGGTGTGGCATGACTTCGTCTTCGGTAATTATGCTGAGGCCAACACCTCCCATGATTCGACCATTCAGGGCCTCAGAGATCCTCAGGAGCCGCTCAGTGCTCCTGTCCACTGAATAGTTCTCTTCATCGGAGTATCACTCCTGGTGTCTTTCGTGCTGATCATCGTTGGCTACCATATGCACATGAAAGTCACTGAGACATCGCTGTGCAAAGATCTCCAAGAAAGCGCGGGGTAGGTTACTTGATGACCGGCGGGTTCACCGCGACTATCGCCCAGAGTATCCGCTGGAGTCACCGGCTGGGTCGGCACCGTGGGCAACCAGCGGGCGATTTCCCACAGCACCGGTGAACGCGTAGCGTGGAGAGGGTCATACCTGTGCAACTGCAGGTGCGTTAGCGAAGAAGTAATTGAGGTTTGAAGATGACACAGGATGCAGGGTTCCCCGAACAGACCAATCTCATCGAAAAGCTGATGATCGCCACGGACGGCGAAGAAACCACCAATGACCAAGTTGTTGATGTCATCAATGCATTCCTCAACTCGCAGGTAGTGTTTCCCTCAGTAGACAAAGCCGGCGACGACGGTTCCGTGAGTCCACTGATGCTGCAGGACACCGACGACAACCCCGTGATGCCGCTTTTCACCTCGCCGGATGATATCCCCGAAGACTTTAGTGAAGCCGCCCCACACGTCAGTGTGGTACCGGGCTCAGCAATCATTCAGTCCGTGACAGATGCCGGGATCGTGATTGATTTTGGTACCCCACGGCAATTCGGCCTGGGCAAGGACCAAGTCGCAGCCGTTCGAAACGAAATCATCACGCAACTCGGTCAGGAATAACTCCGAGC
>NZ_DYXC01000047.1 GCF_020742345.1 Enteractinococcus helveticum | reverse complement strand
GGTGGGTATGGGGTGGCGTATTCGGCGTCGACGTGGTTGACGTCCCAGGCTTCGGCGTCTTCGGTGGTGACTTCGGGTTCGACCTCGTGGAGCTCCACGGTAATGGCACGGGTTTGTTCCCCGCGCAGATCCGCCAGGATCTCATTGACGACTTGTTCACTATCGACCCCGCGCCCGGTGGAGCCGGGCACGACTTCTGGGCGGGCCGAGCCGGCAGTGCCGGTTAGCCGTACGGTGGCGTCCTCGTTCGTGGAAGCAAATTCGGGGTTATTTTCGGCCAGTGCGTCAGTGAGGGTCTCGCCATCCAGGATCAAGACCGGGCGCACGCCGTCGGCATCCTCGGGCTCGGTCGATTCGGGCTCGTCGGAGGTTTCGTCCTCAGTTTGGTCGGTGGCCGCGGTTTCTTCGGCGGCACCTTCAACACGCACTTCTGCAGCGGATCCCAGCTGGGCAGGAGTCAGCTCGGTGGTCGCGTCATCGGCGGTCACCGCATAGTTGGCCTCGACCAGCGGTTGGGCGGTATCGGCAACAAATTGTTCCCACTGCTCTGCCGAGACGGCAGGATCTTCTGCCTCGCCCGGTGCGTTCAGTTCGGTTGCTTCACCCAACCATTCTTCGGCCACCAGGTCGCTCAGGGCTTCGTCGTCCACGGTGAAACCATGAATCGGCTCAGTGTAGTCCAGTTCGGCTCCCTCATAGACCACCGAGCCCTCGGTTGGATCAAAACTCAGCTGTTCGGCCAGTCCGGCAATAGTTTCGGAGGAGGTTTCCTCATCCACAGACTTCTGGGCCGCCACGTGGGCCTCGCCAAAGATTCGTGCCCACAGCGCCATCGGGTCGAAGGTCAGATCCGTGAGGTCATCCAGGGTCGCGTCGACGTCGTAGGTGTATCCGGATTCTGCAGGGATCAGGGTGGCTTCCTGGTCCTCAACGGTCACCAAAATCTCGCGCTGGGCGCGTTCGGCAAAGGCCTCTTCTAACCTCGGGGCGGCCTCTTGGACCGACAGCCCGGACACATCAACCCCTTCGACCGTCAAGGTCGCGGGCAGGGAATCCTGGGTGGCAAATGCGGCACCAACGTAGCCGCCGCCCAATAAGACCACCAGGCCAACTAGCAACCAGGGCCAGCGGCGTTTCTTCTTCCGCCCGGTCTCAGCAGGCTCGTTGGGCTCAGCGGTTGCACCACTGGTTGCAGCCACCGAGATCGGCGGCATGGCCTGGGTCTGGTCTGGATGATCGGCTGACGCAGCACTGATCGGGGATTCATAGCGCACCGTGGTGTGTGGCACGGCGTCGTCCTGCATGTCATCCACAGAAGTTTCGTGCACTGTGGCTTCTTCGTCGGAGCCCTCGTCGCTGGCAGCCTCCGGAGCAGCCGCTGCTTCGGTCTGACCGGCGGGCTCTTCGTCGGCTTTGAGTGCGGCAATCTGTTGCAGCATGCGCGTTTCGGGGTCGATATCTTCGGTCTTGCCCTGGGCCGGCTGAGCATCTGCGACCGGTTGTTCCACGACCGTTTCATCAGTGACTTCGTCTTGACCGGGCTGATGCTCGGCGTCCTCACCGTGCGTTGCAGCGCCCTGAGCATCGTCAGATAGTGACGGTAATGCCCGGGTCTGTTCGTTGGGTTGCTCGTGTGGTGTGGAGGACTCGTCATCGTGGTGATGCGATGGGTCCGAGTGCTGTGGTGTGTTTTCGTCAGCCATATGTTCTACTCATACAATACGACGGCGGGTTTCACGCCGCGACGCCGCCTAAATATATGCAACTGTTATATGCGCACGGTTGCGAATCAAAATCTATCCTAAACTGTGTAACTACTTACTGTATGACGCGTTATGTGGCTCCGCTAGACTTTTGATGCGGTGTCAACGTCTTAGGTTTCCATCCCACCTGGATGACTACGACACCGTCAGAATAGAACTCAGGCCGTCTTGATGAGCATCAAAGGACACCGTAGATGACGCATTCCCCTCAGGATCCGGTGGATCTGACCGATCCGACCATTTCCCCGCACCGCCTCCAAGAACTCGCTCAGAGTCACCCTGAATCTTGGGATCAGATTCTGGCCCATCCCAACGTGTATCCGGGGCTGGCCGGGTGGATTCGGGATCGTCAGGCAGAACAGTCCGCCACACAATCCGTGGCCGCTCAGCCCCAAGAGCCTACTGCCGACGACGACGCGACAAAGGTTTTTGAGCCCGTGGAGGCTGCCGAGGAAGAAACCTCAACACTGCAGCCCACCGATGACGAAGCTACCGGCACAGCATCAGATCCGGTTCAGGATGACGCCCAGGTCGATGTCACCGAGACAATTGCTGATCACCCGCGCAGTGACGATCCTGCCGCCACCGATCAGGCCCAGGACGCCGCGGCTGCCCAAGAGTCTGCCCAAGAGTCTGACCAAGCCCAACAGGCGTGGGCCATGCCAGACCCAACTGCTCAGCCTCACCCCACAGATGCCGCGTCCTCCGAAGCCGAAGAGTCTTCAGAGATCACAGATGCCGCACAGCAAGAACCTGCCTCCGGGCAGGCACAGCACGGTGAGCCGATCTGGGGTTGGCCGGCGGCGACGTCGTCATCTGCATCCCAAGATTCCCCATCCCAGCAGCAGCATCAGGCGCCATCAGGTGGCTTTAGCCAACAGTCCTATGGCTACCAACAACAGCAAGCGCCTTATGGTTATGCACAGCAGCCCTACGGCCAACAGCCACCGTATGGGCAGGCATTCCAGCCGCGACCACGCCCGCGCACCCCGATTAACTTGAACAGCGCACGAACCTGGGGCCTATTCGTTACCGGTGGGGCCGCATTCATGACGCTATTTGGGTTTTTCTTCGGCCCGAGTGTGGGCGGTTACGGCGTCCCAATGAGCTCACATTTGGCCTCCGGCGGGTGGATGATTTTGCTGCTCTGTCTCGCAACCGTCACCTTGTCTATTCTGCAGTTGCTCAAGCCCTCGGCCTGGATGCGGTTCTTCTTTATGGTGGTCAGTTTCGGTGCTGCATTCATGATGATCGGCCGCACCACCGCCGTGCTGGGGTTCTTCACCCTGCAGCACACCAGTTTCTCGGTGCTGTGGATGCTGTTTATGTCACTGGTGCTATTGGCCGGGGTCATGATCTATACCGCACCAAAAGCTTCTGATACGGACCAGCAGGCCCAGAGGCCCGGTACTGCCTCGGCTCAGCCGGCACCCCAGCAATTCGGGTACCAGCCGCCGGTGCAGCAGCCACCCTACGGCCAACAACCCGGCACCCCACCCTATGGTGGTTATGGTCACCAGCCGGGCGGTTACCCATCGGGGCCACAACAGTAAAGGCCGCAGCATAACAACAATACGCCAGTCTGGTGGATAGCAGGTTCCACCTGACTGGCGTATTTACGTCGACGCGCTAGTGCGCCATTGGTCCATCGGTGCGACGACGATTGCCACCACGACGCCCCGAAGTGGCTCGTTGGCCGGCAGGCTTCTGATTGCTGTGCGAACGGCCGCGACGATTCCGCGAGCGCTGGCCACCGCCGCGAGGGGTGTCTTCACGATCAGGGCTACGGCGTGGTCGCCCGTTGCGTCGCGCCGGTTGTGCGGCGGGCACGGCAAGATCCAGTTGGCGAGCAATCTCGACCGGTTCCAAGAACTGGCGTGGTCCGGGGACTAATTCGTCCAGCAGATCACCGGTGGCGCCATCCTCGTGCAGGGTCGGAGAAATCTTTGCCGCGCGCATCAGCTTGCGGACTTCCCCGGTAAGATCTGGCAGCGCCAAGGTGATGACCGTGCCGGCCTGGCCGGCCCGGGCGGTTCGTCCGGAACGGTGCAAATATGCTTTGTGCTCAGCGGGTGGATCAGCGTGGACCACCAAGGCGACGTCGTCGACGTGGATGCCACGGGCCGCGATATCGGTGGCCACCAGGGTTCCAGCGGTACCGTCGTGGAAGGCCTGTAGGTTGCGGGTTCGCGCATTTTGGGACAGGTTGCCGTGCAGTTCCAGGGCGGTCACGCCGCGTTGGCGCAGTTGTTTTGCCGTGCGTTTTGCACCGTGTTTGGTGCGGGTAAAGACAATGGTGCGACCTTGGGCTGCGCACAGGTTGGCCAGAGTGCCAAGCCGTTCATCTGCACCAACCGTGATGACGTGGTGATCCATTTTGGCCACCGGCGACACCGCAGAATCCGCTTCATGTACGACCGGGTTTTTCAGGTAGCGCTTTACCAGACCGTTCACACCGGCATCAAGAGTGGCGGAGAACAGCATCTTCTGCGCTTTGGCTGGCACCTGGTCCAGGATACGTCGGACCAGTGGTAAGAAGCCCATATCAGCCATGTGATCGGCTTCGTCAATGACGAGTACTTCGATCTCCGACAGCTCAGCGTGGCCTTGACCAATCAGATCAAGTAAGCGACCCGGGCAGGCGACCAGCACATCAACGCCGCGGCGTAATGCCCTGACCTGCGGGTTTTGTCCTACACCACCGAATACGGTGGCGGATTTGAGGCCACTTGCTGCGCCCAGTGGTTCGAAGGTTTCGGCAAGTTGGAGTGCTAGCTCTCTGGTCGGTGCCAGCACAAGGGAGCGGGGACGTCGAGCCGTTGGGGTTCCGCCGTTATTCAGCCGGGCTGTGGTGGGCAGCATGAAAGCAATGGATTTGCCCGATCCGGTGCGCCCGCGGCCCAACACGTCGCGGCCGGCCAGTGAATCTGGCAGGGTCGCGGCTTGAATTGGGGTAGGAGCCGTAATGTCTTGTGCCGCAAGAGCCGCAGCGAGTTCGGCAGGAACACCGAGTTGGGTAAAGCCGTTTTCTGGGCTCTCAATTGCAGAAGCAGGCATAGTGGATGGACCGCCAGTTTTGGCGGCGTAATCAAGAGAAGTCACGAAAAATGAATCCGTCCGGGTAAATGGAAGACCCGGCCCTGGCACAGGCGGAGCGACTATACAAAGGCCACTCAACGCGGTACTGGCCGGCACCGATGGGGAAGTTCCCGATCAGCTGGCTGTTGGCAGTCTACGCTATGAACCCCTAAATCAACGATTCGAACATCCCAGCGCCGAATTTAGGACATCGGCCATCGGTGATGGCCTGACGTTCATCTGGTTTTCGGTTGTTCAGTATTGCCCGGTCTTCTTGCTGAACAACGGGCTCACCCCAGAATGTCGCGCCGGGCCAGACCAGCAATGGTCAGCCCGATGAATATGGCACTGAGGGCCCACACAACAGCGAATCCGGGCCAGTCGAAGCCTTCAGCCAGCGGATTATTGCCGTAGACCCAGTGATAGGGCGAGAGTGTGTACAGCCACTGGAGGTCTTTATTCGTGTTACCCACGGCATCGAACACGTAGCTGATCACCGCAATGCCGGCACCGGCGGCAATCGCCCACATTCTGCGTCCCATCAGAGCACCGACGGCTAACGCGGCGGCGCCCGATAGTAGCCCCAAACTCGCCCACGCAATCGTTCCGGCCAGCAGGTTGACCGCCGATAAGTTGAGCTCCGATGGTTCATTCAGCGCCCAGATCATCACATAGACCACCAGCGCTAGGATCAAGATTTTTGCTAAGAGTGCTGCAATACTTTCCACGGCGTATTGCACCCGCCCGACCGCATGGGCCAGGCTGAGTTCCAGCCGACCGGTTTCTTCGGCGCCAGCAATGAAGGCTGCACCCCAGGCGGTTGTGGCAATGACAATCAGCACATAGCCCAGCAGCCCAAAGAACGTGGCCTGGGTATATCCTGCCCCGGTGACAATATCGTCATAACCAAGCACCTCAACAAGTTCGGTGGGCAAATTATTCAGCAGCTCGGTCATTTGAGGGGAAGCGATTGACGGATAGAGCGGCAGGTAGAGTCCCAGCACCGCGGCAATGCCGATGATCCAACCGAGCATGGCTCGCCAACCATCAACGACCAGCCGGAGGAACACTCGGCCAAAGGTTGTTGTTCTACTCGCCTGTGGAGTGGCATGCGTCATTGGACCTGCTCCGTTCGAGTGTAGAGATCGATAATGGACTCTTCCAGATCAGGTTCTTCCACCGTCAGGTCTCGAATCCGGAATGTGGCAAGCGCTTTGATCACCGGATCAATGTCGCCGCGAATCGTTGCGGTCAACCGGTGGACGTGTTCGTCTCCGGTAGCTTGGATATCGAGGTCTTCCAGCTGCTCTAGCTCGTGCATGCGCGTGTGCAGGGTCGTCGCATCGACGTCGGCAATCACCGCACCCAGCCGGGCCACACTGGTCAGCCGTAATGACGCGACATCGCCGTGGGCAACCACTGTGCCTTGGGCAAGCACTGCAACGTCGTCTGCGGCGTGTTGGATTTCGCTCAAGATGTGCGAGCTGAGCACAACTGTTTGGCCCGCACGGGAGGCTTCGCGCACCATGGTCAAAAATTCGCGTTGCATCAGCGGGTCCAAACCGCTGGTCGGTTCATCCAGAATCAGCAGTTCGGGTTCGTGCATAAAAGCCTGGATGAGGCCCAGTTTTTGTTTATTGCCCTTGGATAGCTCCCGGACCGGACGGGTCATATCCAGTTCCAGTCGCTCGGCAAGTTGGTCAATTTTGCGTTCGGCAACTGTGCCACTGAGCTGGGCAATGTGGTGTAACAACGTGCGCCCGGAAAGCCGGTCGGTGAGGGTCACATCGCCTGGCAAATATCCGATGCGACGCCGTATACCCGCGCCCGCTCGGCGGGGCGAATCTCCCAGGACCGTCAATTCGCCGGAGGTGGGACGAATAATGTCCACCAGCATGCGCAGGACCGTAGTTTTGCCGGCTCCGTTGGGTCCGATCAGACCGAAGACCGAGCCGCGGTGGACCTGCAAGTCGATATCTTGGACTGCCACATGCCGGCCGTAGAGTTTCGTCAGGGCGCGGGTTTCAACAACTGCGACCATCGGAATTTCCCTTCCATCATCTCAGTGTTGTATCACCGAGACTACCCGACGCACGTTGTCGACGACAGGGGGTCCTGCGCAGGAGAATCGCTATTCGGTCAACGCAAATTCCTCGGCTTCCACCGGCTTGCGTCGAGTCCGAATCAGGTTGACCCCCATGGAAATAAAGATGACGAAGCCCACGTAGCCCAACAGCGGATACACGGTACCCACCAGCGTGGTAAACCCAACGAATCCAAACCCAAAGGCTGCAATACCAACGACGACGGCGGCAATGCGGAAGCTGCGGGTCTCGACGGTGAAAAATCGTGCGGTAAAGGAATACAAGGTAGGCACTGCGGTATTGAAGATCATGGCCAACAGCACCAGTGCCATGGCCGCCCCAATATACGGATGTAAATCGGTGGCAATAATGAGCATTGGCATATCGGTGCCAACGAGTTCACCTACATTCATGTACAGGGCCAAGTTGATTACCAGGGCAATGATTCCCAGCAGAATACCGCCCAGCACCGCACCGCGTTTGGCTGCCTTATAGTTCGGCTCGGTGGCCCCCACAAGCGCCAGGATACTCACCGTAATCGCAACATTAAAGGAAACGTGCAAAGCTGCCGATAGCAACCAGTGTGGGGAAGCCAATTCCTGCTGGGTAGCTGCTACGGTTTCCAAATCCACTCCCGAAGTATCCGCGGTCACAGCAGCGTAGATTGCCAGGGCGATGACCAGCAGGAAGGCCACCGGCGTCAAAATGCTGATGACATCTAATACCCGGCGCAAGCTCAGCAGCAGTGCGGTAATCACCAACACTGTCATGAGCGCATAGCCTGCAACCGGTGGAATACCGAATTGTTGTTGGAACAGCGACCCTGAACCGGCAATCATAATCACGCCCACACCAAAGAGGAAGAAGGCCAGCAGAATATCGACGACGGCGCCCAAATACTTCCCGCAGATATGGTAAATCAGGGTCTTATGCGACCAGGCCTTGACCCGCTTGCCCAGTACCACCAGGTAGTAGCCCAGCAGCGGATAAAGGATCATCGTGACAAGGGTGCCCAGAATACCCCACCAGCCGTAGCCGGTAAAAAACTGCAGGATCTCCTGGCCAGATGCATAGCCAGCTCCAATAATAGTGCCGACGTATACCCCGGCAATGCGTAGCGTGTCTTTCATATGATGCCCTTGTCACATGCTCTCTATATGGTTACAACTTCATCAACCATAGCGCTTAAGTGATGCATCGCTCTGTCCTCGTTACGACGGTTCTTTGTCTGCCATGATTCCGCCAGAACATCGGCTTATTGCGCCAAGACTGACACCGTAGCTGGTACCGGCTCCGGACATTTTGCGGGATTCCCCCTGCATTTTTTGGCTTAGAGCCAATAGGCTGAGACCATGGAACTACTTACAGCCCAATTGGCCGAAAAGCTCTCTACGATTGGTGTCAAAAATTCGTACGGAACACCCATTGAGGTGGACGGTGCCAAGATTATTCCGGTCGCGCTCGTCAGCTTTGGCTTCGGTGGCGGAGAAGCTGACAGGAACGATCTCGAACAGACCGGTGACGCCGGAAGTGGCGGCGGCGGTGGTGGGATATCGGTACCGGTGGGCGCCTACATTACCCGCAACGGCACCACTCATTTTGAACCAAATACCGTCGCATTACTTGGCGTGAGCATCCCGCTGGCGTATATCGGCGGTCTTGTAGTCACACGTATCGTCAAAGCCCTCAAAAAATAGGCGCCTATGGGATGACGCGCTGACCGCTCCAGCCGTTGTTTATTAGCTCGAACTGCCAGCGAGTATGCGGATCAGTGCTGAGGTCTAACCATTCCAGATGCCGCAACTGGACACTGATCCAGGCAAAACGTTGAAACGCAGTCGATACGTCATCTTCACGCGGGTCATGAGTTGTCAGCTCCCTGCCCGGTGTGACCAGGGAAACGTACTGTTGCCGACTGTGGGGTGCCAGGAGTTGCCAAGCACGCCAGCGCTCAGCATCATCTGCAATAATCTCAGCTGTGCCTTCGAAGCGCAGTTGCAGTGACCGCTTGCGGTCATAGCATGTTGCCGCGACTGCTGAATTGGATCGAATTTCGGCCACTTTCGCTGATGAAGCGTGTGTGGCAAACCCAAGACGTTCCGGCGAGCGCGCAAAGTCACGTAAAATAACAGATCGGGCCCGGGGCCCACCATTACGACCGACGGTGGCAATATTCATCAACGTCAGCCCGTTGCCCGGCGGTGTCGCCGCATCGGTCATCAACTGCCATATGGTTTTAAGCAGTTTTTCTGCATCAGCCATCAGGTTCACCGTGGATTGTCCAAGCGTCTGGTTCACCGGCCTGCGATTAGAACCAGACATCTGCCAATAATTCGTAGGAGCGGTCTCGGACTGCTGGGTCATATGCGTAGGTGACCGTGATGAGTTCATCGGCTCCGGTTCGTGCTACGAAGTCATCAAGCTGAGTTTTCACCGTGTGAGGTGAGCCAACAGCCTGAATGCGCAGCATCGAATGTTCCGCACCGACGCCGGTGAGCTGATTCGGTTCCACCGGTGGCTGCAGCAGTCGACGTTGTCCGGTGTGAATATCCTGGAACATTTGCTGGACCACAGTGAACTCGCGTTTGGCTTGTTCCTCAGTGTCAGCGACCATGACATTGATGCCTGCCATGACATATGGTGTATCAATCTGAGCTGTGGCTGATTCAGTAGTAAATGCTTCGCGGTACACCTGAATAGCTTGGTCGATTTGATCGGGAGCAAAATGCGATGCGATTGAGAACGGTAGGCCTAATTGTCCTGCAATTGACGCACCATTGACGGTTGATCCTAGGACCCAGATGGGAACATTAGTGTTTGTTGAAACTGCCGAGACGATGGGCACGCTATACGCGGTGCCGTTTTCACCAAACCAACCCTGCATGTCATAAATGTTTTGCGCAAACGCCTGGGGCTCGGCGGATGATCGACTCAGGGCCTGCGCCGTCATCATATCGGTGCCGGGTGCTCTGCCCAGTCCCAGATCAATACGATCCCCGTGCATATTCGCCAAGGTGCCATATTGTTCAGCAACCATTAGCGGTGCGTGATTTGGCAACATCACGCCCCCTGAGCCGACCCGAATCTTTTCAGTAACCGCTGCGGCCTGAGAAATTAGCAGTGCGGTGGAGCTGGCCGCTAGGTTTGGGGTGTTGTGGTGTTCTGCGAACCACAAGCGTCGATAGCCCAGGTTATCGACGAGTTTAGCCGAAGACATCGAGGCCGCAATCGCATCGCGGGCGGTGGAGCCTTCAGCGATGGAGACAAGATCGAGAATACTCAGCGGTACAGACAACGTCGATAATTTCCTTTCGATAGTCCAAGTTGCCTAAAGGCAACAGACTCGTTATCCGCAGCCTAGCTGTCTGAACAGCTCAGAATAAAAACCAGAGACTTATGCGGTCATCTCGCTGGTATCCAAACCTAGCTGACAAGCAGCCCGATTCCACAGGCTGCTAGTCCCGAGACCAGAAATATCGCTCCGATCCACAGCAAGGTAATCCAGGCACTGGGTTGTGTGCGCCCTTTACCCATTGCCGAGAAGAAAAATCCCGCTGGCATCAAGATGGCAGAAATCAGCACGCCGGCTCGGCTCAACCAGAGCCAGCCACCGGTCAGCGACGAGGCTTCCGTCAATATGAGACACACCAGTCCAAGAATAATGAGCACACCCGCATGGGCATGTCCCGCGCGATAAAACGATTTCTGGAAGTCCGTGGCCTCCATTTTTCCCCGCGAGATCCGGGTTAATAAGTAGCCGCCGGTAGTTACGGTAATAGCTGCTAATAAGACAAAACCAGCGGTGATACGAGCTGGATCGGAGAGTTCAAACATTGCAGACACCCCTTGAGGGTAACGTTTCTGTACACTGTAATATAACACTGTTAGAAAACGTTGTGCAATACTATAGACTCAGAAAATGGCTAGACCACGAATCCACGACGAAACGGTCCGACAACGGCTGCTTGAGGTTTCTTCAGAGATCATTGCCGAGCATGGTGCCGCGGCATTATCAATGCGCAAAGTTGCCACAGCAGCTGGCACCACCACTGCCGCGATCTACGCACTCTTTGGTAGTCGCGAAGCTCTCATCGAAGCAGTCGTGATCGAAGGCTTTACACGATTTGCCGAACAGCTACAATCCGTAGTCCATACTGATGATCCTGCAGCGGATCTCTTAGAGCTGGGAAAAGCCTACCGGACCAACGCACTGGACAATCCGCATTATTATCGAGTGATGTTCAACGACATCTACGGGTCAGGCACCACCGAACACGTTGATAATACATTTGGAATACTCGTGACCGCCGTGCAACGTGCAGTAGAGGTCGAAACCTCCGAAGCATGTATGCGAGCCTATCGCCTGTGGGCCTATATTCACGGTCTCGTGAGTCTGGAATTAGCAGGCCTTGCCGGCTCCAATGAAACCCCTACCGATCGTGAGACTGCCTTTATTGCCGCCTTACGCTCAGCAGCCTCGATCATCGGGAAGTCATCACCATGACGATATTTGATCTCAGCCATCCCATCTATCAGGGCATGCCGATCTATCCGGGAGATCCACAGGTCGAGTTCGACTCAGCGCTGTCTATCCCGACAGATGGTGCAGAAGTCACCGGACTTCACTTTGGCACCCACACCGGTACGCATTTAGATGCACCCTCACACAGCATCCCAAACGGGCAAACTGTTGACCAGTTAGATCTCGAGCTGCTCCACGGTTCCGCCACGGTCCTCCAGCTTCGCCAGGAAGCAGCAGCCGAACAACCCATCGGCTGCGATAATCTGGTTCATGTCCCTGATCAGCTGCCACATATTGTGTGCATCGCGACCGGCTGGGACCAATATTTTCATACACCGCGACGAGAACACCATCCTTATATAGAAGTAGGTCTGGCGGAAGAACTCTGGCAGCTGGGCGCCAGAGTTCTAGGTGTGGACACGCTGAGCCCCGACCCCACAGCCGAGGCGGCCGACACTTTCCCCGTCCACCAGTTCTGGCTAGGTAACGGTGGCATCATCATTGAAAACCTTCGCAACCTCACCCAACTCCCCCTACAGGTGCAGATGAGCATGCTTCCTCTGCCGCTGCAAGGACTTGA
>NZ_DYXC01000046.1 GCF_020742345.1 Enteractinococcus helveticum | reverse complement strand
CTGAATGCCTTGACGCCCAGCTCGCGCAGTATCTGTACCCGCTGGGACTCTGAGTATCGGTAGGCGATGGGCCAGGCGGGTTCGCCCAGCTCGGGCAGGCGGTCGAAGAATCCCCAGACTTTTTGTTGCACGCGGTCGGGCATGAAATGCACGTGCAGGTCGATGATCCCCGGGACGCCCAGCGCCTGAAGGTATCCAGGAAGATCCTGGTCAGTAGTAGGTGCCTGCAGGCTGCTCACGTGTGCTCCTTGGGGAATCAAATAAACATGCAATCCCCGGCCATTCTAGTGACACAGTTCACCGAATCGGCATTTTGGTCAGCGCTCTACGGTGCGGCGGAAGGTCAAATCATAGTCCTTTCGCCAGGTCTTGCCCTGATCCTCCGATGCTTCCCAACGGCCGGCGATCTCATCGCCGCGCACATCGGCGATGAAGCGTTGGTAGAAGTCCGGGTCATCGCGCCACAGGTTCCAGGTGGCCCCGTCGAAGGTCATGTTGAATACCCGTGAGACGCCGCGCTCATCGTGATACAGCGCGATATAGCTCTGGCGCGCGTCGCTGTATCCGATCATCAGGTCATATGAGGGTGCGCCGCCCAGCTGCGAGCGCATGCCGATAAAGGCGTCGCGAATCCACTCAAACGTCGCAGCCCCTTGAACCTCGGTATCGCGAGGCTCCAGGAACCAGGCGTCAGAGAGCATCATGTCCCAGTGCCCGATGAGCATGCCAAATTTTTCTAGAAACTCATTGCGCATGATTCGCTCCACATCCGTCATTCCGGCGGTGAGGCCCGATGTCAACGTCGTGTATCACCGCGCGTGGGGTGAGTTTGGTGGCCCGATTCTAACAGGGCACCATGCGCGGCACTAGGGACCGAAAAACGTCAAGCGCAGCAGTCTGCTACCCGAGGCGAGTATTGGCAACGTAGACGTCGCAGGATGCGTTTGAGATCACTGAACGAGCGACACTCCCAAGGATTCTTGCCGGACCTTGGGCACGTTTATTGCCGACGACGACGAGGCGAGCCTGGCGTTGTTCGGCTTCGTCAACAAGTACATCGGCGGGGTTGCCATGGGCAACCGATGCGGTAATGGTCAAATTCGGGAAGTCCTTGCGCAGGGCTTCAGCGGCCTCGGAGACGGTGCGTTCGGCGTCCTCAACCAGGTTGATAATGACTTTTTCAACGCCGTCTGCCAGAGTCCGGCGCTCCCCCGGGCCATAAGCGGAAACCACATGCAGTGAGCCACCGAAGGCTTCGGCTGTTTCGGCGGCTTTGCGGGCCGCCAGTGTTGCGGTTTCGCTTCCGTCGACTCCGGTAATAACGACATTTGCCATAATGCTCCCCTAGTTTTGTCTGCGCGGGTATGTTGCTGCGGTGTGTATTTCAAGTCTTTACTGTATCCGAGGCTGATGTGGAAGGCTGTTGCCGCAACGATCTTTGTCCAAACAGCGTAGCCTGGAGGGGTATTCCACCTGATCCCAAGCTCATTCAAGGAGCATTCATGCCGCATATTGCCGTGAACATGTACCCGGGTCGCGACGAAGCCACTAAGCGCGACATTGCCGAGAAACTTCAGCAGTTCTACGTCGAAACATTTGGGACCGATCCCGAAGCCGTTTCGGTGTCGATCGTCGAGATTCCTGGCGAAGAATTCAGCGACACGATCCAGCAGCGTTACCGCCCAGAAGATCTGTATATTTCTTCCCGGGCGGTTCCGATGACGAAGTAAGAGACCGTTATTGGCTCTATAGAATTCTGGCGTTTACTTAGTCAATGGACGCTGACCGAGAAGTGATTCTATCCGTGTGATGCCTTGCGCCCAGTCATGAGTGTCGAAGTCGATCCAGCGGAAGAGATTGAAGAGCGTTGCGAAATCCTTGGGGAGGTCACGACCATATATTTCCAAAACCCAAAATTCAATTCAGCAACGACCCCACCGAGTGTCTCAGGTCTGCCAAGTTTTTCTAACCGATGCCGGGCTGTTCCAATGTCTCTGCGGGCTTCTCTCGACAAGATTGTGTGTGGGTCCTCGTACCAGGACTGCCCGGAAGCAGTTGGCAAATGGCGTAGCTGTGCGTTCATGGCATTGCGTATGACAACTTCAAGAATCGATAGAGATTCAAAGAAAGCGCCTGAAATTGCGATATTCCACTCGTACAATACGAACGTTGGGAGAAGCCGACCTTCAGCGACCCGGAAATACGGCTCCAAGCGCTCCGTCGAAAGGAATAGGCGAACCCTCTCCCAGCGATCCCGTTCATTTCGCACCAAATTGCTCCATGTTAGTCTGAAGCTTGAAGACCCCGGAAGGCCTCTGTGAAAGCATGTCTCCGGGGTTATAGTTTTGTCAGAGTATCAATAAATACACTGGCGTCACGTCACACAAATCTCGACCTGTGGATCCCCACCTCATTAAATGGTCTGCTACTTCGCGTGAACGGTCAGCAATTCATCCCAGTGGGTGGTGTAGCGCGGGGACATCATATCGCGGCGCATCTGCCAGGACGGCCCGTCGCGCAGATCCGCTCGACCCAGGCCGATAGCACCGCTACCGTGTTCACTACGGACCTGCTCGAGGAGGGCCCCGAGCTGTTTGGTTTCCTGGTCCGAAGCGAATTCGTCAAGCATCTGTTGGGCACCGGCCGGCCGCAATTCGGTGACAGTAATGCCCGCTTTGGCATAGCGGGTCCCGGGTGAAATCTTAGGCAGCAGGCTCTTGGCTGCTTTCGTTAACACAATGGGATCGGCAGTGTGGGCGCTCAGCGAGACGGTCGCCGATGGCTGATGGGATTGTTCTTCGTTGAAGTAGCTGGTCATCGCCCAGGCGGTGACCACTTTTGCCTCGGTCTGCTGCTTATGCAACCGGGTGGCCGCACGTTGCGCGTAAATGGCCAGGACCTGTTCCATCTGTTCACGGTCAGTAACTGGCTCCGAGAAGCTACGCGAAAACAACAACTGATCTTTCGTCTCGCGTTCTTGTTGCATCGGAATACACGGGGTCCCGCGCAACTCGAGCAGCGTGCGCATCTGCACAATGGAAAACTTCTCGCGGATGCGGAACTCATCGGCGTCCCGGAAGTCCTTAATCGTCACGATACCCAAGCCGTTGAGCCGTTTGACCATGCGTCGGCCAATCCCCCACACCTCACCCACGGGCAACTGTCCCAGCAAATCTTCCCGGGTGGTTTCAGGCACGCGATCCCACACGCACACGCCAGCCAACTGCGGAACCTTCTTTGCGGCTTGATTGGCCAGTTTCGCCAGGGTCTTCGTCTTCGCGATACCCACGCACACCGGCAGTCCAGTCAGCCGCCAGACCTCACGTTTAAGCTCTTCACCGGCGGCCCGAACCTGCGCCAGCGTACCGCGCAGCCCCACAAATGCCTCATCGATCGAATACACCTCAGTCCACGCCGTCATCCGCGACAAAATACCTACTGGTAATGGCGAATATCAATTTGTTCACTATTGACTCGTGTTGATTGCTGTACAGCAGGATCTGCCCTGCTGGGCGCGTCGTGGGCCTGTCACTGCGCTGTGCCAAGGCGGAGAAAACGGTTTCACGATGCGCCCAGCATGTGCCACGGGAGCTGGCTCGGACGGTTTCGTTGTTACGCGTCTTCCTCGGCACCATGACGCGGCATGGATATACGCATGGCTATCAGTCCTGCCCCGATTAACCCGATGATGGCAAACGCGCTACTGAGCAGAAATGGGTCTATTCCGAAGGAAGCTCCAGAAAAGCCGACGCCGATGTAGAGGGTGATGCCTGCTGACCCGCCGAGCTGATCTGCCGCCCTTTGGACTCCGGAAGCTGTACCGGCATCCGATTCGGTCACTCCAGTAACAGCCGCGTACTGAAGTCCGACTAGCCCAAAACCCATCCCTACGGCGATAAGAACCATAGCTGGAATCATCGC
>NZ_DYXC01000045.1 GCF_020742345.1 Enteractinococcus helveticum | reverse complement strand
GTCGAGGAATTCAACACCGGTGGCCGAGACAAAGCCGGAGCTCATGGACTGCATGATGTCGGTGATTGTGCTGCCCTGGATGATGAAGGCCGTGGCGGCACCCAGCAGGGAGATCATCAGCAGCGTCAGGATGGCCGGTACGCGCAGTAGCATCAGGCCGATGGCCACCACCGGGATGATGAGCAGCAGCGGGTGAATGACAAATTGTGAGTCGAGGCCGGAGAGCAGCTGTTCCAGCTGGCCGGTGTCTGCGCCGGAGGTGGCGGAGATCGAACCGCCAATGAACGCGTAGACAATGGCACTGATGATCAGTGCAGGGATGGTGTCCCAGAGCATGTGGCGGATGTGGTCGAACAGTTTCACGCCACCCATGGCCGCGGCCAGGTTGGTGGTGTCAGACAGCGGGGAGAGTTTGTCGCCAAAGAACGCGCCAGAAATGACGGCGCCGGCAACAAGTGCTGGTGGAAAACCCATGCCTTCGCCGATGGCCATGAAGGCAATACCCACGGTGGCGATCGTCGTCAATGACGTGCCCAGCACCAGTGAAACCACGGCCGGCACCAGGCAGGCCAGCGGCAGGAACACGGCCGGGGAGATGGCGGTCAGCCCGTAGTAGATGATGGTCGGGATGAGTCCGCCTTCGATCCAGGTGCCGATGATGGTTCCGATGAGAAACAGAATGAACACGGCAGGTAGTGCACGGCTGACGCCTTGGACAAGTGAGTGTTCTAAGTCTTGCCAGGTGTAGCCCAGGAATTTGCCAATGACGACGGCGACCGCGACGGCGGTCATCAGCGGGATGAGCATGCCGATATCCCAGACGGTGATGGATACCAGGGCCATGACGACCAGTACGGCGATGGGTAACAGTGCGATCGGCACTGAAGGAAGTTTACGAACCTGCATAGAAGTCCTTACGTGATAAAGCCAGGGTGACGGCCATAAAAATCATTCGGTTTACAGTGTGTATGTACGATGCTTTGTGGATGGTCAATTGGCCGGTGAGCCGTAAAGACCGAAACGCACGAATGTGTTGGTTGCAACATTGATTTGGGACATAGACCACATGATCCTCAAGCACAGCAAGTTCTGCAAACCACACGCTGCAGTATTGGACAAAATGCTCTAAAGGCACGTGATTTATATCTCAATTTGCCCAATACCTCGTGAAGGTTCGTTCAAGGCTTGCGGTTGACGCGACGTCATCCCGTAGAACATGAATGTAGCCAAGTACGAGAGGAGTAACTCCGATGGAATGGTCGATTCACCAGGTGGTTGAGTCCACCGGGATCACTTCGCGTACCTTGCGCTACTACGACCAGATTGGCCTGTTGGTGCCAAGCCGAACCGGGGCCGGGGGACTGCGCTACTACGATCAGGCCAGGCTTATCCGGTTGCAGCGGATCTTGTTGCTGCGCGAGTTCGGTATGCCGCTGGCAGATATTGCCGACGTGTTGGCGGGCGAAGCAGATGACATTGACGCGCTGCGCGACCACCGGCGGCGGTTGCTGGTCGAAAAACACCGTATTGATACTCAGGTGCATTCCGTGGAGGCCACGATTGCAGCCTTAGAAAAAGGACGGCCAATTATGCCAAAGCACATGTTTGAGGGATTTGACCATAGGAAGTACGACGCCGAAGTGCGCGAGCGCTGGGGTGATGAAGCTGCCGATCGTTCGAATACCTGGTGGAACGGATTGGGAGCAGAAGGTCAGCGGGCGTTCCGGCAACAGCTGGAAGAACTCAATACCGCCTGGGATCAGGTTATTGCCGCTGGAGTGGCACCGGATTCTGAACAGGCTCAGGCAATTGCCGCACAGCACGTGAAATGGCTGGGCGCATCAATACGACCGGATGAGTTGTCCAAGGGGAAGGTCAAGGGCATCGTGCAAATGTATGTCGATGATGAGCGGTTCGCTGCCAACTATAATCGCGTTTCACCAGCTGGTCCGCAGTTTGTGCGCGATGCGGTGCACCACTGGGCTGATCAGCATCTTGACGACTAAGCGTCACCGTGCCTCGTTCGGTCTGGCAAGAATCATCCGCAACACAAAATCTCCCGTGCAGCTTTGGTGCACGGGAGACGGATGATTTCACTGCAGCATGCATTGTGACTATGCTGGGGCTTTTCCTCTGGCGATGTTGATCACTCGACGGACGACGTCGAACATCAACAAGGCGATCGCTACAAACATTCCGTAAGCAACTGCATCTGGTTCGGTTACCACTGTTAGGAAGCGGATGCTGATTGCCAGGAGCATTGCGGCTACGAGAAGTTCCATGGATACCATGAACATCCCCAGCGATGAAGGCTGCCTTGCAGTGTCTGAATTATGCCGGTGTCGACCGATGGCAAATTGTCGAGGATTCATAGCTCTTTCCTCCTCTCACGCCCACTGTGGCGTAATCTCATTCTAGGTGAGTTGTAGGTCACAGAGGTAGGGTTTTGTCTGCCGGATGATATGACCCAGCGGGTTCACTGATGCTTTCGAAAATGCCTGACTGCCGGGCAGACAATAACCTCAGCGGTTGGGCTGAGGTTATTGGACGGTACGTTGACCGGAGTGAAGGTTAGCGCTTCGTTTTACCCGTGGAAATTCTGAAGAGTCGCCGCGCTGCGTCGATGAGCAGAACTGCGGTCAGGACGAATGCTCCATAGGCTACTGCGTCTGGTTGTATCGGATCGGTGATAAACCGAACGCCGACGGCCAGGATGAACGCGGCACCGAAGAGTTCAACAAACGCAATGAAAATGCCTGATTGCGTGGGTGATTTTTCATGTTCGGGATCCGGGCGCAGAGGTTTTTGATCTGGTGCTGAGCTACGAGGAGTCATGGCTCTCTCCTTTCTCCCATTCCCTAGAAAGGGAGTACTTCCACCATAGTTCGTTTCAGGCGTGGGGGACAGGTATCTAGACGGCGTCATAGCTCCGCGTTGAACAAGCGCTTCCGACCTGATCAGCAGAAATTTGTAACTATTTTTCGTTTCGCTTTATGGAGGTAGGGAATGGCTGGTTTCTTTGCGAAACACGATATGTTACTTGTATGAAAACACATGTAGTGGAATATGATCATGCTTTCGATTGGGCAAGTAAAGAGTCAAACCAAAACGGTCCTGCGCTGTTGTTGGGTAACGGTTTTAGTGTTGCATATGATTCTCAGCGTTTTGCTTATGCTGCCCTTTTGGACCAAGCTCGGGGATCAGGGAAGCTTTCACATATTTCTGATAGGTATTTCCGGAAACAGGAAACGAATGATTTTGAAAGAGTAATTCGTGAGCTATTAGTTGCTGCTGATGCTCTCGAGATTATGGATGTGGAAAAGTTCGAGCAAGAAATCTCAGAGCTGCGCTACGAAGCTGAAACGCTTAAAGAATTGTTAGCAAAATCATTAGCCTCTCTTCACCCTGAGCGTCCGACTGATGTATTGCAGGCACAGTACGATAACGTCAAAAACTTTGTAACACCGTTTGACCGAGTTTTTACCACCAATTACGATCTCCTTCTTTACTGGACTCTGATGAAGCAGATCGACTCCGGGCTCGACAAATCACGCGATGATGGATTTCGAAGCCCAGGTGACGAACATGAGTATGTCGTTTGGGACCATTTAACGCCACACGCACAGAATGTCTACTATCTGCATGGTGCCTTGCACCTCTACAGAGATTTGTATAATTCTGAGCTGCAAAAACTAACCTGGATTCGTACAGGCGATGCCTTAATTGATCAAATTAGACGACAACTAGCCGCAAACCGATTGCCGCTCATCGTAGCTGAGGGCACGAGTGAGGAAAAGCTCGCCAAGATTCAGTCAAATGCTTACTTAGCGAGAAGCCTGCGTACACTCGCATCAATCGGTGGCACTGCAGTGATATACGGACTTTCCCTCAGCGAGAACGACGCACACATTTATGACGCGGTACTGCGATCCAAAATCAAGCGGATAGCAGTTTCGATCTATGGAGATGCTGCAACCGTTGACAACCAGGCCACCATTACAACGGCAAACCGACTTGTTTTCGATCGTGAGACTATGTTTGGTGGCAGACGGCCGATAGAGGTCTGCTTCTACGATGCATCTTCGGTGCCTCTATGGTGAATCGTTAGTACCACCAGTCGTCGGAAGGACGGACTGGTAGACGGCGTTTATGCTCGGACCGCTGATAGATAGTTTCGAGTTTCTCCCGAGCGTCATCACTGATGGCATCACCGGATAGGTAGGCATCGATGTCGT
>NZ_DYXC01000044.1 GCF_020742345.1 Enteractinococcus helveticum | reverse complement strand
CCGGGCCGAGTCGTAAGAAGAACCATTAGCGCTGTGGACGGCCCTGCGGCATTTCGTTGGCGGCAACGGCCGGGAATGGTTTGCCGTCATTGTATTTATCCTCGACACGCTGGACTTCTTTCATGACCGCACGAATAATGAACTGGCTCAGGGAACGATGCCCTTCGGCCACCATCGTGTGCAGGACCGCTCCGCGCAGGCGGGCAGTGTCTTCGGGTTCTTGATAAAAGCTGACCTTATTCGGGTGTCTGCGCGGCGCCGTCTCCGGGTGCTGCAGCACCTCTTCATTGACCTCTTCGGCCTCGGCTTCAACTTCCTCATCAACTTCAGGTTCGGCAAACGGCGTTGGAATCGCAATGCCAATGTCGAGTGCACCCTGGCCGGCCGCATCAGCGTCCTGTTCGACGACGGCCTGCTCTACCGGTTCTTTGACCAATTCGGTAGGCTCCAAATCGAACAGCATTGCGTGTTCAAGCGGCTCAGACATAATTCACCTGTTGATAACTCGACGGCGGACGTGACTGGTTAACACTCTAGAGCCAGAACCAACACGAATCGGCCAACCCAAGCTGGTGTGGTGCGGGAGGGAATCTAGCGCTGGGAACTCTTCGGTTCCCGCCGGGATCGTTCTAGAGTTGAAAAGTCCCCTCAACCAACAGCAAAGGATTGTCCCATGGAATTTCATCACCCGATCATGGCAGCGCCAATGGCAGGCGGACCGTCGTCAACCGCATTGGCTCGAGCGGTTGCGTCCACGGGCGCGATGGGATTTCTGGCTGGCGGTGGGAAGACCGCAGCCCAGGTGACCCAGGATTATCGTTCCGTGGCCGACGCCGGACGCGTTGGGGTCAACCTCTTTGTTCCCGATGTGGCCAATACCGCGGTGGACCCGGTGGCCAGTCGCCAGCGGCGCGCCGAACAACTCACCGAGTTCCGAGAAAAGCTCCTGCCCTATGCCGAGCGACTGGGTGTTGACATCCCAACCGTAGAACAAGCCGGGGAAAATGTCACAGAAGACTGGGATGCCAAACTTCATGCCGCAATCGAATGGCCCATCGTGTCGTTTACCTTTGGGCTACCGGCCCCGGCGGTCTTTGAACACCTGCACGGGTCAAACACCCAGGTTGGAGTAACGGTCACCTCGGTGGCCGAGGCGCGCAATGCGGTTGATCACGGCGCGGATTTTCTGGTGGTGCAGGGCCCCGAAGCCGGCGGGCACCGTTCGGTGCATGATCCACAGGCCGACCCCGAAGACATCCCACTGTTGGATCTGCTGGATGCCGTGGACGACGTCGTCGATATTCCATTCGTGGCTGCCGGCGGGATCATCACGCCCGAACAGGTGCTCCAAGTGCAAGAGCACGGGGCGGTTGCGGCATCGGTGGGGACAGCACTGCTGCTCTCGGATGAGGCCGGTACCAATCCGGTGCACCGGCAAATGCTGCAGGAAGACCGTTCGGGAGTCACACAATTGACGCGCGTGTACTCGGGCCGGGTGTCACGTTCTTTGGTCAATGAGATCATGGAGCTCGACGCGCCGGCGGTATACCCGGAAGTCAATGCGTTGATGGTGCCGATTAAACGGGCGGCCGCCCAGATTATGGATCCGCGCTCAACCCACCTCTTTGCCGGGACCGGGTATTTACAGGCGCGAACCGGCCCGGCCGCTGACATTGTGCGCTGGTTGGCGGGCGAGCGAGCCTAATTCAACACTGGCTGTACGGGTGGACGACGTGGCTGAGAGACGCAAAATCGTCTTCGAGGAGGACGCGCGAGCCCGGATGCGGCCCTAAGATGGGGCTTCGTGAAGTTCTTTGACCGGATCGCCTACCTGTGGCGCACTTACCCGCGCATCGCGGACGGCCTGATCACCCTGCCCCTGTTGGGGCTGATTGTCCTGAGCTCAAGCGGGGCCGCGAGGTCGGCAACGTTCCCGATCCTCGTGTATCACTGGCCCGAGTGGGCGTTGCAGGCCGTGATCATCACGGTCTTGGTACTGCACATGGCGCCGTGGGTGTTTCGGCGCACCAATCCGGTGGCCTCGGCGGCGGTCGTCGTCGTCGGCTCGCTCATCCAGCTGTTTTTGGGGCCGGAACTACTACCGTCGATGGTCATGGTTTTGCTCACGGTGCAAAACCTGGCGCACCTAGCGCCGTGGTGGGCCTCCATCGCCGGGTTTGTGACGGCGCTGATCGGGGCGGTGCTCTATGCCGCATCAATTACCCTCATGCCGCACTTTATTGGCCACCGCGCCGGCGGCGAAGCCGATATTTACGGCCCGGTGAGCTCGCCGATATTCGTGCTACCAATCAGTATCCCGATTATCGCCCTGGTGGTATTAGCCTGGGCCATCGGCAATGTGCAACGCACCCGGCGCGTGCGGGTGGAAACCCTGCAGGCCCGCACCGAACAACTGCAAATTGAGGCGCGCCAGGAACGCGAACTCGCCGCGGCTGATGAACGCAACCGCATTGCTCGCGAGCTCCACGATATTGTTGCTCACTCGTTACAGGTCATGATTTCTCAGGCCGACGGAGGCCGTTATGCGGCCAAGACCCAACCCGAGATTGCCGGTCAAACCCTAGAAACCATTGCCACTACGGGCCGTGATGCGCTCAATCAGATGCGCCGGCTGCTGGGCGTGCTGCGCGATACCGACGACGCCGAAACCTCGCCCCAACCCACCCTGGCCGATCTGGATGAGCTGATCGAAACCGTGCGCCTATCCGGGCTGCAGGTGGACCTGCATACCATCGGGCAACCCGCCCACCAACTAGCCGATGGTGCAGAACTCGTGCTTTACCGCATCATCCAGGAAGCCCTGACCAATGTGGCCCGCCACGCCGGGCCGCAGGCCAGCGCAACCGTCACCCTGCACTGGCGCGCCACCGGGGTTGCGGTGACCATTGACGACGACGGCGCCGGCACCACCAAAACCGATAACGCCGGACAGGGTCTGGTGGGTATGCGCGAACGCACCGCGCTATATGATGGCACGCTGCACGCCGGACCCAAAGCCGGTGGCGGATTCCGGGTCCACGCCCATTTGCCGTATCCGGTCATGTAGACCGAGACCGCCGATACATCGCATCCACAACGACCCCACAACTGATCACCAGCACACTCGTCGTGATCGCACTGGTGGTGAGACCGCCGGTCACCAATCCAATAATGATGCTCGTTACACCTAAGAGCACCGCGACCCTGGCGAGCACAGCTCCTACCAATCGACCTGCTCGTTCACGCGATGGCTCAGCGGGTTCATGCGTGTTGTTCTCCATATGTCCACGTTGCCACATATGCTCTGCCACCTGCCACAATGGAAGATATGCAGCCCATCAAAGTCGCGATCGTCGACGATCAACAGCTCATCCGCTCCGGCCTGTCGATGCTCATCAACTCCCGGGATGATCTGCGCGTCACCGGTGAAGCCGCCAATGGCCAAGAAGCACTCTCCTCCGCGCACGTGGTAGCCGCCGACGTCGTCCTGATGGATGTTCGGATGCCGGTCATGGATGGCATTCAGGCCACCGCGCAGCTGCTGGACCGCAATGACCAGCTGAAGATCATCATGCTCACCACCTTTGATCTCGATGAGTACGCCCTGGATGCCATTGACGCCGGGGCCAGCGGATTCCTACTCAAAGACGCCCCGCCCGAGCAACTGCTGGCCGCAATTGACTCGGTGTATCACGGCGATGCGGTGATCGCGCCGTCCACCACCAAGCGGCTGCTAGAACACCTGGTGACCCCGAAACGTGCGACGTCGTCGTCGAACCACACAACCGAGATGGCAGCGTTGGCCAGTCTGACGGCCCGCGAGCGCGAAGTGTTGGAGGCCATGGCCGATGGGCTGTCCAATGCCGAGATAGCGGAGAAATTGTTTGTCTCGGCGACCACGGTGAAAACCCATGTGGGTCGAGTACTGACCAAACTCGGGGCGCGCGACCGGGTCCAGGCCGTCGTGTTCGCCTACCGCGCCGGAATTGTGTAGCGGCAAGCATTCCGGGCCATAATGATCGCATGGAACCACGCAGAGGACTCAACGATAAAGATTTAGCAAACCCGCGCCGTGCCAAACCCGCCACCGTGGGCATGACGTTGCTGTTGATCATTGGCGGGCTGGTCATGGGGACATCGCTGGCGCTGAACTTTTTTATTGGTGAGTTCTACGTGTGGATTTTTGTGGTCGGCGTCGTGCTGATTGGTATTGCCGTGGCCTATCTGGTGGTCAATGCGTTTAAGGACGACGCCGGGAACGAGACTTCAACGCGTTGAGGTCGGTTTATTCAACCGGTATGGTTGCCGAATCGGATGAGTTTTGCCAGTGTAACTCCAGCGTGATCGGACGTTCAGTCACCTCGGCTGGTATGTCCACGGTGTGCTCAACGGGCGCATAATCCGCCGTGCAGGGTCGCTCGTCCGTCGCATTGCCTAATTGCACCGCAATGGTGGCGGCATCGACGGGATCAACGTCAATCACTTCGTCTGGGCAACTCGACGACCCGTAGGTGGTCAGCTCGATCGTTTGCTCGTCAATAAGTACAGCTCGGGTTGAGAGGTCTGGTACGTCCGTGGTGGTCTCCTCCGGCGACGGCGTGTGAGTCACCGGAGCGTCTGGCTCGCTCGGGGACTCGGGTGGTTCAGTGGAGCATCCGGCCAGTGTCCCAGCGCAAAGCATCGCAGCCGCATACACCCAGATGCGAAATTGTTTCGTCTTCATAACGAGGACCCCCTCTCTGACCTCACCGGTCTGGCGATGTCGGTTTCTTTGATCATAGTGCGGGCAGGCCGGGCAAGAAGAAATAGGCCAAGACGCCCCACACCAGCGCACTGAACGCTAAGACCGGAATCGTAACGGCCAGCAAACGGGCACGGGTGACCTGGGGTCCGTCGTCGGCCATGGAAGCACCACGGGCCAGCTGATAGGCCAGTTCGATACGGGCCGGCGAGGCGATAGTCCCCCAGCAGCCCGAGGCGTTATTCATGGCCATGGACCATTGCGGGTCGACGTTGAGCTGTGTTCCGACAGCCACCTGGGTTGGGCCAAACATCGCATTGGTGCCGGTGCCCGACGCCGTCATATAACCACCCAGCGCGCCGACAATAGGCATCAAGAAGAGATAACTGCTGCCCATGCCTGCCAGGGATTGGGCCAGGGTTTCGGCGATATGACCGCCCTGCATCACGACACCGAACAGGATGTACAGGGCGGTGGGCACGCCGGTGTTGAGCCACAGTTTGAAAGCGCTATCGGCCAAACCGGTGGCGGGTTGTTTATATTGCAGCAGTGCCACACCGACGCCGGCGAATGCGTAGACGGCGGGGCTGGCGACGATTTCTGTCCACCAGGCGGATTCAAATGGTGAGGAAATCAGCTGACCGGCGATGGTCCCGAAGACCAACACCGCATAAGGCACAATCGAGCCGCCGGGGCCGGGGAGCAGCTTGCCCTTGCGCACCACAAGTAACCACGCGATAGTCATGATGGCGGCAGCCACCGCACCGGCAACCGGGGTGCCCAACAACAGGTTGGATACCAGAACCAGCAGCGCCAAGCTCAGGCCCGAGGCGGCACCGACGGCCAGATAGCCGGCACGTTTGGTGCCGCGCACACCTGCGTGACGAGCAGCGATGAAGGCTGTGACAACACCTGAGATGATCACGGCCGGAAAATTCACCACGGCGGTGGCCAGGCCAAATTCGGTGAGTGGCTGGCCCGCCAGTTCAGCCCCCAACAGGGTGCCGGGGCCCATGGATCCCCACGGGCCAATGACGATGCCCATCAGCGTGATCAGTGCGGCGCGGTAAGCGGTAAACCCAAATGCCAGAGTCAGCGGCAGCCCGATGAGCAGCGAGACGCCGAACCCGGTGACCGATTCCATAAACGGCACCACACCGTTGGCCATCATCAAGGCGGAACCCAGGGAGGCGCCCCCGGCGGAGAGCCAGTCGGCGAATTGTTTCTGAGCACCGGTAAAATCCATGACCCGCGCTAATGTGACGCCGCCGCCAATAATGGCCAGGACTTGGAGCATTGTGATCATTGAGCCGCCCACGGCCTCGGTCAATTCGGTGGTCTGGGCATCGAGCACCCACAGCCCGACGACGATGGCAGCCAGCACGCCCACGACCGGTGGCACCCAGGCGGGCAGACGGGTCAGCAAGAGTCCAATCACCACGAGGACCGGGACGGCTGCCAGCACCAGGGTCACAAAGCCTACCTTTCACAAAACACTCAGCACATCATCATACGCCTGCTCAGGCAATGCCAATACTCAGTGAATCAGCACCGCTGTTATGCCGGGGAGATGAACATTTATGACGCCGCGTGAAGATTCTGGTCAGCACATTTGGTCGTCGATTTCCCAGGAGTCTAGGCTCGAGCACTACAACATTTGACTAATGAGTTTTGCTTCGACGAAACGTTTTGAAAGTTGGTCCGTTTTGATTCTTACAGGTTTAGCTCTCGGCGCCGTGCTCGGGATTGTTATGCAGCGCGGCCGGTTCTGCGTCACGGCCATGATGCGTGACATCTTTATGCAACGCACCTGGCGCACATTTGTCGCGCTACTGGTGGTCATTTCTATCCACGCGGTGGGCATCGCGGCCCTGACCTCAACCGGTGTGATCACCCCGGGCGACAGCACATTTGCTCCGGCCGCCGTCGTCGTTGGTGGCTTTGTATTTGGTCTGGGCATTATTCTGGCCGGTGGTTGTGCTTCGGGAACCTGGTTCCGCTCGGCCGAAGGCCTGGTGGGTTCCTGGATTGCCCTGGCCATGTACGCGCTGTCGGCTGCGGCCATGAAGTATGGTGCGCTGGCTGGATTTGATGGCTGGATGAAGAGCTGGGATTCTGGGTTAACCACCATTCCCGAGCTGCTGGGTGTATCGCCGTGGTGGTTCGCAATCGCTTTATCTGTGCTGACCTTCTTCCTGGTGCGCCACTTCCGCGCCCAGGATGCCAAACGTCCCAAAGCCGCCCGCTTGGGGAACCAACCGGTGTGGAAGCGTCCACTGAGCCTCTATACCGCCGGGGCACTCATTGGGCTGCTCGGTGTGCTTGCCTGGCCGTTGTCGGCGGCCACCGGGCGCAACAGTGGGTTGGGTATCACGACCCCGACCGCCAACACCCTGCAATACTCCGTGACCGGCGATACCGGCTACATCGACTGGGGTGTGCTGTTGGTGCTGGGGCTGTTCCTCGGGGCGTTTCTTGCCGCCAAAGCTACCGGCGAATTCCGGATCCGTATTCCGGATGCCACCACCGCGGTGCGCTCGGTTGCTGGCGGGCTGATGATGGGCGTGGGTGCCACCCTGGCCGGCGGCTGCACCGTGGGCAACGGTATGGTCCAAACCAGTCTGTTTAGTTTCCAGGGTTGGGTTGCCCTGCTCTTCATTGCCGTGGGGATCTGGGTGGGCGCGAAATTCTGGCTCAAACCCGCCAAGGCCACCAAGGCCCCGCAGACCTACACCACTGATGACTCGGTGGGTGGTGCGGTGGCACTGCAAGACGCCGTGGCACTGAACACCGCACCGGGTGCGCCTGTGGGCAACGGGCTGGCCGGGATGGCTGCGGCCACCGGACTGATCACCTTGCAGTCAGAGGACAAGGCCCGGCATTTAGGTAATGGGTATTTCGCGCTGGACTCGCTGGGTGCGGTCTGCCCGTTCCCGCGGATCGAAGCCAAGGACGTTATGG
Source organism: Enteractinococcus helveticum (assembly GCF_020742345.1). GTDB lineage: Bacteria > Actinomycetota > Actinomycetes > Actinomycetales > Micrococcaceae > Yaniella > Yaniella helvetica_A. Next base: position 16,451 of record NZ_DYXC01000044.1, on the reverse strand, counting down.
CCGATTTGGAAGTCGGCCAACATTTGGTCATCGATTTCGATTGCACCCAGGGCACCGAAACCATCCCGCAGTGGGCGGTGGACGACGGCCACGACGTCACTGATTTCCGAGAAACCGGGGATGCCTCCTGGCAGATCACCATCAAAAAGGGCGAACCGGCTAGCTAGCTCGGTGCCAAGCAGGAGAGTGTACTGTCATCCTTTGGGACGATACGTGTCCACCCAAGATGGTCCCAGAAGCTGACGTGCGTAAACGCGGTACGGGGCACACTGGAAAGTATGAAAACACCCCTTGCTCCAACTGCCCCGGCTGCCGTAGCAGCCCAGTCCATTACCAAAACATACGGCTCTGGCGTCACGAAGGTCGCCGCACTCGATGACGTCTCCGTGTCATTTCGGCCCGGGGATTTCACCGCGATCATGGGACCATCGGGTTCTGGAAAATCTACGCTGATGCACTGTCTGGCCGGCCTTGATACGGTCGACTCCGGCCAGGTGGCCATCGGCAAAACCGTGATCACCGGGATGAGCGACCACGAACTGACCATCCTGCGGCGCAAACACGTGGGCTTTATTTTCCAGGCCTTCAACCTGGTGCCCACCCTCTCGGCACGCGACAACATTCTGCTGCCGCTGGATCTGGCCGGCGCAAAAGTTGATCAGGCCTGGTTCGACCAGATCGTTACCACCCTGGGATTGACTGACCGGCTGGCCCATCACCCCCACGAATTATCCGGTGGACAACAACAGCGCGTCGCTGTTGCCCGGGCCCTGCTCACGCGCCCCGACGTCGTCTTCGCAGATGAGCCCACCGGCGCCCTGGACTCAACAACCGGTGCCGAAGTGCTGCAACTGCTGGCAGACTCGGCGCGCGACATGGGCCAAACCATCATCATGGTCACCCACGACCCGCATGCCGCAGCATACGCCGACAACGTGGTCCTACTCAAAGATGGTGCGATTGTGGGCGGGGTTCAGCAGCCAACCGCCGACGCCGTGCTGGCCGCCCTGGCAGAACTGGGGGCCTAAGCATGTGGAAACTTAGCCTCAGTCAACTCAAAACCCACCCGCGCCGCTATATTGCCGTGGTATTGGCCATCACCCTGGGCACCATGTTCCTGGCCAGTGCGCTACTGGTCACATCCTCGGCCAAAGAAACCACCAAGCAAATGCTTGGGGCCACCTATGCCAATGCCGATCTGCTCATCAACGCAACACAGGAGGCCTATACCGACCCGGAATCCGCACTCTATGATCACCTCGGCGGCCTAGAGCAACCCGGGGATTTGGAAGCGATCCCCGGGGTTGCAGAAGTGTATCCGCTGATTCAGGTGGCCACCGGTTTGGTTCTGCCTGAAGGGTCCGAACAGCGTGGCACATTTGACGCCGACGCCGACTTCCTGTTGGCCACCAACACCCCGGACGACACGTCACTGTTGGCCACCCCTGTTACCGAGGGCGCACTGCCAACAGCAGACTCCGAAATTGCTATCGACACCACGGCCGCGGACCGTCACGACCTGGCCGTTGGTGATACGGTCACCCTGCGGTCCATGGCGGAAGACGACGAAAAGGATTTCACCGTCTCGGGTATGGTCGACACCTCGGGCGATCCAACCGCAATCGGTGCGATGACCGCCTATCTGACCCCGGAGGCACTGAGCGCATTTGCCGGGGAACATCCCATGTACTCGATGGGGCTGGTGCGTGTCGATGGCGAAGTGGACGCCGTGTTAGAGCAACTCACCAATGCACTGTCCGGGGTGGCTACGGTCAATACCCCCGACGTCGAAATTTCTGAATCCTTGGTCGATACCTTCGGCTTCGATGCCATCACAGTTGCCCTGGGTGGTTTTGCGGCCATCGCCCTGTTGGTCATGATGATGGTCATCAACAACACGTTTTCGGTGCTGGTTGCCCAACGCACCAAAGAATACGCGCTGCAACGCGTTCTCGGCGCAACCCGCGGCCAGATTCGCAAATCCGTGCTCGCTGAAACCCTGATGATCGGTCTGATCGGCTCGACACTAGGCATTGCCGCCGCCATGGGACTGATCTTCGGGCTCATCCTGGTAGCCCAGAACTGGGTGGACCGGGCAACATTTGCCATCGATGCGAACCTGGTGTGGGTTGGCGTCGTCGGTGTGATCATCACCGTGATTGCCGGGTGGCTCCCAGCCGGCAGAGCCATGCGGGTTTCCCCGTTAGAAGCAATGCGCCCGGTGGCAGCCATGACGGTGGAATCCAAAGCGGGCCGTATCCGGTTATTCTTCGGTGCCCTGTTATTTATTGGTGGCGCTACGGTTATGGTGATCTTCGCCAGACACGGCGAGGTCGGCTTGGCCATTGTGGCCGGGGCCGTGTCCTTTATCGGGGTGCTGCTACTGAGCGTCCTGTTTGTGCCTGCCGCAGCCTACGGGCTTGGGTGGATCACCCGCGCCACCGGGGTTCCTGGCAAAATGGCACAGCTGAACTCCACCCGGAACCGGTCACGCACCGCCGCCACTGCCGCAGCATTGATCATCGGCACCACGCTGGTCGCGATGATTCTCACCGGTGGTCGAACCTTCCAGCACAATAGCGATCAACTCTTAGCCACCAATTACCCTGTCGATATCTATGCTGACCTAACCAACGTCGATGCTGCCGATTCGCAACGCGTTGATGAAATTGTCACCGCGATGCGCAACACCTCCGGAGTCGAAAATGCGGCACCATTGCAACCGGTCGGCACCGTGCAGGACCACAATGAGCCCGTCATGGCGGGCGATCCAGCCCAGCTGGCCCAAATATCTGCTGGTCTGACCGATGCAGACGTCGCGGCCCTGCAAGCACCAGGCACCGTGTTGGTATCAAGTGGCTACCAGGCAGCTACCCTCACGGTCGATACGGCTGACGGGCCCGTTGAGCTCAATGCCGTACGGTCAGATCTACCCTCGGTAACAGCACTGGTTTCAGATGTCACGGCCCAACAGCTGGCGTCTGAGCCGGCCGGGACGGCAACCGTGTGGATCAAGGTCGACCAAGACGAGATACCCGCCTCCGAGCTACAAGACCTGTTAGCCACATTAGCCGCCAACACCGGGGTCTCGGCCGCCGATTTTGAATCCCCGCTCATGATGCGCGGCGTCTATCAACAGGCCATTAACACGGTTATGCTGACCGTCGTGGGACTCTTGGCGATCTCCGTGCTCATCGCTTTCGTTGGGGTGGCCAACACTCAGGCCTTATCGGCTTTGGAACGCACCCGCGAAAACGCTTTGATGCGAGCATTGGGCATGACGAAGCGCGGCCTGCGGGCCATGTTGAGTTGGGAAGCCGCCATCATTTGTGCCGTTGGTGCGCTGCTGGGATGCGGCCTGGGCATGTTTTATGGTTGGGCTGGCTCGGTTGCGCTGTTCTCCACGGCCTTTGATTCCCAGTCCGGCAGCCTCGAAATGGCCTGGCCCTGGGCAACTATCGGTGGTATCGCCATCACTGCGGTGTTGGCAGGGCTCATCGCCTCGATCATTCCGGCACACCGGGCGGCCAAACTCTCCCCTGTGGCAGGTCTCGCCACAATCTAATATTCGCGATTCCCAGGGCTTCTACCTCGCGATCTCACCGGCATCACGAACAATTATTCGGACGCCGGTGAGATCGCTTCTTTTGGCTACAAGGACGCCGAAACGGTTTCCAAAACGGCCCGCAATGGGTCTGGGATCGGCTTCGAGGCCTGCTTTTCGACATCAAAGAGGACGACGACGGCCTCGACCGTGACACAAATTTCGCCATATTGCAGCAGCTCGTGCTGGAGCACAAACGAGGTGTTGCCAATGTGTGAAACCCACACGTTGACGACCACACTGTCCTCATACATGACCGGACGCAAGAACTCGGTCGTCGCTGTTCGCAGCACCATCTCTAAGGGGCCATTCCATTGACCGCGCTGTTGTAGCTCAGTGATCGCTCGGATACGCGCCTCTTCAACCAAGGTCATAATCGTGGCGTTATTGACATGCGCCAATAAATCTTGGTCTGACCAGCGAAGCTGGATTTCGATAGGTAGCGCATTCTTGGGTGCATTCGACACAGAGACTCCTGAAATTTGACAAGAAAATTTTGTGACTGACACTACCCTAGTCCGCTCGCGCAGGAGACCTGAGACCTGGAATATGAGACCCGCTGCATGTCTAGACAAAGTGCGAGAGTTACTCAAAAGTAGCCCATTATTTCAACCCCTTGAAACACCACCAAAACCCGGGTGCTTGAATCTTCACATTCCGCATGTTCATGCCTTAGTTGAATCTTTTATCGTTAAAAATTCACCCTCAACCATTCCCCTATAAGCGGATTGCAACTAGTCTTGACATACAACGCAGAGCGTTTTCGCAACATGCGGTAGAACGGCCCGCAAGCCGGGCGATGAGGTCCTCCACGTCAGGCTGCTCCGGGGTCTGAAACCGCAGTGCGATCTGCGTTGGCCAAAACACTCTTCACCGAAACTTGCACCTGAGGAAGGGGAAGAACATTGTCTGGAAACCCCATCACTTTTCGGCGTCAAAGGGCCTCGGAGGTACTCGACAATGTTTTCTCACAAGGTGGCGGTACCGTCTTAGTCGATGGTCTGGCCGGAATGGGCAAAACCTATTTCTTGCGCGAACTCGCCCAACAGGCCAGACAGCGCGAGCTGTGGCCGGTGACGTTCCTTGCCGCCGACCGGATCGAACGCGGTGAACCCTACAGCTTCATCGAACGCTTTCTGGCCGCTGGTTTCGTTTCCGATTGGGATGTGGAAACCGAAAGTAAGAAACAACCACTCTCGGTGGCTCGCGCGTGTGTTCGGCATCTGCTCAACAGCACGAGCGGATCAGAACAAGGACACATCATTCTCATTGATGACGCCCACTGGATCGACGCCGATTCCACTCGGGTACTGCGCCACCTTATTCCACGGGTGAACCGACGCAATATTGTCTTTGTCTGCAGTGCCCGTACACCCCACGAACCCTCCTCGATCGGACAGTTTCTAGCCCAGGCGGCAGCCGCCAATCCCCAAGACCAACACATCGAGATCGGACCGCTGCAAGAATCAGAGATTCGGGCACTGGCCATGGACCGCTTCGGCATGACGATCTCGCATCACAACGCCACCGAACTACAGCGCGCCACCGGTGGCTCTTTTCTTGGCGTGGACAGTATTTTCAGCCAGGTCACGCCCGAAGAAGTCAAGCAACTGCACCGCACGTGGAAATTTCCGATTCGCGACGTCGAAGTCCAAAATCCCCTGCTGGGTTCCTTCTACGAGCTAGATACGCAGGCCCAAACCGTAGCTGAAATTGTGTGCCTGGCCCAGCATGAATTACCGCGAGAAGTGCTACTGGCCACGCTGGAACAACTGGGACTGCCCAATAAAATTTATGATGCGATTCAGGCGGGGGTGATTCGAGAAACCGGATTTGGCAAATCCATTGTGCCCAAACACGAGCTCATCGCCTCGGCGGTACGCAGCATGGTGAACCCACCATTTCGGCGCAAAGTCCACCGAGTCTTATCCGAATCCACGGATGGGTATCGATCAGTGTGGCACATGTTTATGGGTGCCGAATCCTGGAATGAAACTTTAGCGGCACGCGTCGAAGAATACGTCACCGAGGCCACCGAGTTGAGCCACTTCGACCACGCCAGCGAGATTCTGCGCATGGGACTGGAACTGGCGGAGGATTCCAACGTTCGGCAGCGGTTAATCACCGACCTGGTCTTGATCAGTATCCGAGCCAAAGCGGGGTACCGGTGTTTAGATTTGCTGCCCGAAATTGAGTCATTCCCGCACGGTATGCTGCGCGAGTTCTTGGCGTTGATGCTGCGGGTCTACATCGTAGATGATCCCTATCCCGAAGACCGAGCTCGCGCGGTGCTGGATGCCAGAAGTGAAACTCCAGACGAGACCGCACTGCAGGGATACCTGCTCTTCACACTGATTATGATGATGATGCGCAGTCCCGAACGCCGCAGGGTGCTGGATATGATTCCGGTGGCTCAAGACTTCATCGCCAAGGGACCCCAGAGTCCCGAGGAACTGCTGGATCGTCGGTTTGCCTGGATGGTGGCGCCCCAAGATTTCATCCTGCATTTAGAGTGCATGGAATTAGTCCAGTGGAATCTTGCTGGCCGTCAGCAAGATATTCGTATGGCGCTTCCGGAACTCATGCGCCGAGTAGCGACCCTGCCATCCAATGGCACCAAGATTGATTGTTTGACCACGTTGTCGGGTCTCGCTATGGCCATCGGCCAGACGTTTCGAGCCCACGATATGGCAAGCCAAGCTATTGATTTACTGGATCGCGGCGTCTTAGAGTCTTGGTCCAATGCGACCCCGCGCATCATTCAGGCTCACTGCTGCCTATTATTCGGGAAATATCATGAGGCCGCCGAAGCGTTGGATCAGTTTGACGAAATCAACCACGATTCGCTGGATCTGGAAGCCCGACTCACCGGTGCAGCACTGCGCGCTAAGATCCTCACTATTACCCAGCAGGCAGATCCGCAAGCCTATATTGGCCAGGCCGAACGCCTGTGGGACTTCGACTGGGAACACTACGGCCGGGATCTGGCAGTCATGGCGCAACTGGAATACGCTCGGGCCCACGGCAATGATCAGGCCATTTTGGAGATCACCGCGCGCCCGGAGGTGCTCAATATTGCCACGACGTTACGCGGGTTTTTGACCTACCGGGCGCATGCACTGATTGACGCCGGTGAACTGGATGCCGCCGAAGACCTCATCGAGGAGCTAACACGACGCCGTGGCACCACCTGGTTTGAGCACTGGGGCAGCTTGGACTGGCTCAAAGCTCGCCTGGCCCAAGCGCACGGCCGACTTGATGCAGCCCAGCAACACTACAAAGCTGCCCTGAAGCAGCAAACATATCCGCTGGCATGGGCACTGACCAACCGCGATTACGGCGTCTTCTTATTAGAACAGCACGATTTTGAAAAGGCCGACGCCGTCCTGCGCCAAGCGGTGACGACGTTGGAAGACCTTGACGCAGCCGCCTATCTTGCCTCGGCGCGCAAGCAATTAGACACCGCTATCGAAGAAAATCGTCAGTCGCGCAATGAGGTCTTGACCAGTATGACCCAACGCGAGCGCGAAGTCGCCGCCTTATTGGCCGATGGCCACTCCAACCGGTCAATTGCCCAACGATTAGTGGTCTCGCAATCCACCGCGCGCTTCCACGTGTCGAATATCTTGCGAAAACTCCAATTGAATTCACGGGCGGAGGTCGCAATGCTATTTCATGAGTCGTTGCGAACCCGAGCTACCGAAGAATCTGCAACCGACTAAACCCCTCCTACCCCACCCTGACTCGCCCAAGGTGGCACAGGTTTTTGTGTGCAACACGCCTGTGCGCCGTCCTGCCAGATTCCCCGCGGCAAACCTAGTACCTATTCCCACGGCTGGTAGGTGAGAACCAACAGTGGACTGGTCATAGAGCTAGTGTTCTGTCCGCTTGCGGCTCATAGTCTGTGAATCATCTGGGATTCCAGTCGATATTCACTTATCGCTCAATGTGCACCGACTGCGAATCTTCAAGGCTCCTCATGCATTACCGAGCGGAGAGGCGGCACCGCGTGCAACGACCTGAGCCGGGCACCGGGATGTGCAACAGCCCGGGACCCATCCGAACATCGGTTGCCGCCGTCTGTAGTGCCGCCCTGGTGATCGCCGGTCTGACAGCTGGGACGGTCCTTGCTTCCGCAGCAGAATCTGAGTCGGTGACAATCCACGAGACTCCGCGGCAGGAGTCGACCACCCAATCGCCGAGCACTGATAAGAAGTCCACGGCGAGATCTTCTCCAACGGCTACGGCTCAAGAAACCGAAACTGCCGAAGAAGAAGACGATACCGCGGTTGAACCAGAAGAAACTGAAGCCACCATCACGGTGCACGTCGGTGACAACCCGTCCGGGCTGGCTGGGGTCTCACTGCGGTTATATTCCGGTGGTGAATCCGGTCCAACATCGGCTGTGACCGGCTCCTGGGCTCAGTGTACGTCCAATGGTTCCGGCGAGTGTTCCTTTACTATCCCGGATACGCATCCGGCCACAGATGATTACGAGCAAGGGGAGAACTACGATCAGCGCTTCTGGGTTGTACAAGAATCGGCGCCCGCTGGTTGGTATGCCAATGCAACGGTGGGATTGAGCTCGGAAACCCCGTACCGGTTCCGCACCGGCCCCGCCCTGCGCGCAGGTGCAAGCTATAACTCCGGCAGTGACTTTATGCGCACCCAAGGTTCCTCGGGAACCTGGCAGAATTCGCGGACCAATCCTTCCGCCTCGCTCAGCTGCCGACCCGGGGCCAAGATTGCCTTGATATTAGATCGCTCCGGTGCGGTGGGAGACTTCACGGCAGCAGCTCAAACCATGAAGCGCCGCCTGGCAGGTACCCATTCGACGGTCACCGTCCTGGATGGTGGCCTGGAACAGGCAGCACAGGGCTCCTATGATCTGGCCATTGTGGTGGGGGCCGGTGCCAAGGCCAGCAGCTTTGCTGACATTGAGCACACTATCCATTCGGCCAATGCGGTCAAAGCCCAGGGCACCCGCATCTTAGCGGTCAGTGTGGGAGAAACCAGTGCGGCGAACCTGCAGGCAATTGCCGGATCGCAGACCTCCAGCTCGGTGTCCTATAACGGCGCGGATGTGCACACGATGAGCCCGGGGCGGCTCCCCATGCTATTGGACTCGGTTGCCGACCAGCTGGCCTGTGAAACCACCGTGCAGATCACCCAGCAACTCAGCGCCTACGGTCAGGACACTGCAACCGCCGGCTCGGGTTGGAACTTTCGTCTTGAGTCCACACATGCTGACAACGCACCAGAAGCCACCCAGCAAACCGGCGAACAAGGCACCGTGTTCTACACCCTGGACCTGGACTCTGCCAAGGCCACCGGGCTAACACTCAACTCGCTGCTCACCGACCAGCAGCAAGCCGACGGTTGGGTGGCCAAAGACAGCAGCTGTGATGTCAACGGGACCAGGGTGGCCAGCGGCAAGGCCACAGCCGAGTTGAAGGTTACCCCCGGTGATCGAGTGGAGTGTACCTTCCACGCCGTCCAAACCCTGGATGCTGCGCTGAAGATCTCTAAGCAGGCCTGGGGTACTGAAAATATTGCCGGATTGGCTGATGCACCCCAGATTCCTCCTGGCAGTTCGATCTCCGCCGGCACGACTGTCACCTGGACCTACCTGGTGACCAATACTGGGGAAACTCCGTTGGACGACGTCGTCGTCACAGATAACCAGTTGCCAGATGATGCCATCAGCTGCCCCAGAAACACCTTGGCTGTGGGTGAGTCCATGACGTGCACTGCCTCAGGGGCGGTGACGGCCGATCACTAAACACTGCAGCAGGCCGGTTCGGTGTCGTGCACACGGGCGATACCAGGTATCCGGAGCACTTTCTCATCAAATACTCAATCACTATCGCCGGGGCCAAAAGCACCGGGTCACACACAAGGAGAGATCATGAAGAAGACAACCAAAGGCTTCCTGGCCGGCGCAGCCGGACTGGGTTTGCTCCTGGGTGGGTCAACATTTGCGCTGTGGAGCGACAGTGCCAACCTCGATGCTCAACGAATCCGGTCTGGAGATCTCGAGGTCAAAGTCAATGAGGCCAATTGGCGGGATATTTCGCCTGATCGCACTGATAAAGGCCGCAGAGGACACCACATTAACCTGGAGCGCTTCCGTATCATTCCGGGAGATAAGATCCAGGCCCGCTACCCGGTCAACGTGGCCCTTGAAGGTGAAAACATGGTCGCGCAGCTGAAACTGACCGAAGCAGGCAAGCACGATTCGGACGAGTTGACCAAAGGCCTGGACATCGAATACGCCATCCAAGATCGCTGGGGCAGGACCGTAGACACCAGCGGCAAAGACGGTTCGAGAATCTTCCTGGCCGCCAAGGACAACGGCAATGCAGGCAACCTGCCACGCGTTGATGCTGACAGTGCTGGCCGTGCTGAATTCACCGTGACTGTGACCGTGACCTTCAAGGAAGGCACCTCAGACCGTGATCTGACTCAGGCACAAGCTCTCTTGAAAGATTCGGAACTCGAATTGCAACAGGTTCGTGCCGGTGCCCACGGTTATCAAGGCAGCGGACACCGTGGCCGGCGCTAACCCATAACCCATACGCACCGTATTGATCCAGAACTTGCAGGACCCACCAGCGCAGTATAAGGAACGCACCATGGAAACCAGGTCAGACACTCCTCGTCACTCACACAGACAACCTGACCGCACAGCACGGGCCAAAGACCCGGGTGTGCTGCATGGTGTGATCTCTGGTATGACAACCGTTGCGCTGGTGGGTTTACTGCTCCTGGTAGCAGCCGTCGTCGTCGTGCCAAAACTCATGGGCGGCGCGGGGCTGACCGTGTTATCCGGGTCAATGGAACCCACCTATTCACCCGGCGATATGGTCGTGTCCGTTCCCCAAGATTCCTATGCCATTGGCGACGTCGTCACATTCCAACCTGTTTCCGGTGATCCCACCCTGGTAACCCACCGGATTGTCGCCCACCGCACCGGTCAACACGGCGTCAGCTATGTGACCCGCGGTGATGCCAACAGTCAGGATGATAACCCCATCATTGCAGAACAAGTCATGGGCAAAGTGATCTATCACGTGCCCTATGTCGGTCACGTTTCGAATCTTGTTGGCCAGCACCGGTCCACCATCGTGGTGCTTGTCGCCATCGGGCTATTTGGTTATGCCGCGTATGCGATTTCCTCGGGGGTAAGGGCTGCACGGCGACAGCAAGGATCGGAGGATCATGGCCTCATCGCCTCATGACGACGATCCTGCCCAGTTCGGCTGGTTGCTGCCGCTCGGGGTGGCCGTACTTGCCGGAATCGGTGCAGCCGGTGGCACATTTGCGCTCTGGAACGACCACGGCACCACCCAAGCCCAGTTGGTGTCCTCCGGTGACCTCAACATCTCCAGCCTGTCAGCCCCCACCTGGTATGAGACCTCCCCGGATGTGACAGCTGTGCCGCGCGAAATTGACCCGGCAACGTTTTTGCTGCGTCCCGGAGATTCTGTTGCGGTGACCATCCCGTTTGAAACCAGCCTGCGCGGGGATAATTTGCGCACCGAGCTCAGCGTGGAGTGGTCCGCTGAGTCGACGCTGCCGCACGGTGTGACCGGCACCTACACACTGGTTGATCGCCGCGGGAACCCACTGCATGAGACACCGGTTGAACTTGGTGAAGCCATAGAATTTGCTGCCCACGACGGCGGGCACTACAGGGTGACAGTCGAACTGGACCTGGCTGAGGTAGAAACTCGTTTTGGTGCCGAGTCCCCAGACCCAGTCAGCGAACTGGGCAATTTTGATGTTGCCGTACATCAGGTCCGGCCGACAGGTGGGGCATCATGAAACACCGCAAAGCGCCACCGGCTTGGCAGCGCACCCTGAAACTGGCCGCCGTGACCAGTGCTGCGGGTGTGCTGGTTGGTGCAGGCGGCACCACCTTAGCGCTGTGGAATACCAGCATCGACTTTTCTGTCCAAACACACAGCGGTTACGAATATTTTGCCGCAGGAACCCCCGCAGCTACCAAGGCTGCCGTCGATGGACAAGTCACCGTGCCCATCGGTACTGAAGCGGCTGCCACCCTGCAAGAACAACGCGCCGTGGCCATCGCATTTGAGACCCAGTCGGTGAGTCAGGGTAATACGGGGCTGCGCTATCAGCTTGTCGAACCCGACTGGGGCGACAATATTTTTGGTGCCGCGTCCACCACGCTGTTCCGGGTCTCTTCTGCAGCAGCCTGCACGGTTGATGCCGCCCCGAGCACCGGCACCCAACCGGTCTCCACCCCGGTGGATGCCACATATTCAGCCTCGACTGAGCCGGTGGTTGAGTACTGGTGCTTAGTCGCCGTCGTCGATGAATTCTCCGATGAGGGCACCTATGCCACCTCGGTGGAAGCCACCGCACAGGACCCAGCCGATGTGACAGTTGAGGCCACTGATCAGTGGCACGCGAAAGTCACCACCGCCTTAGACCCGGCCAATGAGCCACCCCACCAGTTAACCGTGCGCTATGAGACCTTCCGACCGTGAGTAGATGATTTGTGAAACGACAATTGCGTCCCGTAGTTGAGAAAATGGCGGCTACTGCAGGTAGCGGGCTGGTGCTCTTTGCCCTGGGGGCCTCGGCTGCGGCCTTCAGCCAGGCGAACAATAACGCCATGCAATTATCGTGGGACGGCGTACATTACAGTTCTTCGACGTCCCAAGCATTTTTTGACACCCCGGTCATTGTGCCGGGTGATTCGGCCCGGCGAACGCTGTTGGTGCGCAATGCTGGTCCCTCAGATGCGATGTTTCGGGCCAGCATTACCAACGTGGACCTCACCCACGATCGATCTGATGATTTTTACGACCAGCTGCTGATTGATTGGAACACCGGGCAAACCACCGTGGGACAGCTGGCTGCCAACGGTGAAACGACCATCGTTGACGTCCAGTTGGCGCAGGGCGAGGAATTCGAAATTACCATTGGGTATCACCTCCCGCAGCACACGGTTGAGGGTAATGGTCGAGGTGGGCGGCTGGCGGGTTTTGATGTGCAGCTGGATCTGACCGGGATGTCCACCCCGGCCGGCGATTAACCCTGCCCGCGGCTCTGGTACCGCAGAGTCGAAATTCCTCAGTCAGAGAGCTTAGCCGCGCATTGGGTGCATGAAACCGGTAAACTCCAAGAAGACACAAAACATAGCCCGCATACACCCGACCACGATATAGGTGGGTTCATGACCTTCAGAAAATTTGGGATGGCACTGGTAACGGCGTCCCTGTTCATTTTCGGTTTCCTTTCGCCAGCTCAAGCTGCCGACCCGGTGACCATTCCGCCGGGAACATTTGTCGTAGATGAATCCGATGTGCTGTCAGATAGTGAAGAGCGTGAACTCGAAGATCAAGTGCGCCAGTTGCAGTCCGAACACGGTGCCACCGTATTCATTCTCTATGTTCCGACCTTTGAAAACCCTGCAGAACCTGAAGACTGGGTCCAAGAAGTCGCCGAACAAAAGCAACTTGGCTCCAATGACAATATTTTGGCGATTGCCACACAGGATCGGCTCTATAATTTCGTGGCCCATTCCGCCGGCCCGTTTCGGCAGTATCAGTCCGATATTGACCGCCAGTACATTCTGCCGGCACTGTCGGATAGCGATTGGTTTGGTGCCGGGCAAGGTGCCATTGCGGGCCTGGCCTCTGCAGCCGGCGGTGATGTGAGTTCCGGTGGTGCGCAAAACGACGCATCTGGTGGCGGGAGCTGGTTCTGGTGGCTGCTGTTACCTGGTGGTATTCTTGTGGCGTTTCTGATCTGGCGTTCCTCATCTAATACCAAGGAGCGTCAGCAGCGCGGCGGGCCGGTGCCTGCTGGTCCCACCGATCCCCGGGATACGATCCCGGTGAACGAATTGCGCGCCCAGGCCGGTTCGGCATTGATTCAAGCCGATGACGCCATCAAAATCGCAGAACAAGAGATCGGGTTCGCCCAAGCATCCTATGGGGACGCCTCAGTCGAGGTCTTCCAGCAGGATTTGCAAGCGGCCAAAGACCACATGCAACAGTCCTTCCAACTGCAACACCAGCTCGATGACCACATTCCTGATACTGAAGCAGACCAGCGAGCCTGGTTGAAAGAGATTCTGGACCGTTCAGCGCAGGTTATGTCGTCGCTGCAGGCCCACGAGGAAGATTTTGCCACGCTGCGCGATCTGGAAAAGAATGCCCCGAAAGCCTTGGAGCGTGTGACATCAGTTTTCGCTCCGCTGCCAGCACAGATTGAAACCGCTTCGGCTACGATCGAGGGCTTATCAGCTAGCTATGATGGCCCAGCATTTGAAGAAGGTGTGGAGAACTTAGACCAAGCCAAGCGACTCTTGGCTTTCGGTCAGGAAAAAATCGCATCCGCCCAGAGTGCTCTACAGCAAGCTGATCGGTCACAGGCTGCTTGGAATATCCACGAAGCCGAAAACACGACCCAAGAGCTCCAAGAACTGTTTGCCTCAATCCAGCAGCTGCCGGCACAGTTGGATAAAGCACAGCGTCAATTGAGCGTCGAGCTTGCACAAGCACAGTCCTTATTGGATGAGGCCAAAGAATTTGCTGCCAAACACCGGACTGACTCGGCCCTGCCGCGCAGTATCGCCGCACTTGAGCAGGCCGTAGAGCGTATCACGGCCCAGAGCCCAAGTCGGCGTCCGGTCAAGGATCTTGAAACTCTGGATGAAACGTTGGACCCGTTGGCCGAACAGTTGCAGCCATTGCGCGATCGACAACAGCAGGTCGACGCCGCACGACGAGATTTTGATCCACTGATGGCCAGAGCAAAAACGACCATTGATACCGCGGATGATTACATTCGCCGTCGTCGCGGTGCCGTGCGGCATGATGCCCGGACCAAACTGTCGGCTGCCCAAATACACTTTAATACCGCGCTGAGCATACAGCAGACTGACCCTGTCCAAGCGGTTGCAGAAGCACAGCAAGCAGCACACCTGGGTCGGCTGGCACAACAACTGGCCGAACAGAATTATCACGATTTTGATGACTACCACCGCGGTGGTGGCAACCGAGGGGGCTCGAATATGGGTGCCATGCTCGGCGGGATCCTACTGGGCCATATCCTGGGCGGTGGGCGAGGCGGCTCCTCCTGGGGTGGCGGTGGTTTCAGTGGTGGCTCATCCGGCGGTGGCGGAGGGTTCTTCGGAGGATCCGGAGGCGGCTTTGGTGGCGGCGGAGGCTTTGGTGGTGGAAGCGGCGGAAGTTTCTAATTGTTCATAAACATCCCATAACGTAGCAATAACCCAAGACGAACCGGCGGCGAGCCGGAACCATACGAAAGGTACCGAATATGGCGAAACAATCCATCCTGGGGCGCATCACACAAATGGCCAAAGCCAACATTCACGCAATGTTGGATTCAGCCGAAGATCCACAGAAAATGCTCGACCAGCTCATTCGCGATTACACATCCAATATTGCTGACGCTGAGGCTGCCATCGCACAAACCATTGGCAACCTGCGCCTGGCCGAAGATGACTACCGCGAAGATCTCGAAGAGTCCAGAACCTGGGGCAATAAGGCCCTGGCGGCTTCGAATAAGGCAGAAGAACTCCGCGCCAACGGTGACACAGCTGGCGCCGAAAAATTCGATAAGCTCGCTCGGGTCGCCATTGAACGCCAGATAGATGCAGAGTCCTCAGCCAAGACCGCCCAACCGGCCATTGCTTCCCAGAACGAAGTCGTTGACAAGCTGAAACAAGGCCTCGAGACGATGAAGCAAAAGCGCCAGGAACTCGTGAGCCGCCGCGACCAACTCGTGGCCCGTTCCAAGGCTGTACAAGCCCAGGCTCAGGTTCAAGATGCCGTGAAATCCATCAACATCTTGGACCCAAATTCTGAGATCTCACGCTTTGAAGAAAAAATTCGTCGCGAAGAAGCTCGTGTCCGCGGTCAGGAAGAACTCGCCGCTTCCACGCTGGACGCCCAGTTTGAAGAACTGGAAGATCTCGGCCAACAAACCGAGATTGAGGCACGTCTGGCAGCACTGAAAGCCGGACAACAGCCAAAACAGCTCGATAACTAACGCACAGCAGCCGCAGAAGTCTGGCCGTCAATTCCCATCGCGGGTTTTGGCGGCCAGTAGGTTAAATTGGGCGCTCGTTGAGGAGGACCATGGAAGTATCGGAAGCTCACGCATTTTTGGTGCTCGCTGAAGAACTCCACTTCGGGCGTGCTGCAGAGCGCTTGCAGATGGGCCAATCTCCCCTGTCGCGGCTCATTCAACGGCTCGAACGCTCCCTGGAAGCCCAACTATTCAAACGCACTTCCCGTCAGGTCGAGCTCACGGTTGCCGGCAAGACCCTGATCGAGCCGGCCCGTGACCTGGTAGCTGCATCGCAGCGCGCGGTTGAAGCCGTGAAATCGACAATGACCGGCCAGATTGGCACCGTCTCACTGGGCTTTGCTGGTGCCTCGTCCAATGCCGAAGTTGCAGCCCTGGCCCGCGAATTAGCCATTCGAGCACCGCGGTTACGCTTCGAGGTCCAGTCATCTCAGTTTGCTGATGACTCGTTGAAAAAAGTGCTCGATCAGTCATTGGATTTCGCCATTGGGCTCTGGGAGTTCTTGCCCTCCGAATTGGATGCCCTGCACCTTGGCGACGACGAGGCACTCGTGGCACTGCCAAAACACCATCCGCTGGCCAAACACGATGGCATCCAAATGGCCAAGCTGGCCCATGACCCGTGGATTAATCTGCCCGGCGGCTATAACTCGGCCCTGCAGAATCGATTCCGCCAGCTGACCCTCAATGCGGGTTTTGTGCCACGGCGTCAACAAACCGTACCCGATTCCTGGACCGTGATGCTACTGGTGGG
>NZ_DYXC01000043.1 GCF_020742345.1 Enteractinococcus helveticum | reverse complement strand
GCCGATGTTTGCGCCTATGCGGTGAATCTTCCCCATCACATTAACCTGGATGAAATCGTGATGCGCCCGGTCAAACAGGCCGCCCAGCACAAGCTCATTCGCGATGCTCAAGACAGTGCCTAAATATTGTTTACCAGCAGCGGTGCTCTAAGCGGATACGAAGTACCCGCTTGAGGGCCGAATCACAGGTTTATCAAACCTCTGCCAGATAACCCCGTTGTCTTGGTCAGATAAGGTCCCCTGGGCCTTAGGGGTTGTAGGCGACTAGGTCGCTTTCTGACAACGAAATACTTTTTCTACCCGTTGGGCGACGCCAACTTCGCGTGCACATGCCACCACTTCACCAAGGGACGCGACAGCTGAACGCATTCAGTGAGCTGGCTATCAGAGTTTGTGAGCGATAACGCCTGGTGCATGAGGTTGAGCTTCGGTTGGGTCGACCTGGCCTCATGCCCGGCCGCCATGTTTTGGAAGCATGATAGGAGCGAATTCGACCCTCAAGCAGGGCGAGCTGAAGCATGCCAATGGGCAATGAAGGGACTCCCGCTAAGCTGTGGGAAGGACTACGATTGAACCAGCCCATAAACCGCTGACTTCGCGTCTGCGATTGGCCCGCCAGGCATGGTGAGCGAGCATGGGAACGACAGGCGATCGGAAGGCCATGGATGGCCAGCAGAATGCGCATGATTGGCAACGAGCCCACATACCGGACCCGGTACTTCACGCCGCCCCAGAACAGCAAGCGCAACGAAGGCCTATCAAACGTCTGCGCCGCTGGATGCTGGCCGACACCTCGGTGCCGCATGGTCGTCATGCCGGGCCGCACGGGCGGGTAGAACACCACGACGATCGCGCGCACTGGTTGCGGTCATGTGTTTGACTGGCCTGGATTATTTCTCGACTTTGGGATACCAACCCGCGATCGCCGCCCTGGCTGCCGGGGTCATTGCACCGGCAGCAACCATTGTGCTGGTGGCCGTCACGTTGGCCGGTGCGCTACCGGTATATCGCCGTGTTGCACAAGAAAGCTCCCACGGCACCGGTTCGATTGCCATGCTGGCCAAACTGTTGCCACGATGGGCAGGCAAACTTGCGGTGCTGATCTTATTGGGCTTTGTCGTTACCGACTTCGTCATTACGATGACCCTATCAGCCTCAGATGCCACAGCCCATCTGAGCGAGAACCCCGTGGCCTCATCCGTGGTGAACGGCAGGGAAGTGGTCACCACCCTGGTCCTGATAGCCGGGCTCGCACTCATCTTCCTATGGGGCTTTCGAGAAGCCATCCGAGTTGCCACGATCTTGGTCACCGCGTTTTTGGCCGTGAACGGTATCGTCATCGTCGTCGCATTCGTACATCTGGTGCAACAGCCTATAGTGGTGAGTAATTGGTGGATGGTGCTCACCACCCAGCACGGCGATACCTTATTCGCCGTTGCCGTGGCGTTGCTCGTTTTCCCGAAGCTTGCGTTGGGTCTGTCTGGATTTGAGACCCGTGTTGTCGTCATGCCCCAGATCCGTGGGGACGCCACCGATACTGAGGCTCAACCAACCGGGCGTATCCGTCACACCAAACACCTGCTGACCACCTCAGCACTGATCATGAGCGCGTTTTTGATCACCTCGTCGATCACCACGGTCCTGCTCATCCCGGCGGCGGCCTTCGAAGTGGGCGGCCCAGCCAACGGCCGTGCCCTGTCCTATCTTGCCCATGAGTATCTGGGGCCCGTATTTGGGACGGTCTATGACGTCATTATGGTTGCTATTCTATGGTTCGCTGGCGCCTCGGCCATGGCCGGGCTGCTGAGCTTGGTGCCCCGATATCTACCGCACTACGGGATGGCACCGGCCTGGACACAACGCAACCGTCCACTGGTGTTCGTTTTCGCAGCTATCGCCTTTGTCATCACGGTCATCTTCCAGGCCGACGTCGACGCTCAAGGTGGCGCCTATGCCACCGGGGTGCTGGTGCTGATCACTTCGGCTGCCATCGCCGTGACCCTGACGGCACGGCACAAAGCCCAGCACGGCGCTATGCTCGGGTATGGTTGTATCGCAGTCATCTTTATTTATACGACGATCGCAAATATTATTGAACGCCCCGATGGCATCAAAATTGCCGGTAGCTTCATTGTGGCCATCCTAGTGGTCAGCCTCATTTCTCGAGCCGTGCGCTCGACCGAACTGCGTGCTACCTCGATCAACTTTGATGCGCCCGCTCAGCACATGCTTGACCAGCATTCCGACGGCGTGCTGCGACTCATTGCCCACAATCCGCGACACGTTGCCGCCCAGCGCTATCGAGAATCTCTGAGCAGAGCACAGGCAGCGCACAATCTGCCGGTCAACGGGGCGTTATTTATCGAAGTCGTGGTCGCCGATAGTTCAGAATTTGAAACCGATGTTATTGTGCGTGGCGTCCAACGCTATGGCTATCACCTGCTGGTAGCCGAAGGCACCACAGTCGCCAACACCATCGCGGCAATTGCTCTGTATCTGCGAGATGTCCTGGACTGTGAAACCCACGTGTATTTCCAATGGACCGAATCAACCCCGGTGACCAACATTCTGCGCTACTTGGTCTTCGGGGAGGGCTCGATCGCATCGGTCACCCGGGAAGTGCTGCGCGAAGCGGAACCCAATGTGCACCAGCGGCCAATCGTGCATATCGCCTAAGCGCAAAACCTTGCGTAGAGCTGATTTCACGGTCTGAAATATGTTGTAGGATGGTTGCGATTGCGCAGTGATCCGACCATCATCGGGGAGCGCTTCGGAAGAACGGCTCATGCTCAGTAGAACCGAACGGGTCAGCCCGATATAGCTGTTATAAGCGATCTTGGAGTATTCCAAGATAAGCAGGGTGGTACCGCGTCGTCAGGCGTCCTTGCACAGGTATGTACACGTGATAACGAACGTCGATGCAAGGAAGGTAATTGTGTACCCTCTGGCTAGTTCCCATAAGCAATGGGTTCAAAACGGTTCTACACCGTCCACCCCAAATCTGCCCGCCATCGAAGAGCTGATCCTCAAGTACTGGGATGCAGACGGCACCTTCCAAGCCTCCATAGATAACCGTCCGGCAGAAGTCGACGGCGACAATAATGAGTTCGTTTTCTATGACGGCCCACCCTTTGCCAACGGCCTGCCGCACTACGGCCACTTGCTGACCAGTTACGTTAAAGACCTCATCGCGCGTTACCAGACGCAGCAGGGTCGCCGCGTTGAGCGACGCTTTGGTTGGGACACCCATGGGCTGCCGGCCGAATTAGAAGCCATGAAGCAACTCGGCATGACGGATAAGGCCGAGATTGAAGAAATGGGCATCGATAAATTCAACGACGCCTGCCGCGCTTCGGTCCTGGAATACACCCAGGAATGGCGCGAATATATCAACCGTATGGGCCGTTGGGTTGATTTCGAAAATGACTACAAAACCCTGAACCCATCCTTTATGGAATCCGTTATCTGGGCGTTCAAAACCCTGCACGACCGTGGCCTAACCTACCGCGGTTTCCGTGTGCTGCCGTACTGTTGGAACGACGAAACCCCACTATCCAACCACGAACTGCGCATGGACGACGACGTCTATAAGATGCGTCAAGACCCATCGGTTACCGTCCAGTTCAAGGTCACCGGATTGCCTGCCAACCCAGACCTGGTGCCTGCAGGCGGTGTCACCGCCGAAACCGCAGACGCACTGACCGGTGTTGGCGTGTTGGCTTGGACGACCACCCCGTGGACGCTGCCCACCAACCTGTCGGTGGCTGCCGGTCCGGAAATCGAATACGCAGTGGTACCGGTCGTGGCCGCAGAAGTCGATACCTTCAGTGCTACCAAAGTCCTGCTGGCAACCGACCGGGTACGCGCCCACGCCAAGATGCTCGGCTACGAGGACGCCGATGCTGCGGTGGCCGCTATCGAAGCGACCTACACCGGCAACCAGCTGGCCGGTCTGGCCTATGAGCCCCTGTTTACCTACTTTGCCGATGCCGAAACCTACGGCACCCAAAACGCGTTCCGCATCCTGGTCGATGACTATGTCACAACCGAAGACGGTACCGGTCTGGTTCACCAGGCCCCGGCCTATGGTGAAGAAGACCAACGAGTCAACGAAGCCCACGGCATCCCCGTTGTCCTTTCGGTCGATGAAGGTGCCAACTTCTTGCCCCTGTTTGGCGATGAGAACCTTGGTGGCGGTGTACTCAAGGATATCGCCGGCGTGCAGGTCTTTGAGGCCAACCGCACCATCATTCGTGCACTGCGCGCCCAAGGCTCGCTATTAGGCGAACAATCCTATGAGCACTCCTACCCGCACTGCTGGCGCTGCCGTACCCCATTGATCTACCGTGCGATCACCTCCTGGTATGTCAAAGTCACCGAATTCAAAGACGATATGCTCACGCATAACGAAGAAATCAACTGGATCCCGGGCAACGTCAAACACGGCCAATTTGGCAAATGGTTAGAAAACGCTCGTGACTGGTCAATCTCACGCAACCGTTACTGGGGTTCACCCATCCCGGTATGGGAATCCGATGACCCAAACTATCCGCGCATCGAGGTCTATGGTTCATTAGCTGAAATCGAAGAAGCCTTCGGCCAACTGCCACGAAACGCCAAGGGTGAGGTCGACCTTCACCGCCCATGGATCGATGAACTGGTGCGTCCAAACCCGGATGACCCAACCGGAAAATCGATGATGCGTCGTGTCGAAGACGTCCTGGATGTCTGGTTCGACTCCGGCTCGATGCCCTATGCCCAGGTCCACTACCCGATGAATAATAAGGACTGGTTCGACACCCACAACCCGGCCGACTTCATTGTGGAATACATCGGCCAGACCCGCGGCTGGTTCTACACCATGCACGTGCTAGGCACCGCACTGTTCAACCGTCCGGCATTCAAAAATGTCATCTCGCACGGTATTGTACTGGGCTCTGACGGTAATAAGATGTCCAAATCCCTGCAGAACTACCCGGACGTCAACGATGTTTTAGACCGTGACGGCTCAGATGCCATGCGCTGGTTCCTGATGGCCTCACCAATTCTGCGCGGCGGTAACCTGATCGTCACCGAAGAAGGCATCCGCGAAGCCGCACGCCAGGCCATCCTGCCGGCCTGGAACGTCTGGCACTTCTTTAGCCTGTATGCCAACTCGGCCACCGACGGCGGCAAACGCCCCGAAGGGTACCAGGCCTCCTTCCGGTATGAATCCACCGACCCGCTAGACCAGTACATCCTGGCCGCCACCGGCACCATGCTGCGCGATGTGAAAGCCTCACTGGATGACTACAACGTCTCCGGGGCCACCGAAGCCATCCGCGGTTACATGGAAACCATGACCAACTGGTACATCCGCCGGTCGCGTCAGCGCTTCTTCGCCGAAGACACCCAGGCCCTAGATACCCTGTACACCGTGCTAGAAGCCTTCGTGCGTGCCGCGGCCCCACTGATGCCCATGGTCGCTGAAGAAATCTGGCGCGGACTGACCGGTGGACGTTCGGTGCACCTGACCGACTACCCGGACGCCAACCTCTTCCCATCCGGGACCGATGCTGAACAACTCCAAGACACCATGGAATTAGTCCGCACGATCGCCTCATCAGCCTCATCGCTGCGCAAAGGTGCCAACCGTCGCGTGCGCCTACCACTGTCCGAACTGACCGTTGTCGTCCCAGACACCCAGCGCTTCACCCAAGAATTCACCGACATTCTGGCCGATGAGCTGAACCTAAAGAACATCAAACTCGTTGACGTGGCCAACACCTCGGCCGAAGACTTCGGGATTTCCCAGCAGCTGGTCGTCGACGCTCGCGAAGCCGGCCCGCGCCTGGGCCGCCAGGTGCAGACCGTCATCAAGGCCTCCAAATCCGATGATTGGAAGGTTGAAGACGACGGCACCGTGGTTGCCGGTGGCATTGCGCTGAAACCTCACGAATACACCCTGTCCACGGTGGTTGAAGAAGACCCAGACAACCCGGAATCCGCGGTTGCCGTCATCCCACAGGGCTTTGTCATCCTCAACACCGCGGTTGATCAGACCCTGGCCGCAGAAGGTGCTGCACGCGATGTTATCCGTGCCGTCCAATCGGCGCGCCGCGATGCCGACCTGGATGTTTCAGACCGCATTCACACCGTGATCACCGGACCGCAGGCCGTCATCAATGCCATCAGCGCCCACGAAGGCCTGATCAGCAATGAAACCTTGTCACTGCAGGTCGCATTCGAAGCCACCGACGCCGCCGACCCCCGTGAATCCTTCGCCGATGACGCCACCAAAATCGTGGACGTCACCGTGCAGAAAGTCGACGCCTAATGTTTGAAACCGCAGAACAGGTATATGAACACCTGTTATCGCGGGCTCCGGAAAATAAAATGGAGCCCCGCATGCAACCGATGTTCGACATCATGGCACTGCTGGGCGACCCCCAAACCAGTGCCCCCGTCATCCACTTGACCGGCACCAACGGCAAGACGACGACGGCGCGCATCATTGAACAAGTCCTCATCGCCCACGGGCTACGCACTGGACGCTACACCTCACCGCACCTGGTCAAGGTCACCGAGCGCATCACCCTGGACGGTGAGCCCGTTGACGACGCCACATTTGTCCGCGTGTTCAATGAGATCGCCCCGTTGATCGACATGGTAGATGCCAAACTGGTCGAGGCCGGAGAACAACAACTCACCTACTTCGAAACTGTCACCGCCCTGGGTTTTGCAATCTTCGCCGACGCCCCGGTGGATGTCATGGTGTTAGAAGTGGGTTTGGGTGGCATCACCGATGCCACCAACGTCGCCGATGCCCAGGTATCGGTGGTCACCCCTATCTCGGTCGACCACGCCGAACTGCTCGGTGACACCCCGGGGCAGATTGCAGTGGAAAAATCCGGGATCATCAAAGACAACGGTTACCTGATCTCCGCGGCCCAAGATCCCGAAGCCGCCCAAGTATTATTGGAAAAAGCCCGGGCGCAACACGCCAACTTCAAATTCGAAAACATCGAATTCGGCGTCACGGGCCGTTCGGTGGCCGTCGGGGGACAACAAGTCTCGATCAAAGGCCTGGCAGCGGAGTACAACAACCTATTTCTCCCGCTGCACGGCGCCCACCAGGTCCAAAACCTTGCTGTCGCCATCGCAGCGCTGGAAGCCTTTCTGGGAGCCGGCGACCAGCCGCTACAGCGCGACATCCTGCAAGACGGCCTGTCAATGGTCACCAGTCCGGGACGCCTGGAACTGTTGCGCACTAACCCCTCACTGGTCATCGATGCGGCACACAACCCGCAGGGCATCGAAGCCACCGCGGCAACTATGCGCGAGACCTTCAATTTCTCATCGCTGGGTTTAGTGGTGGGCATCCTGGATGACAAAGACGCCCTGGGCATTCTCACCGCCCTCTTTGAACATTTTGGTGACGACGTCGAACACCTGGCCATCACCAAATCCAACTCACCGCGCGCCATCAGCCCCGAAGAGCTCACCGAGATCGCACTGGACGCGGGCTGGGACGAAGACCAACTGTTCACCACCGACTCCGTGGTGGATGCCATTGCGTGGGCAGTCCAGGGGGTTCGTGATATCGAGGCACGAATTCAAGACGCCGGTCGCAGCCTGACCGCCGGCACCGGGGGAGCGGGCATCCTCGTGACCGGATCGATCACCCTGGTCGGTCAGGTCCGGGATCTGCTGGGTCCCGAAACCGCCGCCACGGATGCCAGTGTCGAAGTCGAAGGCCATGATGACTTCAGCGACTTCTTCCCGCAAGAAGACCAGGAGGACGACGACAGTGAGTAACGCAGAACAACCCGGCCGCGAATCCTGGCGCCCAGAACGCGAGACCAGATCACAACGCGAGTGGAAACCCGGCCAACAGAAAAAACAACGGTCCATCCTGGTGATGTTCACCTCCACCGTCTTGCTGGGTGAAGCCTTCGTGATCGCATTCTTCGGGCTGATGCTCTACGGCCTGAACCAAAACAACGGTGGGCTCTGGATGCTCTTGGGCAGCCTGGCGCTGGCCCTCATTGCTGCGGTGACATCCCGGTTTGTCAAAAAGCCTGTTGGCATCGCCGTCGGCTGGATTATCCAAGGCCTGCTCGTTGCCTCCGGTTTCTTGGAATCCTTTGGGTTCATTGTCGGCATCGCATTTGCTATAGCCTGGTGGTACGCGGTGACCAAGGGCCAACAGCTTGACGTCGAAAACGCTATCCGAGCCAAAGAACAAGAAGCCTGGGAACAAGAACACGGTACGGAAGCCGAGACCGATTAGGTATGATCGTTGAGGGTCACGCAACCGCGTGACCTGACCCAGCTGATGAATGAGGAAGTTTTATGAGCCAGCCTGAACGCACACTTGTACTCGTCAAGCCCGACGGTGTGGAACGTGGACTGACCGGTGAAATCTTGTCACGCATTGAGCGCAAGGGCTATCAAATCACCGAACTGCTGATGCTCAACGCCACCCCTCAGTTACTGGCTGAACACTATGAAGAACACCAGGGCAAAGAATTCTTTGAACCACTAGTCAACTTCATGGCCTCCGGCCCGATTGTTGCGGCCATCTTTGAAGGCGACCGCGTGATCGAAGGAGTCCGCCAGCTGGCTGGTATCTCTAACCCGACCCTGGCCGAGGCGGGGACCATCCGCGGCGATCTCGGACGCGACTGGGGTGAAGGAGTCCAGAAGAACCTCATTCACGCCTCCGATTCGACGCTGTCTGCAGAGCGCGAGATAGAACTCTGGTTCGGCTAACTCCGAGACTTTAACAAGCAATGGCACTGGTATTTACCGGTGCCATTCGCTGTTAAAAGCAATTTGCGCCTGGTTCGTAAAGAAACCGAGGCGTTCGTCAGGGCGGTCAAAGACCGCGAATCGGAGTGACCACCGGATCTCGAGCCAACAGTGCTTGGATTGAACCGGCCTCTACAATATCTAACAACAAGAACTTCGTCGGGCGCATTAGTGCGATCTTTTTGGCCTCATCACCGTGCAGAATGGATTCAATACTGTGCCAGTCGGCCGCAGTAGCCTCGGTCGTGATATTTTCGGGCATCACATCATCATCTGGGATAGCCAGATAAAAGAAAGTATCAAACCGTTTTGGGTACCCCACCGGGGTGATCAGATTCGCCCATGGACGCATAATGTCAGGTTTGAGATACACCCCGGTTTCTTCTTCTACTTCGCGCAAACCGGTGCGCAGCATCATGGAAGCATTCTTGACAGACCGGCCTGGAATCGCCGAACCAAGGGAGGTCCTCTGCCAGCCGCGGGCATGCTCTTGCAGTAACGGCTGTACCTCGTGACCAAAGTCAAAGAGCGCATCTTCGGCGTCAGTGCGACCACCCGGAAACACCACGGCCCCGGCAGCGAAGTCCATGGTGGTTGCACGGTGTTGGACATATACCTCAAGCTCAGTATTGACTTGGCGCAGCATAATGATGGATGCGGCCTGTCGGGCCACCACATACGGGTGGGTGAGCTCCGGTCGGGGCATGGCATTGAATTGTTGAGCGTCCAATTACACGGTCCTAAAACATTGCTTCGCCAAAACGCAGCAGGATTGATCCAGCGATCACCATATAGAGCACAATGATCGTCGGCCAGGTGGCCGTTGTGATGATCATCTTCGTCCGCGGTGTGACTTTGATCAAGTCCTGCGAGACATTTCGCGCAAAGATGAGTACCGCAGCCGGGATGGTCACGGCCCACACGATGATGCAGTAGATGCACAGCGTGTTGATGACATACACGGCTTGGGTCCATAACCACAGGCAGAAGACCATGGCAAGTCCAAGCCCAATTGAGGTTGCATGCCACCACCAGTTCACAAACCGGGCGCCACCAAAAATCGCCATGGCAATGGTGATGACAATCGTAAACCCTACGATGCCGATGAACTGGTTCGAAAACCCGAATAAGCTGGCCTGCCAGGACTGCATGACTGTTCCGCAAGACGCCCAAACACTGATGTCACACGAGGTGACGTGGTCGGGATTCATCCACAGTTGCACGCGTTCATAAGTCAACACTAACGTTGCAATCAGCCCGATAATGCCGCTTATCAGCAGCACCATTGCGGTGCCGAAACTGGACGCGTACCAGGGTTGTTCTTCGGTGTCAGAAGGGTTGTTTAGAGCGGTATTCACGCGGCCAAGTATAGAGCCGTCGGCTGAGTGTGAGCACAGAATAACGGGTTTTGGCCAAAAGTATGTCACAATGGTGGAGACCACATCGTGCACGCACACTCGATGGGTCCTGCGGAAGCTTTATGGCTTGCGGTTGCGAAGGTTGATTCCATTGTGAATGAAATATGTTGAATCCCTCGACGTAAGCTCTTGAAGTTTTTGAATCGTCTTGTATGCTTCTGCTGGCTCCGGTAATGACCGGTTCATTTTAGGCTTTTTCGTAGTGCGTAGCAGCCGCTATGGCCTACGCGCAATCGGATTTGGCCTACCCGTGATGAGTGCGGATCACGGCTAGGTCCGGGAGGCGCAGCATGCCAGCTGCCAATAAAACTCAAGAACAAACTCAATATACGCAGGCTTCACCTGTTGCGGGCACACCATTGCCCAATGATCCTACGGGGTTACTCTTTCAAGCCCCCGACTATTCGCATGTTCCCGTTCGTCGCAAGAAACCCGTGCGTGAAGAAGATCACGACGACCGGTCCCGTGATGACCGACAACGCGAAAATACTAAGCGACAGCAGCGCAATAATCGTAAACAGCGAGACGACCGGCACGACGCCGACCAGCAGGACCGCGAAGCCGATGAAGACACTCGCGAGGACAATAAACGCTCGACGCGCGGCAAACGCGATGCAGAACGCCACCGGCCTATGGATGAGGATCAGCCGGTGTCGCACCGACGTCGTCGACGTCGCCGTGGCAACGTCGATTTAGAAATGGACGGCGGTGGTGAGGGCGATCCGGAAGATACCGTAACCCGCGTGCGTGCCCCACGCCAAGCCTCCACCTCTGGGCCAAATGAGGTGACCTCGCTGCGGGGGTCGACCCGTCTAGAAGCCAAACGGCAACGTCGTCGTTCAACACGCCGCGGTCGCCAACGGAACACCGTGGTGTCTGAGGCTGAATTCCTGGCCCGTCGGGAATCCGTAGAACGCAAGATGCTGGTTCGCCAACATGACACACGCATTCAGATTGCTGTTTTAGAAGATGGCGTGTTCGCTGAACACTTTGTCTCGAATACCCAACAGGATTCGTTGATTGGCAATGTGTACCTGGGCAAGGTACAAAACGTACTTCCATCGATGGAAGCGGCATTCGTGGATATCGGCCGTGGCCGCAATGCGGTACTGTATGCCGGTGAAGTCAACTGGGATACCGCCCAGCTGGATGGCAAGGCTAAAAAAATTGAAAATGCCCTGAAATCTGGTGACTCCGTCCTCGTGCAGGTGACCAAAGACCCGGTTGGCCACAAGGGTGCCCGCCTTACCTCACAGATCTCACTGCCCGGCCGGTACCTGGTGTATGTGCCAGGCGGTTCGATGACCGGTATCTCCCGTAAACTGCCCGATACCGAACGCAATCGTCTCAAGGCGATCCTGAAAGAAAATTTGCCGAATAAGACCGGTGTGATCGTTCGCACCGCAGCCGAGGGCATTTCCGAAGAGGAACTGCTCAACGACATCAACCGGCTGCGTAAGCAGTGGGAAGAGATCGAAGCACAATCCAAGTCGAATAAAGTCTTAGCACCAGAACTGTTGCACTCCGAACCGGATTTGACGATCAAAGTGGTGCGCGATGTATTCAATGAAGACTTCACCAAAATGCTGGTCGAAGGCGAAGCGGTGTGGGATAAGATCCAGGCCTATGTCACTTACGTGGCCCCAGATCTGGTGGATCGACTGGAACAGTGGGATCCAAAGGCATTCAATGGTGCCGACCTCTTTGGGCATTACCGCATCGATGAACAATTGCACAAGGCCCTGGATCGCAAGGTCAACCTGCCATCGGGTGGGTCATTAGTCTTTGACCGCACTGAAGCCATGACCGTGGTGGACGTCAATACCGGTAAATTCACGGGCTCCGGGGGCAACCTGGAAGAAACCGTGACCAAGAATAACTTGGAAGCGGCCGAAGAAATTGTCCGCCAACTCCGCTTGCGCGATATCGGTGGCATCATCGTGATCGACTTCATTGATATGGTCTTGGAATCCAACCGTGACCTCGTGGTGCGTCGTCTGGTCGAATGCTTAGGTCGAGACCGGTCACGCCATCAGGTTGCCGAAGTGACCTCACTGGGTTTGGTTCAGATGACCCGCAAACGCATGGGCACCGGATTAGTTGAAGTCTTCTCACACACCTGTGAGCACTGTGCAGGTCGCGGAATTATTGTCCACGATGAGCCAATTGAGCGCGGTAAGCCCTATGAGTCTTCGTCATCGCAGCGTCGTCGTGGGGGAGAAGCTGGCACGCGTCGTAGTCGCCGTCGTCAGTCGAAAGATCACCAGGGTGACGAGCAGCAACAACAACCCCAGCAGCAGGATGATGGCCACCACGAGAAGGCCGAGCAGACTCGGAACGCTATAGCCTCAATCGCTGCGGCCACCACCAATAAGGACAATGGGGACGCTCAACAGGATGCTGCGAACACTAAACAGCGCACTGCTGACGCCGACGAATCCTCGCACGGATCATCGCGCCGTCGTCGCAGAAGTGACCGTGGCCGTTCGAACCGGCGCGCCGATGATACCTCACAAGACACGCCGCGTGATGAACATCATGATCAGGAGAAATCTGCCAAACAGCAGCCAGCATCAGACAACGCAGACCACTCAACTGGTGCAGATGGCGGACAGCGTAGTTCGCGCTCATCACGCAAGCGTCGTCGTGCGGTCGCTCCGCAGGGTTCGGCAGGCCAAACCGGCGGTCAAAGCGCCAAACAGTCTTCCTCGGCCGCTGAGCAGGCAGATAAACCCAAGACGCAACAACAGCAGGCGTCACAGCAGTCGACAGCGCCTCATCACGAGGAGACGCAGAGTCAATCGGCTGCCAAGAAACGTCGTCGGGCCGCCTCATCGGCTACCGGCGCCACCAAGATCCAGCAGGCCACCGATGCGCCTGAACCGCAGGGTAAAACCTTTGCGGCCAGTGTTGAGGATCAGCCGAAGAAGGCTGAGAAACCTGTGAAGTCATCAGCAATTCTGGGGGTTGGTGTCTCGGCGGAGGATATCTCCTCGCCGGGCACGGCAGGCTGATGATCAATCTCGCCGGGCACGGCAGGCTGATGATCAATTTGGCTCATGAGACGAAAAACGATAGACTACCTGTTTGGTGCTGTGAAACCTGGCAGTTGGTGTCCCATATCGGCAACTTGTCTCGTGAGCCAAGACCCTCAGGTGTTTAAACAGCTGAATACATTTTTTGATTAACGTCGAGAGAAGTGAGTCCAAATGGCATACGCGATTGTACGCGCTGGCGGACGCCAGGAAAAAGTCTCTGAAGGAGACTTGGTGGTCCTTGACCGCCAGGCAGCAGAAGTCGGCAGCTCAATTGAACTGCCAGCCCTGATGCTGGTCGATGGTGACAAGATCACCTCAGATAAAAAAGATCTGGATAAGGTCACAGTAACCGCCGAGGTGCTTGAGCACACCCGTGGTAAAAAAATTGTTATCCAGAAATATAAGAACAAGACCGGTTACAAGAAACGCCAGGGTCACCGCCAGGACCTGACCCGCGTGAAGATCACCGAAATCAAGTAAACTAGTTTTCGGATCAACTCGTAAAGGATTTAACTCATGGCAACAAAAAAAGGTGCTAGTTCCACACGTAACGGTCGTGACTCAAACCCCCAGTATCTTGGGATCAAACGTTTCGGTGGCCAGGTCGTCAACGCAGGTGAAATTCTTGTGCGCCAGCGCGGTACCAAATACCACCCGGGCCGTAACGTGGGTGTCGGCAAAGACTACACCCTGTTCGCACTCGAAGGTGGTGCCGTTGAATTCGGTAGCCGTCGCGGTCGCAAAGTTGTGAACATCGTCCCGGCTGAAGCCTAAGACGAAAACCGCCTTATCACGCTCCAGCGGGGGCGGACCGTCCCTGGTCCGCCCCCGCTTTGAGTTTTCACCACAACAACGCCGGAGGAACCCAATTGTCACAATTCATTGATCGTGTGACCGTGCACGCCACCGCAGGAAACGGTGGACACGGGGAAACCTCCGTGCGCCGTGAAAAATTCAAACCCCTGGGTGGACCCGACGGCGGTAACGGTGGCCACGGTGGCAACGTCGTACTCGTTGCTGACCCCGATGTCACCACCCTGCTGGACTACCACCACCAGCCCCACCGCAAAGCCACCAATGGTGAACCCGGGCGTGGCGATCTACAACACGGCAAAAACGGCGAAAACCTTTACATGCCCGTCCCAGTGGGCACGGTCATCAAAGACACCGACGGCAACATCTTGCACGACATGGTTACAGCGGGCGAAGAAGTCATCATCGCCGAAGGTGGGACCGGCGGAGCAGGCAATGCCGCACTGGCCTCACCCAAACGCAAAGCTCCCGGCTTTGCGCTGCTGGGTATTCCCGGCGAAGAGCGCAGCGTCGTGCTGGAACTCAAAACCGTGGCGGATATTGCCCTGGTGGGATTCCCCTCGGCCGGGAAGTCATCATTGATAGCCGCCATCTCGGCTGCGCGCCCAAAGATCGCTGACTATCCGTTCACAACCCTCGTCCCGAACCTTGGAGTCGTAGACGCCGGTGGCATCCGCTTCACCGTAGCCGATGTACCCGGTCTGATTCCGGGTGCCTCGGAAGGCAAAGGACTCGGTCTGGAATTCTTGCGCCACGTAGAACGCACCCATGCGCTGGTCCACGTGCTAGACGCCGGAACACTAGAATCGGATCGCGACCCGATCTCCGACTACGACGCGTTGGAAAAAGAACTCTCCGCCTATGCGGTAGAACCCATCTTGACCGAAGCCGGCGAACAACTCATTCCACTCAATGAGCGACCACAACTGGTGGCCATCAACAAAACGGACCTGCCCGATGGTCAAGCCATGGCCGATATGACCCGTGCCGAACTCGAATCACGCGGCCTACGCGTCTTTGAAATCTCCGCGGTCAGCCGCAAAGGGTTGGACGAACTAAAATACGCGATGGCGGACTTGGTCACCGAAGCGCGTCAACAGCTCGCCGATGCCGCCACAGCACAACAGGATCTAGCACAGACCATTACAATCCAACCGGCCCGCCGCCGTCGCGGCCGGCCAAAAGAATTCAGCCTCACCCAAGAAGAACGCAGCCTAAAACCACTGTTTCGGATTCGCGGTGACAAACCCGAACGCTGGGTGGACCAAACCAACTTCGATAATGACGAAGCCGTTGGCTACCTGGCAGATCGGCTCGAACGTCTTGGCATAGAAAAAGCCCTATTTGCAGCAGGTGCCCGCCCCGGTGATGCCGTAGTCATCGGTGACGACGAATCCGGTGTGGTCTTTGACTGGGAACCCACCATGACCACCGGTGCCGAACACCTCACCGGCCCACGCGGCGCCGACCCACGGTTGGAAAACCGCCAGCGACCAACCCGCGAAGAAAAACGCCAAGACTACGCCGACCGGAAAGCTGCTCGGGCTGCAACACGCGCCGAAATGGAAAAAGAACGCCGTTCCGGACTGTGGACCGACTACGACTCCGACAACGAATAGACCACCTCAAGAAAGCACCTCGTGTCCACCCCAAACCTGTCTATGCCCAATCCGGTTACTGATCGCACCAAATTACGTGATGCCCGACGCATCGTCGTCAAAATTGGGTCCTCGTCGCTCACCGACGGCCAAGGCGGTGTCTCAGTCCCGGCCATCGACACGCTAACCCGCGTGGTAAGCCAGCTCTATCATGACGGCGCACAAGTGGTGTTAGTCTCCTCAGGCGCCATTGCCGCAGGTTTTCGACCACTAGGACTCGATAAACGCCCCAAAGATCTAGCCACTCAGCAGGCTGCTGCCGCGGTAGGACAAAGTCGCCTCATGGCCCAGTACACAGAATCGTTCTGGAAACACTCAATCAGTGTCGCCCAGGTGCTGCTGACCGCAGAAGATCTCATGCGCCGCACCCAGTACAACAACGCTTTTCGATCACTCAACCGCCTGTTGAACCTCGGAGTATTGCCCGTCGTCAATGAGAATGATGCCGTAGCCACCCACGAAATCCGGTTTGGCGATAACGACCGGCTGGCATCGTTGGTCGCCGCTGTCATCAAAGCCGATGTGCTATTCATGCTCTCAGATGTAGACGCCCTCTATGACGGGCCACCAACCCAGCCTGGCGCCCGCCGTATTGCCAATGTCTCAGCAGAAGCCAACCTGGCCCATATTTCGGTGGGAGATTCCGGCTCATCAATTGGCACCGGGGGCATGGTTACTAAACTCCAAGCCGCCTCAATCGCTACGGATGCCGGCATCCCAACGTTTTTGACCTCGGCCGAAAACGCTCAGGCTGCCATTGATGGCCAAGACATTGGCACCTGGTTCGCATCCCGTGGGGAACGTAAATCCGCACGCAATGCGTGGCTGGAACACATGGCCATCTCGCGCGGTAGCATTATGATTGATGACGGCGCAGCCGAAGCCATCACCGTGCGTCACCGTTCCTTGCTACCTGCCGGTCTGATCGGTGTTTCTGGCACCTTTGAAGCCGGTGACGTCGTAGAAATCACCAACAGTCAAGGCACCGTGATCGCCCGCGGACTGACCAACTACTCGGTAACAGAACTGCCCGCCATGGTCGGTAAATCGACTCGACAATTGCGCGATGAACTCGGACCGGAGTATGACCGGGTAGTTATCCACACCGATGACACGGTCATCGTGAAGCAGACAACACTGACCAGTTAACACACCGGCTAGAATCGAATTATGACCGCTCAACTAGATTCCGTGACCCAACAGATCGCAGCGATCACCCAGGCGGGTCGCAAAGCACAAAAAGCGTTAGCCGGTGCTTCACGCGCCGATAAAGACGCTGCCTTGCACGCCATGGCTGCTGCTATTGATACCAATCGCGACAAAATTTTGGCAGCCAACGCCACCGATCTTGAACGTGGCAAGGCCGAGAATATTGCCCCCGCATTGCTTGACCGTCTGGCACTCACTGATGACCGCATTGATGGTCTCGTGTCTGCCCTTGGTGAGCTGGCCGCCCTGCCGGACCCGATTGGCAATCTGGTCCGTGGCAATAATCTGCCCAACGGAATCCGTTTGCAACAGGTGCGTGTGCCGTTGGGGGTGGTCGGAGCGATCTATGAGGCTCGTCCGAACGTGACCGTGGATATTGCCGGTATCGGTATCAAATCCGGTAACGCGGTGCTTCTTCGCGGCGGTTCGGCCGCTGAAACCACCAACGGCGTCACCATTGCCATCCTGCGTGGGGCACTGCAAGACCAAGGTCTACCTGCTGACCTGATCCAGGGCATCGATGAGCTCGGTCGAGAAGGTGCCAACGCACTGATGACCTATCGCGGGGGAGTCGATGTGCTGATCCCACGTGGTGGCCCGGGCCTGATTCGTGCGGTGGTAGAAAACGCGGCCGTACCGGTTATCGAAACCGGAGCTGGCGTTGGACACGTTTTTGTTGACGCATCTGCGGATCCGAAAAAAGCCGTAGACATCGTATTCAACTCCAAAACCCACCGTCCATCGGTCTGTAATGCTGCCGAAACTGTGCTGATCCACAAGGACGCTCAGGACACCGGTGTCAAAGTACTCACCGCTCTGCAAGACGCCGGGGTCGTATTGCACGTAGATTCCACTGCTGCCACTTGGGTAGCCGACGCGGTTGCGGCCACTGAAGAAGACTGGTCCACCGAGTGGCTGGACATGGTGATGTCCGTCAAGATCGTCAACGACATTGATGAGGCCCTCGAACACGTTGAAACCTATACGACCGGTCACACCGAAGTCATTGTGACCGAGAATGTATCCAACGCCGATCGCTACATTGCCGAAGTCGATGCCGCGGTGGTCATGGTCAACGCCTCTTCTCGATTTACCGATGGTGGACAGTTCGGTTTGGGCGCTGAAATCGGTATTTCAACCCAAAAATTGCATGCTCGCGGACCGATGGGGTTAGAAGAATTAACCTCAACCAAGTGGATTCTGCGTGGCGACGGTCAAATCCGGCACTAACCGGCGACACCGTGACCATTCGGCCACAAAAATTCGGTAAGCTCATCTACTAGCAACATTGACATATACAGGAGTACTCATCCATGGAACTGTTCCTCGCAGCAGCAGACGCAGCTGTCGTCAACGAACTACCCGTTAACCCGATCGTCTACGGCATCGCGATTTTTGCCGCGCTGATGTTCTTGCTGTTGGCCATCATGTCGCTGCGTTCGGTAGCGCTGCGCCCAGACGCTCCGGCCTCCACCGACGTCGCACAGCCAGCGCAGGGCTCCACCACAAAGCGCTAAACAACTGACTGTGACGCAAACTCCGCAAACGCCCCCTGCTCGCCGAACCCGACTGGGCATTATGGGTGGTACTTTTGATCCCATTCACCACGGGCACCTGGTGGCAGCCAGTGAAGTGGCCGCAGAGTTTGATCTGGACGAAGTTGTGTTCGTCCCGACCGGCCAACCATGGCAAAAAACAGAGCGGGACGTTTCCCCAGCAGAACACCGCTATTTGATGACCGTGATTGCTACAGCATCAAATCCGCGGTTTTCTGTGTCTCGGGTCGATATTGATCGACCCGGTCAGACCTATACAGCCGATACACTGGATGACATCCAGCAATTACGTCCGGATGCGGATCTGTTCTTTATCACCGGAGCTGATGCCATGGGACAAATCATGACGTGGAAAAACGTCGAACAGCTCTGGGGTAAAGCACACTTTGTTGGTGTCTCACGGCCAGGCCATGAGCTCACCGACTATGGGTTGTCTGAAGAAGTCTCGCTGATGCAAATCCCGGCGATGGCAATCTCATCGACCGATTGCCGCGAACGTGTGGCAGAAGGCAAACCCGTATGGTATCTGGTCCCCGACGGGGTGGTGCAATACATCGGAAAGTATGGTCTGTATATAGACCGTCATGGCAACATGCAACGACCAACAGTGGAACGTCATGCGACCGTATCTTTGAACAATCGACCGGAGGACACCGATGAGTAAATCTTATCCCTCCCGCCGAGAGCTACGTTTACAACGCGAACGTGAAGAGCGTGCAAAGCTGCGCGACGAGGAAGCGCAGCGTTGGGCAATAGAACTCGAACAACGAGCGGCACGAGCAGCCCGTGACGAGCCCACAGAACAAGTGGAAAACCAGGACGCAGATATTGACGACACAGCCTCTCTGGGGCGTCGTGCATCGGGTCGTCCCGTTGATGCTCCCGCCGACGTCGATGGTGCCGTAGCTGATGCTCCCTCGGGCACCCGTCGTCGCCGACGCGTTGATTCTGAAGTCATTTCGACCGGTATGATTCCGATCATCAGTAAGCCTGGCGCAGATAAGGCAGCTGAGCGACCACTATCTCGTCGTGAAAAACGAGAAATTGAAGCGCGCCGGGCAGCCGAGCGTCGTGCTGAAATCGCTCGGCTAGAGCGCGAGCAAGAAAAACCGGAACCAAAACCGGCTCGTCGGGCAACTGCACCACAGACGACGTCGACTTCGACTCCTCCGATCACCGTGCCTGCTGTAGCGCAGCAGGCAGCTGTTGATCCAGACGGTGCACCGGGCGAGAATATCGAAGTGACCATGGGGGATTCCTTCACAGAATCTGCCGTCGAAATTACCGACATGTCTGGTTTGGACACTATTGAGATTCGGCGGGCAGCCCTGCGAGCCGAAACTGAACGGTTGACTCAAGAAATCCTGGAAATGGGTCAAGCCAATCCAAATGTCATTGATCCAGCCATGCTGCGACGTCAAAAAGAGCTCGCCGAGAAATCAAGAGAACTGCAGGATCTTGAGACCGCAGCCATTGCGATCATCGAGGAATCCGAACAGCCTAGTGCACATGATGACGAAGCCTCGAATACCGATGGCATACAGGACACTGGTCAGACAGCACCGGTCGGTACCATCACCAATGACCAGCCTGCGGAGTCTGAGCCCGAGCCAGAAGAAGATCTCGAGGACCATGACTCCAAGGCTCATGGTGCCGTCGAAGACACGATAGCTCAAAGTCAGCAACCGGCAGCTGAACTACCAGACGAACCTTCGACACCGGCTACACGGAAAGCGACTCGTCGGCGTACTCGTCGTGCTCAATCACCACCGATGATTACCGGTCCATTTGATGTGGACCAACGTGCAGCAGATCAGACTGCACCGGTACCTTCGGCTGAATTGCTTGGCGAATTACAGCGACCAGCCAAGCGAAGTTCGGGTGAACCAGTCGAGGCAACTGAAGCTCACGGTCTGGATTCTCTCGAAGATAGAGTTTTCGAAGCGCCAGAACGCCGGATGGTTCTGTCGTCAGCCATTGTTTTTGCCATCGGCGTCATCGCCCTGATCACCGCCATCATTCTGCTGATTCGCTAAACTTAGAAGGAGTTTCGTGGTAGTTCCCGAACCAACCCTGGACGCGTTGCACATCGCAGCAAAAGCAGCAGCAACTCGACAGGCTGAACATATCTCAGCAGTAGATGTTGCTGATCGCCTCGGTATCACCGACGCTTTTTTCTTCGCCTCCGCTGCTACAGAGCGACAAGTCAAATCCATTATTGATGAGATTGAAGACCAATTACGCGAACAGCTCCAGCTGAAGCCTTCGCGTCGCGAGGGTGAATCGGAAAATCGGTGGGTACTGTTGGATTATGGGCACTTCATAGTTCACGTTCAACATGACGAAGAACGCGAAAACTATGCACTGGATCGTCTTTGGTCTGATGCTCCACAGATTGATCTGCCAAAGACGGATTAACGAAGACTCTCACATAAGATAGGTGAACCCTCGACATGAAGACTCTTGTCTTTTTTCGACATGGTGAAACTGACTGGAATGCTCAAGGGCGTTTTCAAGGTCAACAAGATGTTCCGATGAACGACACTGGACGAGACCAGTCGAGGGCCGCCGCACGTCGCTGGGGGCACACTGAATTTGATGCAGCGATTGTCTCACCCCTGCTCCGGACCGTTGAAACAGCCCAGATTATGTGTCGCGACCGCGCCTTTGATTTTGTGGTCAATGAGAATCTGAAGGAAACTCAGGGCGGACAATGGGAAGGGCTGCTGTACACCGAGATTTCGGAGCGCTGGCCCGACGAACATGCCGCATTTCGTCTGCCCAATATCGATGCTGGCCCCGTCGGAGGAGAAACTCCACGGGAATCAGGAACCCGTACCGCCCAGGCTGTCATAGAAGCGTTGGATACCGTGGACGTGCTGCTGGTTATTTCTCACGGCAACGCACTTCGAGCTGCCGCGCACTTACTGACCGGTCACGACGAT
Source organism: Enteractinococcus helveticum (assembly GCF_020742345.1). Lineage (GTDB taxonomy): Bacteria > Actinomycetota > Actinomycetes > Actinomycetales > Micrococcaceae > Yaniella > Yaniella helvetica_A. The sequence continues at coordinate 7,734 of NZ_DYXC01000043.1, read as the reverse complement.
GAGGACTATGCTAACGTTCCTCGACTGGCCAACTGCAAGGCACACGTTTTGCAATCGAATTCGGGTGCATACGGATCATTTACCCTGACGCAAACCAGTGTTTAAGATCACCTGCTAGATCTGACATGCGGAATTTGTTTTCAAAACAAAGCTATGTATACTAGTATCTGTTGCCCAGCGAGGTAACAATAAAAACTTGATAAGGGGCTTTGGCGCAGTTGGTAGCGCGCTTCCGTGGCACGGAAGAGGTCAGGGGTTCGAATCCCCTAAGCTCCACCAATATTAAACCTGCTCTGCAATCTGCACAGCAGGTTTTGTTTTGCCCGGCAGGCCCATTTTCCGCTTGTATCGGCAGTGGAATACTTTGCACCTTTCCAACACAACTGTGCCAACAAGGCTTGAGACAGTCAAAATATTCAGACTATATCCCACCAGGGGCTGGCTTGTATGCGATATGAAGCTCACGGTAAAAAACAACCTCTGTGGCGATGACCGTTGTACTTACGTCATTACTGGGCTCTACAAGTTTCACATATGCGTTGACGGTCATCGGCAGTGCCCTTCTTTGCGCTGATTGACTCAGCGGATCACCATGTCACGGTGGTTCAATCTGCGGGTCGTTTGGCAGTCGAACCCAAGCGCATCGCTGGCACAGGAACATTGCCGAACTCTATACGCACTGCGCCGACCACTATTTAGCGCTGGAAGTCCACGTCGACAGGTGTAAAAGTCGGCGATATTTCTGGACGAAAGATACCAATCGATCCAGCGGGCACTTCATTCCACACGTGGGTACTCCAGTGCAACTCCAATGGTTCGGACACGACAAGCTGCGCGTTATCAGGTAGGGTATCCGCGCCGCCGTCGACAGTATGCAGCATGGTGGGTCCATAGGAATGATAGAGACTCGGAGCAGTAGCTCCCACCACATCGGGGCTTACCCAGCGCAGCACGACCAATTGATGGCCATCAGAGGCGCACATTGTGGCACGAAAAGGCGCGGCAATATTATGTTTGTCGCGAGCGCGTTCAACTCGCTCCACCATCCGTGTCATAGCTTGTAACGGGTCATGTGCCAGGCCATAGGTCAGGGCCAAGTAGAAACACACCTCGGTGTCAGCATTGCCAAGGATTGATGGGTACAGTTTGGGGTCGACGTCGAATGTCAGTTCTCGTTTTACTTCAGGAAAATTGGGTATCTCGCCGTTGTGTTGGAACATCCAGTTCTGGTGAACGAAAGGGTGACAGTTCTGTTCAGCAATCGTCTGTCCCGGTGCTGCACGGACATGGGCGAGAAAACATCCTGCTTCGATTTGCGCGGCAAGGTGCTGAAGATTGAGGCTGTCCCAGGCTGGTCCGATTTGGCGGTATTGCCCGACGGTTCCAGCGCGCCCTGCCCACGCTATGCCGTACCCGTCGCCATTCGTTGGGAAAGCATTATCAAGGAAGACGGTTGCAAGCGGATCACCGGGCAGGAAAAGCTGTCGGGCATGCAGACTCTGATCGATGAGCGAGTGATTCGGGCGCACCAGCACATCTTCCAGCGGTATTGATGAACCAAGATAAGCAAGCCAACGACACATCCGGGCCTCATTTCCTTACTCAACCAGCGGTTGTCGTTGTTTTGAGTGTACGACTTTCGCTACCTTCTTGCATTACATTGACCCCTGATACGTGCTCTTTGGGGGATTGGCTGCAGTGAAAAGCTGAGTCTATAGACTTGGTTTCGACGGTGATATTGTGCGTATCAAGTTCGCGTTCCGCGATGGTTGAAAGGAGTGGACGTGGCTCAACGATTCAAGGTTGGAGACCATGTGACCTGGAATTCTGAGGCCGGGCAAGTCTCAGGCACCGTGACCAAGGTGCACACTGAAGATTTTGACTATAAGGGCCACACTCGACGCGCCTCAAACGATACGCCTCAATACGAAATCAAAAGCGATAAGACCGAACATATCGCTGCACACAAGGGCAGTGCGTTAAGAAAAACCGGCCAGTGATATATTCGCTCATCGTCACCGCTTCAGTCGATCCACTCATGGGTACGCTCGTGGCTGGTGCCTGGGGACTGTTAGCTGGTGCAGCGCTTGTAATCGGTGCAACCATCGCATGGTTTGTTCAGGTACCCCCTCGAGTTGTTGCCGCAGTGATGGCTTTCGGTGCTGGGGTATTAATCTCTGCTCTGGCATTTGATCTTGTTCAGGAGGCTGCTGACAGTGCCGGTGTCGCCCCGGTGGTAGGCGGTTTTGCTGGTGGCGCGGTCACCTACATGCTGGCCAATAAGCTGCTCGACAGGTTCGGCGCACGGCACCGCAAACGGTCCCAGAACCAACAGCCCACCGAGAGTTCCCAGTCCGGTAGTGGTCGAGCGATCGCCGTCGGTGCGCTGCTGGATGGTGTACCAGAGTCCGTGGTGTTAGGTGCGAGTCTGCTCGGGGGCGGTGGGGTCAGCACAGCTGTGGTTGCGGCGGTGTTTATTTCTAACCTCCCTGAGGGGCTGTCGAGTGCTGCCGGAATGAAACAAGCCGATCGCAGTGCCCGGTACGTATTTGGGGTCTGGAGTAGTATCGCGGTGGCTAGCGCACTGGCGGCTGCGATGGGCTATCTGCTGCTGGGGGATGCCTCGGCTCAGACCGTGGGCGTCATCACCGCATTTGCTGCCGGTGCGATTCTGACGATGTTGTCCGATACGATGATCCCTGAAGCTTTCGAACGGACCCATGCTTGGACCGGTCTGATCGCTTCTGCTGGGTTCTTGCTGGCTTTTACTATCAGCCAGCTCGGTGACTGACGTGTGGGAATAATTTTCACGGGTCTGCATGTTGACGTTTTGCACAGCGTTGTAGTCAGTGTTGGTTTGTATTGGTTTGACAATGTCCTGGTAGAGCAAAAAGACCACCAGACTGGTGGTCGATAGCCACAAGGCTAGACTTTGACAAGTACTTCCCGGCTTGGTGTTCTTACTTTGAAGACCAACGCGTCGAATAATCCAGCCCGAATGGTGAGCCCTCACAGGCAGTGACGCGATGCAGAGCTAGTGAGAAAATCCTCCAGCCCGTCCTATAGACGACTTTGGGGCAGTTGGCCATTGCCAGTTCTTGATCTCAGGCATATCCTCGCCGTGGATACGAATGTACCGGTGATGCTCAATCAGGGCATCCTGGAATGTTTTGCGTGCACCCGAAGATACGTTCTCGAGTCGGGACACTCTGTCAATCACAGCGATCGCTAGGTGGAAGCGGTCGATCCGGTTGAGCACGCACATATCAAACGGGGTGGTCGTGGTGCCTTCTTCTTGATAGCCGTGGACGTGGAAGTTGCCGTGGTTGGTGCGTCGGTAGGTGAGTCGATGAATGAGCCACGGATAGCCGTGGTAGGCGAAGATTACGGGCTGATCTGTGGTAAAGAGTGCATCAAAGTCAGTGTCTGGCAATCCGTGTGGACCAACAGCGTCGTGTTGTAGTCGTAGCAGATCAACAACGTTGATGACTCGGATGGCCAGATCCGGAAAATGGCTGCGTAACAGGTCCACTGCTGCCAGGGTCTCCATGGTCGGCACGTCACCGGCACATGCCATGACGACGTCTGGTTCGGTGTTCGGGTGCGTGCTGGCCCAGTCCCAGGTGCCGATGCCTTGAGCGCAATGGACGATGGCGTCGTCCATGGTCAGATATTGCAGCTGTGGCTGTTTGCCCGCGACGATAACATTGACGTATTGACGGCTACGGAGGCAGTGGTCAGCCACGGATAGCAGCGTGTTGGCATCAGGTGGCAGATAGACGCGGACGACTTCGGGTTTCTTATTCAGGACGTGGTCAATAAACCCGGGGTCCTGATGGGAGAATCCGTTATGGTCTTGGCGCCAGACATGAGAGGTCAATAAATAATTGAGTGAAGCAATCGGCTGACGCCAGGAAATATCGTTGGTGGTGTCCAACCATTTGGCGTGTTGGTTGAACATGGAATCTACGATGTGAATAAATGCCTCGTAGCACGAAAAGAACCCATGTCGGCCGGTTAGTAAGTAACCTTCCAACCAACCCTGACAGGTGTGCTCAGACAGGATTTCCATAACCCTCCCGTCGTGAGCAAGGTGATCATCCTCGGGGAGCATTTGGGCATTCCATGTGCGATCGGTGGCTTCCAGGATGGCCGTCAGGCGGTTGGAATTGTTCTCGTCTGGGGAGAAGACTCGGAAGGTCTGCATATTCGCGGACACCACGTCGCGCAGCAGCTGTCCGAGCACTCGGGTTGCCTCGATCTGTCCAGTGCCTGGGTGTTCTACCGCAACTGCATAATCGCGGAAATCTGGCATCTGCAAATCCCGAAGTAACAATCCACCATTGGCATGCGGGTTAGCGCTCATCCGTTGTGTACCCTCAGGACGGAGCCCGCGGAGCTCTTCCACCGGTGCACCGGTGGCGGTAAAGAGTTCTTCTGGACGGTAGCTACGTAACCAGTTTTCCAGGATCTTGCGGTGATCCTCGTTTTCCCGGGCTGCACTGAAGGGCACCTGGTGGGAACGCCAGGAGCCTTCAACCTGGTGGCCATCCACGGTGGTGGGGCCGGTCCATCCTTTGGGGGACCGCAATACGATCATCGGCCACCTGGGCCTGGTCATCTCGCCGTGCTCACGGGCACGGTGTTGGAATTGGTGGATTTCCTCCAGACAGGTGTCCAGGGTGCCGGCGAAGTTCTGGTGCATCTGTTCTGGATCCTGGCCTTCAACGTAATATGGCGTATGTCCATATCCGCGCAGCAGGGCGTCCAACTCGTCCCGATCAATCCGGGCCAAGATGGTGGGATTGGCGATCTTGTAACCGTTGAGATGCAAAATGGGCAACACCGCACCATCGGTGGTGGGGTTGAGAAACTTATTGGAATGCCAGCCGGTAGCCAGTGCTCCGGTTTCGGCTTCACCATCTCCTACCACGGCCGTCACGATAAGATCAGGGTTATCAAAAGCGGCACCGTAGGCATGGGACAGGGCGTAGCCCAATTCACCGCCCTCATGGATAGAGCCAGGGGTTTCCGGGGCCACATGGCTGGGGATACCCCCGGGAAAAGAGAATTGTTGAAACAGCTTTTGCATGCCGTCGATGTCTTGGCTGACCTCTGGATAGGTTTCGCTGTAGGTGCCCTCCAGCCAGCTGGCTGCGACCGGGCCTGGACCGCCATGACCGGGGCCCATCACATAGATCATGTTCAGATGGCGTTGGATGATGGCGCGATTAAGATGCGCGTAGATGAAGTTCAAGCCCGGGGTGGTGCCCCAGTGACCCAGCAAACGGGGTTTGATATGTTCAGGCCGTAGGGGTTCGTGCAGCAACGGGTTGGACAGCAGATAGATTTGCCCGACGGATAAATAGTTTGCAGCCCGCCACCACGCGTGGATGCCATTTAGCTCGGCGGGGGTCAGGGGTCCATCAATCTGGCTAGTTATATTTGAGCCGCGCATCGAATCATCCATCCTGAGGGGCGCGACAGCTCACCGTGCACGTACCGATGCAAAGTTTAGGGCTGGTGATCGTAATATCGGCCCATGAGGCGACGCCCAAGTTCGTGGCCCCATGCGCGAGCACGATCGTGTTCCCCTGGTGATAGTGGACCGTCATAGTCGTCGACGTTGAAACTTTCCGGATCGGTCAGCACCGTACACCCAAGTTTCTTGAGTTTCTTGGCGATTTTTCGACTGGCATGCCCCGGCAGATTCGGGTGCCGGACGTGGGTATCGAAGGTTGCCACGGTCAACGCGACGGGGCCAGTGTCGAGCCATTCCCGGACTCCAGAGCTGATCAGTGCGCCGCCCCGGTGATGCGCATCTTCGCGCGTGGACTCTCGACTCAGACCAAACGCATGGGTCGGGGCGCCGACCACGAGGAGGTCTACCGCTACCTGTTGCAGTGCAGGGGCGTCTTGGACCGCACTGAGTTGCAGGTGGATGTCCTCTTCGGCGAGTCCTTGACCAATTGCCTGGGCTATATCTTTGGTGTTGCCCCACGCGGATTCATAAATGATCAGTGCTTGCATGAGGTCCTCTTGCTCCGCTGTCAAAGCGATCTCGGTTGGACGAAGAATGTTAGGAGATGATGGCGATCAGTCGCCAGGTGCGCGCTCAACACTCCTGTTTCGAGTATATCGAGTTGGAATGAAACGAGAACAGCTTCTTGCCCTGCGGTACCCCAGAATCACATCTTCTGTGCACTGGTATTGGGCTTTGCCCCGCCATCTACTGCTGTGGGAACCAGAATCGTTCAGTGTCTGCCCATGTCTGGATGACGACCGAATTGTTGAATGACATCCACCATCAAAAGCGCACAGTGCCGTGGTCTTATGTGGAGCGGCCACTCAAAACGAGATGCTGCTGGCAGGACAAGACTGGCATACATCATCTTTAGAGCCAGTGCTGTCGTTTGAAGACGATATACAGCGTGACTGACGAGACCAACATGGCCAGTAGCGCTACCGTAAACCCGTATGAATCGGTTAGACCCGGCATCTGGCGGAAGTTCATGCCGTAAATTCCGGCGATCACCGTGGGAGTGAATAAGATCGCGGCCCACGCTGAGACTTTCTTGGCTTGTTCGCCTTGGTTATAGGCAGCCTCGGTCATACGGGCCATCTCTTCATTTTGCCGTTCGCCTAACAGTGCAGTATGGAGTTGTAAGCCCGCGGTGAGCACATCGCGGAAACTATCGACTTGCCCCGATAATCGAAGAGCCCGGTCTTCTAGACTGCGAAGATGGGTGTCCAATTCCCCTGTGAGGTCTTCACGCAAATCATTGATGATATCGGAGAATGGGTGAGCACTGCGTTGAAGCTTCATGATGTCGCGCAGCAATTCATAGACCCGGTGCGGGGCAGTCTCTTCGCCAAGCAGAATATCTTCTTCGACGTCGTCAATGGCATCGCGGAGATAGAGCATTGTTGGTCTATAGCTGTGGCAAATGGTATCGAGAACGACTTGCTGGATGTGTTGGGGGCTGGTAGCCAGATGGGGGTCGTCGATCAGCCGGTGTGCTGCTGTCTCAAGGGCCGGGAAATCTTCATGCCGTGCAGTGATAATGAAGTTGGGTCCGATATAAAGGTAGAACTCCACCGTCTGCACTCTGTTGTCTATAATCCTGGCCGGACGTAGCACAATGAATTGTGTGGCGCCGTAGGCTTCGATCTTTGGCCGTTGACGGCCCTGCAGAATGTCTTGGATGGCAAGCTCATGGAGCTGTAGTGCAGTCTTGACCTGGTCAAGTTCTTGCGGGGTGGGCTTGACGAAGTCCAGCCATGCAACGCCGTCGTGTTGTAGTTGGTCCACAGTGTCGGTCACGGAGCCCGAAGGTGCGGCTACCCCATCGATATAAATCACATTGTGATTCAACATGATGTCATCCTGTCCAGAATTCTGTTCAATATCCCTAAATATTACTCACCCTGCTGTCTTTGGGTCACAGCGTCTTAGGCTGGGAGCCGGAAATCTTGTGGCGCTCCAACATTTTGCCATCCCCGAGGGGATACGAGTTCGCAGTGCACTCAAAAGCCTTGGTGGCTCAACCACGTTCGAACTGCGTTTTCCCGTGCCGCGGCGTCATCGTGGGAACTGAACAGTTCATCCACCACGCCTCCGTCGCGCAAATACACAATACGATCGGCACGGGCGGCACACACCGGGTCATGCGTGACCATCAGGATGGTGGTTCCCAGCTGGTGTGCTGCTGCCAGGGCATCAAGAACATCCTG
>NZ_DYXC01000042.1 GCF_020742345.1 Enteractinococcus helveticum | reverse complement strand
GCTAACGTCAACCGGAGCGTTCTTTGGGTAGACGTGGACGGTTGCTAGCCAGCCTGAATTTGTTGGATGCCGTATGGGCAGTAGTACAAGGAACGGATCGGTTGGGACCACACCTGCTGGGGTTCTGGTTTCTTCCACCACGTAAAGACCTGTGTCGAGTAGTCCCATAGTCAATTTACCTTGCGCGTTGGTTATTCCAGTACGCGTCGGCTCCCTACCCTCAACACGGTCTAGAGCGTCATGCAGGCTCAGCTCTTCAGCTATTCGGCGTCCTTGATCCGTGGTGACGTCGAGGTTGGGAACTTTTGTCACAGCAAATTTGACGTCACTTACCGGTTTCATGGCGGCAAGATCGGCGTTTTGAAGGGGTAATCCGGTTGCTGGTTCCCCGGGGTGGTGTGGCTGTTCAAATTTTTGAATCACCAGGGTGACAGGGTCTTTCGGTATGGCCGATGTAGCGTTTGCCTGGTGACTTGGGTGTACTGTGAGAAAACCAGTCAGCAACAGACCCATGACGAGCACGGCCATTCCACGCGCGAATATGTCTTGCGCAGAGTGTAGGACACGCTTGATCATGGGTCTGTGCTTTCTATGGTTCTAAGAGAGTACTTGAGGATTAGGCGGTCACATCTGCGTTGGCACGACGACGGCGTGCCACCACGATGACTGCTGCCAGAATTGCCAGACCGAGGATCGTCAACATTGCCGTGCCCATCCCACCGGTCAGGGGGAGCTGGAAACCACCGGTAGCGGTTGGCACGTTTACGACGTCGTCACCAACCACCATTGCATCGGTTACTTCGAATTCCACGATGTCACCCGAGATCTGGTGACCAGCCGGTGCGGTTACTTCCACCAAATAATATGTTTGGTACTGTTCGCCACCTTCGATTTCCTGCCCGTCTGCAAAATTGGAGTACCGCAGACCGTCGATCGTGACCTGACCATTTTCATCGGAAGTCCACGTGCCGTCATTCGACCCGGATGGTTTCAGGTAGTTTTCCGCACCGTTCTGAGCATCTTCGAGGTTATCGTAGACACGGAATTCCGCGCCTTGGAGCCCGTCACCGGTTGCAGAGCTAACTTTGTCGAATTGGTATCCACCGTAAGCAATGTTTGCGCTGACTTCGACGGGATCATTTGCTTGACTACTGTGCGGAATAATTTGAGCCGTGTTCATGATCGCACCGGATGCTTGAACGGTTGTGGTGATATTGACACTGACACGCGCGTTTGCATCCGCATTCACGGCAGCTGCCAGTGCATCACGACCTTGTTCGCTGAATTCGATGACGACTTCTGTTTGTCCATCGGCACTGTCAACGACTACGGTGTAGTGTTCCCCGGCCTGCATATTTTCAGGAGCGCTGACAGTGATGCTGTCTTCAAGTACCAGCAGCTGTTCATCGGTGAAGGTGTCTTGGATGACGAATTGATCGGTTGCTTGGAAGTCCCCGGGTGTCGTAGCAAGACGAGGAATGGGCGAGCTAATCGTCCATGTAGCGTCCTGGCCAACGGTCAGCGCATCCGCGTTGCTCACTGTCTTGGTTGCAGCATTAGGGTTATTTGGATCGTTGGGGTCTTCTGGGTTATTAATGTGAGCGTTCTTTGGATAAACATAGATCGTGTCTAGCCACCCGCTGCCGGCTGGGTCCGTGAGCGGGACTGATACGAAGAAGTCATCGGCGGGGATTACCCCACTCGGCGTGCTTGCCTCAGTGACGACGTAGAGTCCACTGTTGACATCCGGCCAGTTGATTTGTCCATTCGAATCGGTGGTGCCGGCGATAGTGGCGTCTGTGGGCAGCTGTTCGTCAACATCTGTGGTGCTGTCTAAACCGGAAACGTACTGCTGTCCGGCGTTCGTGCGAATGTCGTTGGCGCCGCCTTGTTCCGTCCCTGGGACGAGTCGTGCTTCGAATTCCACGTCTGCAATGGGATATGCCCCTGCTGGGTGTTCTGCTTCGGCACCGGTGGCGTAGTCTTGCACCGCTTCCGGCTGTGAGAGTTTCGTGATGACCACGTCCGATGTCAACGGGGCCGATGATGAACCCTGATTTTGAGCTTGGGCGCCCGCTGCGCCCCCGAGGGTTAATGCAACGGCTGTTACCGTTGCTCCGAGACTTGCCCACAAGCCCCGCATTTTTCTACTGTTCATGGTTTCCTCTCTTAGAGTGTGAATGAGTTGCCGTTGGTTCATGAAAGTTGGGTTTTCCCGTCATATCGGCGTTTCAGCCCGATGCCAATGACCGCTATAACCACCAGAATGGTTCCGATGGTTGTGACAATCCCCAACCACTGACCGCCTGTGAGTGGTAAGGCCGGTGGCACGGTGTCTTGAACCAGCATCAGGTACCCGGTTGCATTCACGCAGGCTACCGGGCGTTGGGTAGCAGGATCTCCTGGGCCACAACGCGGTAGGTAAGTTCCATTGTCATCGCGAACATCTAGCTGTCGTTTGCCATAAAAAGCTGGCCCTTCAATGTGCTCACCATCGTGGGATGGCCACATGGTGAACGCAATAGGCTCCGCCAGTGTCTGCACGGCAGGAATCGATCGTTTCTGGGAGCCGTCAAGACTCATCTGATGGGTGGGTGCTTTCGTTTCAACCAACCAGAAATCGCGTGGCTCACCTTGTTCGTCCGGTCCCAACACCGGCTGGAGATTCATACCCCTATACCGTCCGGATTGTCCCCCGCTATCGTCTGGCTGCGGGTTGAAGACACCGCACTCGGGCAACGGGTATCGAGGGTCATCAACATTGTCTTGATCGTTATTCCATGCTCGGATTGCGTTGAGGGTTTCTGATTCATCGCCTGCGCCGGCATCCCAGTCATCAAGGCTTCTATCACCCGGGTGCTCGGTGAATGTTCCATCCCATTGCTGATCGGGACGATAGTCGACACGGCACAGGTACCGAGATGGATTTTCCGAAGGCTGGCCATTGACGTCATCGCGAATCTCGAATTCGTGCCCGACCAGGTTCCACAGTCCATTTGAGCTATCCCCGTAGATGTCCTGCTCATGTGAACCGTTGGGCACATCAATGCCGGTACCGACAGCATCTTTGCGAATAGTAAAATGTCCGGAATTCACCTCGTGCTGAGTCCGGCACGCCTCGGCCACATGCTGATCCGCGGGTTGCGCGTCGTCCGGCGCGGTGGACACATCGGGGGCAGTCTCGGGCAGCCCACACTGCACGGGTTCGGTGCTGCCCGAAGCAAAACCGTAATTGACATACTTGGAACCGGTGGCAGGTCGCTGCCCACCCCAGGCCTCTAATCCGGGGATATCGGAGTTAGTTTGTTGCCCAGCTTCCACGGCGAACCACATTTGCGTCGTGACGGCGTTGGTTGGCACATTGTCGATGATTTGGCTTTCCAATATCCAACGACCATTCCGTTGTATCGGTTCGCCAACCGCATCAGCACCGTATGCGGGTTGTGGCGCAGCGGCGTCACCGTTGATCTCACCGTTCGCATTCAGTGTGTTGCCCTTCGCGTCGATGAAATAGATCCCTCGGGGTTTGGCACCTCCTGGTACAGGAGCTGCTGGATCCCACCCCGCAGATTTGAACACGTGTGTTAAATCGTCGTGGAATTGAAGGTTCGAAATCTCAGTTTCATCGTTGAGTTTTTGAGCACTGAGCACATAGTGTGTGTTCCCACCGTAGTTCAAGCGCGCACCATCAACTGGGAAGGATTCCTTGTGTACCGTCCAGGCAGAAATTGCGTCTTCGGTGGTGGCACATTTCGAGGTTTCTCCGATGCCTGGATCTGGGCATGCCTCCGGTTCAGTGATTTCATCCCCGTTACTATCAAGGCGAGACGTGAGAAAGTTTTTCAGGACGTAACCGGTAAGGGGGCCATCGGCACGCTCGCGCTGTTCAAAATCCTCTTCCTGTGACTTCACCGTGACCGAATATGTGACTCGCTGCGTTTGTCCTGCCCCAACGGTTCCGGTGATATGGAGGCGCGGAGTATCGGCATCACCGATAAATTCAACACCCAGGTTCTCACTCGTGATGCTGTCGAAATCCAGGTGCGCGTCGTCGAGGACATCTCGCAGATGATCAATATGGTCAGCTGCGATCGGTGCTGTCCCTTCACTGTTGTCGAAAGTCAGCGTGTATTCAACATCTTGTCCGGACTCAGCTAGGTGCTGGGCATCCACGTCAGAACTTTTGCTGATATCCAGGTGAGGTTGCAGTGCCTCATTTGAATATGTACACGAGATGTCTCGCTGCGCAGCGGTGTGACCGTTGGTGGGTGACATCAGCAGCGTTACTTCTTCAATAGCACCGTCGTCGGATTTTTTAATATCAAGTTCGGTATCGGAAATCTTATCGCCGTTACCATCTCGGCATGTCAGATCTGTCCACCGGTAACCGTGCGGCCAATTCTCCGCAGATTGTTCGTCACTCCAGTCTTCGCTCAATCGGTAGCGCCCAACCGTTACAGGAAAACGCTGAGCATCTTCCGGGTTTGCGCCGTCAGTTTCTACGACGGAAACGGCGTTATGTTCAGAAGATTCTGCAGTGCCTTCGGCTCTCAGACTGAAGTCTGGCGGCCCATTTGTGGCATCGGTGTCACCGTTGTCTACGTCTTTGGCCAACGTTAGATATGAGGGTTTGTAGGTGACAGTGCAGTCAATGAATTCACCGGGCATGAGCCAAGCGAAATCTCCTGGATTCTTTGCAGGAGGTGGTTTCGTGCTGTCATCACCAGATTGGGGCCACAGAATTTGTTCTGTACCTTCGACGTCCGTTTTTGTGCACGTCCAGGAGGGCGAATATGATTCCGCATGATCACCGGTGACAGAAGTATCAAACTTCACCGGGTTACCTGATCCGCTCACCGTGTTTGTTCTTGGCCCCGTAGAGTTCTGGTTACTCGTACCGGTCGTCGTGGTGGTTGTATCATCGAGTATTTCCATCGACGCTGCAAAATCTTCTACCGTCCGCGGCTGGCCGTTGGAGTCAAGCACGCGCGCTTCTACATCAACATTGACTTGCGCTCGTGCAGTGATGATCCCAAATGCGATTCCTTGTCGCCCATCCCCTGTCATTGTTGTTGTGATCGTAAATTCGCCATCACCCGGTGCAGTATGCAACATGGGCGTACCTGTTCGATCGGTTGTGGGGCCACCTACACAACTTGCTGTCGTGCTCTTCGAGTTCAATGCAGGGCTGTAATTGGTACAAGCGTTACCCATGACTTGTGCCTTCCCGGTCCCTCCAGGAATATTGGGCAACCATTCAAAAGGCGTTCCCGTCGTCGTCCAATTCAATGACTCATTTTGGTTCGTAGATTCGGCATCTGTCACGACGATTGAATAGTCTCGGACCAGGGTTTTTGTACCGTCATCGTTCTGTCGATGCAGTTGAATATCTTTCAGCGTAACTTCTGTAATTGCCTGTCCTGTGACCCAGAAGCTTTTGTCCCGCATTTGATAGATCGCAGGTGCGATTGATGAGGTCGCGGGCAGATCATAGAATCCGTTGCGTCCAAGAAATGCACCGCTATAGGTTGGGAATTTGATCGCTTCAACATAGCGAGAGCGACTTCCCCCAGCGCTCCCCGGCTTCCTGATGTCGAGTTTGGCGGTCAAAGTGTGTGCATCATCGAGTTGGACGTTGATCCCGACATCTTTTATATCGCCGTACCGCCCTTCACGATTCATAGCTTGGTTCGTTAGCCAATCGTTGCCACCGGTTGTATGCACCCGTGTGCCGCCTTGGCGGTCCAGAACGCTTTCGTAATTCCAGCCTCCTAGATCACGATAACGGGTAGTCAGTGGCATGGGACCAAGCTCGGCAGTCTGAACTTCAGAAAAGTCGATCCAGCAGAGCGTGTCGGAATAGGCCCCACGGGAGCCTGTGGCATATTCGCACCCTTGACGGGTCTGCAAAGGTGTAGCAATGGAATTCTGGCCATTAGATGGTTGGGTGTGCATCGACGGATTTGGCGTTGCCGATTGCTCGTGAACTGCCCGGTCTGCTTCCTCCATTGCGGTTGACCCGTCGCCAGGTGCAGTTGAGTTGTTTTCCTCTGGTGCAGAAACAGACTCTGTTGGCTCAGGTGCCATATCTGTTGGTGATGCTGACTCCGAAACGTGGTCTAAATACGTCCCGGTATCATTATTTGTTGGATCATCGTTCAGACCAGTCGTCGAGAAGTCTAAGGCAGAAGCATGTACTGAATTTGATGCCGATGCCGGCGGAATGGCTGATGCTGTTGTGATAGAAGATAAACCAAAGAACATCGCTACAGCCACTGCCGTTATGCGCGCAATGTTCTTTCTGAGCAACGCAGGTTCCCTTCAAATATCACAACACCGCGCTTCACTCTTGACGACACCAACGAAGATGAAAGCAAATGCGCAAACGCACCAATATTACAAAGATTTTCATAATTTAAGAAAAATATTTAAGCTTCAAGCATTTAAGCGATATCTCCCACAGGATCCATCAATAGCGCCCTCTGCACCGCCTGCAGGTCTAATGCCACCCACATCAAAGTTACCGGCGAGTCTCAAATAGTTTAGAAAAATTAATCACTCACCAGGGAAAGGCCACATATTTAATGAGCATAAGAATGCAAAGTTTGCCTGAAACATCAATTAGTAGATGTCCTTTTTGACCCATAGCGACTATTCCGACGAGCAATAACCGATCAGAATGAGCAAATCTTCAGTGTGATAGCAGCCAGGCTCATTTACTTTGATGTATGTGGCATTTGGGCGTATACGTTCATGACTCGTAAGTCCGCCAGACCACCCTATGGACCCAATAACAAACCTACGCCCGATCGCTCGCCAACATTAGAGTAGACCTCGCCGTTCGGCTTCACGCACGGCGGAGGAAGCAGAGGTGACACCGAGTTTGCGGTACGCACTCCGTAATTGTGATTTCACCGTATTGAGCGAGATATAAAGATTCTCTGCAATTTTGGCCCGAGAATGCCCTAAAGCGATCTCTTGAATAATAATCAATTCGCGCTCACTCAGTGCCAGTCCCGGATCGGGAAGCCCTGTGAGAAATGTCGAGGGGCCTGCATCTTCTTGCGGCCATTGCTGAATGTGTTGTTTAGCCAGCCGGCGGGTTTCGGGGCTAAATAGTTGAACTTCGAATCTCGCTAAACCTCGTGGGAACTTCGCAGCCTGTTCCAGAGCATTCAAACTGTCGCGGATGTTGTCACTGGCATAGTTGGCCGCAGCGACTACTGCCAATCGCCGAACTTCAAGAAGACGCAGACCAGCTGTTTGAGTTCGGAGCTGGCTTGCACGAGACAACGCTTCTTTTGGTCGACCACCGTAGAGATGTGATGCTGCTTCGACCAACTGGGTATATACAATATTTGGGTCAGCTTGGCCTATGAGCTCATGTGCCTCAGTCCCTCGCCCTGCGCCCATAGCAAGCAGCGCGCGTTTAAGGGGGATGACACTTCCGGAAAACCCATGCCCTGCAGTCTTGGGCAATGGCAACGATTCAAACATCTGGAGCCGATATTCCAGATCATCGTGATAACCAGCCGATTCCATCAAATGGAAGATCGCTACAATATAGAACGGCCACATTTCACCAACATCATGTAGCTGAATTCTGTCTATTGCCTCATGTGCTGAGGTTCCCCCGCGCAGCAAAATCTGTGTAAAGTCGCGGTGAACATCGATATGCGATTCCGCCCAGCTGGATGTTCGAGGGATGCCCTCTGCTCGGGCAAGTAATGTTTCGGCCTGATACGTGTCACCAAAGGAAGCCTGGAGTAGCGCTGCCTTTACAAGCGCATCACGGGTAAGGAATGCAAATGCCGGCACCTCAACGTGCAGTTGCGCTTCAGTGAATGCAGCCACTGCGCGGTGAAATTCGCCAGCTAACATAGCAGAAATGCCCAGCTGGACACTTGTACTCAGAGCCCAACCACCGTGTCGGTCAAAGACTGAAACAAGTCGACCTTGCTGCAGACGCATAGCCTCGGCTTGTTCCAGGGCATCTTTGTGAAGCCCCACGGACCGGAAAGCGCTCATTCGAATCACAGCCAATAAGTTCTGCTGCCGGGGATTATATTCTTCTGATCTAACAACGACGTCTTGGCTAAATAACAGGTCGGGATCAGGATTCGACATTGCCACGTGCATGATCGTGAGAAAATGTCCCGGTTCTGAAAGCTGCGACATCAGCAAGTCGACGATCGCATACAGCCTATCCGGGCGGAAACCAAACCACGCTGTAAGAGGATCATCTGACACAAGCTGGCCCACGGTTGTGTAGTCTTCGTTCGTCACGAGGTCTTCTACTTTTTCGACAAAAGACTCTAAGTACCCAGAAGACGCCGCATCAGTGTCCGAGAAACCTACATTCACGTTATCCGTCATGTATATGCATATTACCGGTGTTGTCATGACCTTCGTCTCGTTCTGTTGCAGCTTCGACATCCATGACCAGGTAGACACCAACCGAGCCGATCCTGCCCGTGAAGCCTACAGGCCATTGGGCGATCGAGCGCACAAATGCACCACTGAGAATCGCGCCGAGAACATAAGAGATCGAGACGCCGGACAGTCGGGTGCGCGAGGGGAACATTTCGGACTGCATGGCGGGTTGGGGGCCGTAGGTCAGACCAATGGCTAGTCTGTTAACCAAGACCGCTAAGAGGACGAATCAGATGTTGCCGGTGCCGATCGTCTTGGATTGGGCGGCGTTGTCACGCAGGTCCTGGAATACCGGAGTTTCAGCGACTTTGCGGCGAATGTAGTAGCCCACGAAGATCAGCACGAAGGCGACCGAGAACGGGATGCGGCAGCCGAGAAACGTGCAGAGACAGCTGAAACTGAGCTGAAGGATTACACGGAAGAAGTTGCTGTGGAAGCAGAAGATCGCAAGGAACAATGCTAGCAGGAGCGTCAACAACGCGTACGGGAGCAGCAAGATGTGATGCCGCCCGACACCACGCAGGCTCCCGCACCAGCATCAGAGCCCCGAATCAATCACTCAAACACCTACAACAAGAATCGTACGGTGGCACGTAAGGCAGGGGTCGCGCCTGTTCGCCGCGGCGACCCAGGCTGCGAGAAGCATCCCGAGCGTGACAGTGATGGGATTGGCTGCGAATAGTTAGCTCGACAACCTCAGCTAATCGTCCACGAACGGCCGCTACTGGTTAACTCGAAATCGTCGAGCAACCGGCAGCGGCCGTTTCTTTTCCCTTGGCACTGTATCGACAAGGGACCTCATATTACAAAGCTGACAGACAGTTCGAAAGGAAAAGCCTCGCGGACTTATCGAACGGTAGTCGCCTGTGATTCAGAGGTTGCATCCAGTGTGGTTTGTTCGTGTGCTGCTTCCTGTTCTGGAGTCAGTGGGTTGCCGCGTGGCTCCTTGATGGCCAGGACGGCTAGACCGGAGATAATGGCCATGGCGGCAATGTAGATTCCAACTGAGCCGATCCAAGAGGTTGCCCCGACGAGGTATTGTGCGATGGTTGGGGCGAATGCTCCGCCGAGGACTGCTCCGAGTGCATAGGAGATTGAGACGCCCGATAGTCGGGTGCGTGATGGGAACATTTCGGAGTACATTGCTGATTGTGGACCGTAGCTCAACCCGATCGGGATGGTGAATGGTAGTACCGCCAAAATGATGACCCCGAAATTCCCGGTGTCGATCATCAAGAACATTGGAATGGCCCATACGAGTTGGAACCCAAATCCAATCAAGTAGGTCGGACGACGACCGATCTTGTCGGAGAGGATCCCACCGTACAGTGTTGTGGCAATCCACAGGGCGGCAGCTACCGATACGAGGAGCAGCATGTTGGATTGTGAGACACCGTGGGTGGTGGTGACGTAGCCTAGGACGAATCCGCCGGTCACCATGTAACCAGCAGCGTTGTTGCCGGCGAAAGCCAGGGCGGCTTTCACGATGGTTTTCCAGTCCTCTTGGAACAGCTGACGCAGTGGGGTTTTGGCTTGGGCAGCGTTTTTGCGCAGTTCTTGGAAGACCGGGGTCTCGGATACTTTGCGACGGATGTAGTAGCCCACGAAGATCAGCACGAACGATACGAGAAATGGCACGCGCCACCCCCATGCCTGAAATTGTTCTGGCGTGAGCGCCAGGGAAAAGATCCCCAGGATGGCGGAGGCGAGCAGCATGCCCAGGGGGACGCCGATCTGTGGGTAGGCTCCGAAGAGTCCACGGCGTGGGGTGGGTGCGTGTTCTACTGCCATCAGGGCTGCACCGCCCCATTCGCCACCTGCGGAAACCCCTTGCAGGATGCGCAAGACGATCAGCATGACCGGGGCCCACACGCCAATGGTGGCGTATGTCGGTAGGAGCCCAATCAATGTGGTGGCCATGCCCATGAGCCCGAGCGTGAGCATTAATACCATGCGTCGGCCGTATTTATCCCCGATCCAACCGGCGATCACGGCGCCCAGTGGTCGGAATAAAAATGAAATACCGACCGAGGCGTAGGCCAACAGCTGGGCTAACTGCGGGTTTTCTTCGCCGACCGGGCCGAAGTATTGGCTGGCGAAGATGATAGCTGCTGCATTGGCATAGATAAAGAAGTCATACCATTCGACGGTGGTGCCTACCAAGGTGGCGCCCAGGACTCTCTTTTGGTCTCGGGAGAGGCGTCGTTTGGAAGGGTGAGTGTGAGTGCTCATAATGCATCCTCATTCATGGCTAGGGATAGGGGAAGTAAGTTTGTCTGGCACGTTCTGGTTCACCATGTGACGGGCAGATCGGTTAGACCACGGAATACCCAGCCGTCCCATACTGGTGGACGCTTACTATCAAGCTGCAGGTTCGGTAGTTGTTCATAAAGCCGAGGCAGCGCGTGGTCTGCGATGGCATTTTTTGCTACCCAGCGGCCTGCACACAGGTGGACGCCACTGCCAAAGCCTAGATGGCCTCCCGATGTGCGAGTAATGTCGAATGCATCCGCGTTGTCGAACGCCACTGGGTCACGATTTGCGCTGGCAAGAAGCAAACCTACATTGGTGCCTTTTTCGAGTCGTACACCAAAGAATTCTGTATCTTGGACGACTTCTCGTGGCACCATGCCGATGGGTGATTGCCATCGGGCGGTTTCTTCAAAAGCAGGCCCCCACTGGGCGGTCCCGTTCAGGAGCAACTCGCGTTGTTCGGGGTGTTTGGATAGTGCCCAGACCATGTTGGAGATCATGTGTTGTGGTTCGTTCATTCCGCCCGAGATTGACAGCTTCACATTGGCACGAACGACCTCTTCAGGCAGACCGACTTCCAAGAGATGCGAGGTGATGGATCCGTTGGGATTGGAACGCAAGGACGGTAGGAGTTCATCAAGGATTAGATCGACTTCTTGGCGGCTGGTATCGCATCGATGCCAGATATCTTCGTCATCCAGCAGGTTGCCGGTTCCTGCAATAAAATCGATGGACCATCGTGCCATATCGGTGACATCTACGGTGTCGGGGAACCCGAGCAAATCGATGAGGTTCTGGCTGGCGATCGGGGCGGCGAAATCTTTGTTGATATCGGCATGTTCGGGGCCAATATCGATCAGACGTTGGAGCCAGTACTCCACAGTTTCTTGAAACTTTGGTGACCAAATGTTTTTGATGGCTTTTGGGCGCAGCGTCGGGTTGATTGCTTTACGTTCCTGGGCATGCTCGGGATCGTCTTTACGTAACATGGGCCGACCACCGATCGCGCGCATCATTGTGAGGTTCGTTTCTGAATACGAACTAAAAATCTCAGGATGGTGTTCTGCTTCGCTGACCGCCTCATGGTTGGTTATGAAGACTCGTGCGACGGTTGGCGCGTAGACTACCGGGCCGAGGGCTCGCAACTGTGCGTATTGCGGGTATGGGTCCCGCATTGCTTCTGCTGGGTCAAACCAGTCTGCTATCGGAATATTGAGGTTCGTGGTTGCGGTGCTCATGAACTCGTGTCTCTCCTCGTGTTAGCGCAGCTACCCATGCAATGTGACGTAGATCATTGCAAGTATTGGAGATCATTCTGTCGAGTTCACTTACTTCGATTCAAGCGGTTATTTCCGCGAAACTTTCACGGTTTTTTCGTAGAACGACTGGCCTGCACGGCGTGGCCGATCTGCACTTCAAGTTCTTGAGCACATTCCACGACTGCTTCAACTCGAGGTGGCAGACTTGCAGGGAGCCAGGCGAGGCGTACTTCAACGGTGCGCGGGCGCGGCTTGATAGGCAGGTAGACAACTCGCCGACCGTCCCAAGTATCGCGCGAGACCGCTCTACGCATCAGCAATGAATACCCAAGACCACGGCCGACAAGCGCCCTGCACAACTCATAGTCCACCGTCCGGTGCTTGATTCGCGGCTTCACACCTCGAGTCGACATCAGCTCAAGCGTATGAGTTCGACTGGACAAAATGTCGAGCAATACCATCGGCTCATCGGCAACCTCTTCTAACTCGACTTCGTCACAATCAGCCAATGGATGATCGTAAGCAACAACTAACATGGCTTCTGTTTCTGCGAGTTTGATCGATGCCAGTTCCGGTTCGATGTCAATATCAAAAGCCAACAGGAGATCAAGTTCAGCCTTTGCCAACATTTCCGCCAAAGCATCATAGCCGCCGGTCCGATACTCGAGTTGCACTCCTGGATATCGGTTTTGAACTTCGACGATGAGTCCAGGCAGCATCATGCTGGCAAGCGTACTGACACAACCGATGCGCACAGGCCCGACGATCGAGCTGACATCCTTACCTACCGCTGCAGTAAGTTCAGCACCGTCCGCCAGAATTTTTCGAGCAATGGGCAGAATGGTCAGCCCATCCGAGGTGAGCGAAGCGCCACGAGAGCGTTGGCGATACAACAGCTTGGCACCCAGGGATCGTTCCATGGCTGACAACGCGTCAGCAACCGACGAATCTGATGCCCGAAGCGCTGCGGCTGCCCCGGAGATTGAGCCTTGTTCTGCGACCGCGAGAAAACACTCGAGCTGTCGCAGCGTGAATCGCATTGACGGAGCTGACTGCAGGAGCTGCTGAGCATTTACGTCGGAGACATCCATAGTTTCCTTCCACGATTTAGCCGGGGAAGCAAGACGAATCTTCCCGCTTCCACCATTGTATGTTGTTCGTCATAATCGATGACAACCACCAACAATGAGCCCATCGACACGAGGAGCACATCATGTCAAAGATTTTCTACATTCATCCCGACGCAACAGAACAGGTCATTGAGGCCCAAGAGAACCAGAGCATCATGCGCGCTGCCATCCTCAACGGCGTGGATGGGATCGTAGGCGAATGCGGCGGTCAGGCCATGTGCGCTACCTGTCATATCTACGTCGAACACGTCGACGGACAATTACCAGAAATTAGCGAAGACGAAGCTGAAATGCTGGAATGCACCGCAGACGAACAACTTCCCAACAGTCGACTCGGCTGCCAGATTTCAGCTGGTGCGCACTTCAAACAAATTCGCGTACGACTCCCAGAAAGCCAGATCTAACATGAATAACAACGTCATTATTATTGGAGCAGGCCAAGCCGGGCTCACCGCCGCCATGTCACTGCGAGACCAAGGCTGGACCGGTCCGATCCATCTAATCGGTGCAGAAGACCAACTCCCCTACCAACGCCCGCCACTGTCCAAGGGCTATTTGGCAGGCACCGAGACCGCCGAAGAACTGACTCTGACCTCAGTACAGGCACTGACAGAACACCAGATCACCCCACATTTTCAGACCGAGGTGGTCAACCTAGATCGTGCGACCAAACACGTGCACCTATCAGACGGTTCCACACTGGGATATGAATGGCTGATCTTCGCCACCGGTTCTAAGCCTCGCCAGCTGGACATTCCAGGCAACGACCTAGACGGCATCCACGCAGTGCGCACCCCCAAAGACGCCGATGCTTTACGAGCAAGCTTCACCCAAGGCGGCCCGACCGTCTTTATCGGGGGCGGATTTTTGAATCTTGAAGTCGCGATCGAAGCTGTGCACCACGGTTCGGTAACCGTCTTAGAAGCTGCGCCCCAAATCCTAGGACGAGTGCTCAGCCGCCCTGCAGCTAACGCATTAGCTGACTACCACGCCTCGCTTGACATAGACATTCGCTGTGGAGTCACCATTGAGCGAATCCTAGGTAAGAATGGCCATGTCACCAGCGTTGCACTCAGCGACGGATCGACCATAGCCGCAAACCGGATTGTCGTATCGGTCGGGGCCATAGCTCGTGACGAACTAGCAGCCCACAGTGGTCTGGAAACCGCTGGTGGCATCATCGTTGATCAGCAGCTGCGCACCAGCGATCCTGCAGTCTTTGCCATCGGCGACTGCTCGGTGTTCCCCAGCGTGTATGCGGGCGCACAGATGCGAGTTGAATCAGTACAGAACGCCACGGACCACGGCCGGTATGTCGCTACAGTGATCACCGGCTCAGCAAGGCATCATTATCAAGCGGTCCCATGGTTCTGGAGCACCCAAGGCCAACGACGACTACAAATTGCCGGACTCGCAGGACCTGATGACGAAGCCAGAATCATCGAACAAGACGAAAGCAAAGGAAAGCTCGTGGTCGAACGACTCAGGGACGGCGAAGTCGTTGCCGTTGAGACGATCAACGCCCCCGGCCCACACATGAAAGCACGGCGAGCGCTCGCAACATTAGCCGCTGTTCCGCTGCAACTCACTTCCTAAGCGCAGCTAGGACGATCATTCAAGACGCGGCTGTGGGCGATCCATCAGATATTTCCGGTGAACCACCCACACTACACTCTTGATATCGGTACTTTGTCTTAGTTCGCTGACACCCTACAACGCTGGCTTCACCAGGCAACCAGACGTGCGCAAAACCCTGCCATATTCTGATGAGTGTCATTTGTGCATGCAATAACGGGGTTCTATTTTCAAGGCCCACAGGGTCATATATAAGACTCACGCTTATCGTTTATCTACCCAAAAAGTGATAGGGCTTCGCCCATAAGTCTGCGTGAATTACCCTCAAAATAATCAGCATGCGTCTGCTGAATGGTCGCCAAGGCATCTGAACCTAGGAGAACTACATCGATAGCGTCATGATCCGAATATTTCCGTTCTAGGCGCGAGTATTCTTCTGTAGCCAGTTCGAGATTATTGCCACAGTCCAACTGGCTGACAGCGACATGGTTTTCATGGTCGAAGATCAAAAATGAAGTTCCTAATTTCATCCATGAGTGCATCTTATTCATGGTAACGATCGTGGCCTATGCTGGAGTCACACCTCATACTCACGACCCGAACAGCGAGATGACATGGGCCGCACCACACAACGTCAACTGTGCGGTGTCATCAGTTCGACCCTAATCCTGGCCGCGCTCATCGTCCTGGGATCCGTGGCACTTCAATCCCAAGGTCTCTCGTCGCCCTGGGAAATTGATCCCACTCACCATCTCGCCGTCCACAGCCTGAACAGTCTCTACCGGTGGCTCGCAGGTTCGGCGCTCGTTGTCGGGCTCCTCGGCATATTCGCACTTATCGCAGGCCGGCCGCCCCAATGGTCACGGTTCACAGGTCGCTCACACGGTCGGGCCCGCCTGTTGTGGGTGGGCGCTTTAGCCATCGGCATCGTCATCACCATGTGGCTCCCCTGGTGGGCCTTCATAAAGTGGTCCGCCTTCATAACAGGGCCAAGCATGACGCTACTCTTCTTCGCATCGGCCGCCGCGGTGCAGCTCACGCTGTGGTGGTGGATCCGCAGACAAACCGGCCAAGACCAAGAAGCCTGGGGCTCGGCACTAGCAATCCAGCTCATTGCATTTGCCGTTACCTTAAGCGTCGTCATGATCACGTTCCTGTTCATCGTCGATACCCCCGCAGCCGATAACGGATTCGTCTTGCTGATGCTGCCAGTAACGCACCCGATCGCACTATTCCTGGGCACTGTGACAATAACAAGAACCCTGGACTTAGAACCGACTGCACATAACGACGACGCCCACAACAGACCCGCATCAAAGCTCCAGCGCACTGCCACCATCACATCAATCGTCCTGATCGCCTTAACCGCAATCTGGGCAGCATGGCCACGATATCTGCCCGGTGACATCAAGCAATCTGGTTCAGAGCACCATCCAGCACCCGGTTCTGAAACACCTTCGAACGCTCCTGCCCAGAGTCCCAGTACTCCGCCTGCGACATCTGAACCAACCCTTGACCCAACCCAAGCCGCACCGGCGTGCGATGCGTCGGCCTTGGATGTCACCATAGGCGGTTGGGATGCAGCCACCGGAGCTCGCGCCGCAGGGATCATAGTGACCAACGACGACGCAGGCGCCTGCCAACTCCAAGGAATGCCAGAGTTGCGGATCATGCAGGCTGGTCAAGATCTCGAAGTAAACGTGCGCGAGTACGAACTCTTCGAAGATGGACAGGAAACCTATGAGACCATCACCATCGGTCCAGGCCAATCCGCCCAGGCAATCGTATACTGGCGCGGGGAACGCGGCGCGCATCACGACGACTCTGCCCAGCAAGTCGAGGTCATGGTTAATGGGTCGTGGCTTGACGCTGCGTTCGAATTTCATGAGCACATGCAGCCAATGGAATCACCGTTCGATGTGGTTGACGGCAGCGAACTCGAAATCGGCCAGTGGAGTCTGCTATAAATCAAGGCCCGACAAATACAGGTCGAAGCTCGTACTCCTCGATAATTTCACACCGCTCGTCTCCAGGAACCACCCACGTGAAAAGTTCACTAAATTGTAGCGAGGCTCGGACAGTTTGCCGACATATAGACTCTAGCTACGCTGTAGCGACCCGAGCAGAAGGGTTCTGGGAAACTCTCGCTTCTAACCAGCGGTGTACAGCATGGACATTGTAAAGAGGACCTTGACTCGTTTTGATAACAGGGTGCGGGAAACTTTCTTTCTCAGCCAGCTGCCGAGCACGCTGCCGAGATACACCCGCGATTCTTGCGACTTCAGCGAACCCAACCACTTGCGGATAGACAGGTTCGTTGAGCTCAGCATGAAACTCGTCCTGATTCTGGGCACCTACCGAAGTAAGGGTAGCTTCAACCTCCGCCGCTTCAAGCACCTCAATTACCGCAGTGTGCGCGAGATCGAGCGCTGTGCTCCATTCTTTCGCATCAATAGTGAGCGCTACTGATCCAGATTTCCTGTCACGCGCCATGCTCATGACGGCAGCATAATCTTCGAGCCGCTGGCTCATGTCAAAGGCGAGGTCTTCCGAAAACGGACAACTAGTCCTAAAGCCAACGCTGATGTACCAAATTTCCATGATCTACGCTTCTTTCGTGTACCAGGTTATGTAGGTAAAGCCTGCCTTCAAACGCTGCACCGCACAAAAACTACTCGAGTCGCTTCATTGCCTGACAACGAAGCCTGATCGTTTGAGTTGGGCCAGCATGTTTTCCCATGAACGTGCGCCTCAAGCTGTGCCGTGGATTGCAACTATTGGTTTTGATTCATCCGGTGGAATTGCCATCCACCCTTTTCGAGATTCTTTGACCAACCATCCCCGATCTAAACGTTCTCGGAAGAGTGCTTTGAGTTGCTTATCCATTGGCGTTCGCCCCGATACCAGGCTTGCCTCTTGTCGCTGACAAGTATATGCAGCTACAACCCTTGTCAACGACAAGGGAAGGCCTTATTCCCTGACTGCACTTCGAGTTATTGACGCCATTGGCCTTAATACTCATCGATACCTTGCCTCCCGTTTATAGTCACAGTACCAATGTCTGCACCTCGAGATCGCGCACCTTGAGTTTGTGGATAACTTTTGATCCACAAGCTTCTTGTCCACTGAGCACTGGCTGGGCTATGCTCGCCGGCGCAACAGTGGTATTCATGTTAAGTCTTGGGATGGCGTTCTGGTTTGGACTAACGTTCTGAAAGGCGTCAGCCCGGACGAAATCAAGGTCATGGATCCGCCAATACCAACCCTGTCCGCACATCTGCATATGATTTAGTCTCGGAATAAACCAATGAAACCCCTTGCGAAACCGAAAATGCACTCAATAAAATAACTGCCACTGGCAAAGACCGCCTGGCCAGCCACCCCTCTCGGAGACTCGACCAACGGCCTGCACGGACTAGAAATACTCCCGTGTGAACCGGGGCGATCTATAGCCATTTGGTCCCGGGCGAGTGTTTCGAGACGACGGCGGCATCACAGGCTGTTGGCTACGCACTTCAATCGGTGATCGGCTCACCACCACACATCTACCCTGTCTAAAAGAGAAG
>NZ_DYXC01000041.1 GCF_020742345.1 Enteractinococcus helveticum | reverse complement strand
GTTCGGGGGTGAGTTGTGCAATCGCACCATCAGGTGCGGCACTTGTCGATGAGACGCTCATGACATTCTCCTCTGTGTGTTTTAGGTCACCCGCAATCCAACTAGAGATAGATGAATTTGTCAAACGTTGCGAAATCGATTCGTTTACTTCCGCACTTATGTCCTAGGCGTATGGGTCACGCGTCCGCCGCGATCATCGCCGGTGGCTGGGTTGCTGGAACCGATTTGGGTGCCCAACTATTCACCCTGGAACGCACCACAAGCGAGTGGGGATCATCATCTACGGCGTCGTCGCCGCCGTCCTTCCGGTCTGACTACTGTTGGCTCCGCGCGATTACCTGTCAACCTTTATGAAGATCGGCGTCATTGCGATACTGGCCGGAGTCATCATTGTGGTGCGTCCGGAGATCTCCTTGCCTGCTGTGAGCGAATTCGCCGGTGGACAAGAAGGTCCGGTCTTCTTGGGGTCGGTGTTCCCATTCTTGGTTGTCACCATCGCCTGTGGCGCACTGTCTGGGTTCCACGCTCTGATTTCCTCGGGAACCACCCCGAAAATGATTGAAAAAGAACGTCAGCCCCAGCCACCGGTGGCACCGTGGAGGGAGCTGTCGCTTTCGTCTCCTCACTGGGGTTGGTAGGTAGTTCGCAATACCTTTGTTCAGGGCACGCTGTCGGTGATCTTCGTACTACTCGCCCTGATCGTTCTGATCATGTCGGTCATTGTGACTATCAAAGCCTTCCGCAATGGCGGTGGCCCTGATATGGAAGATGCCCCGGTAGTATCGCGTCGGCAGGTACCGGCAGGGTTCATTACGACGTCGTCGGAATAGAATCTCGAAAAACAGTGGGATGAGCTCCCCGAAGAGCTCCAGTCATCCGGAGGCTGAGGTCTTATGTGAAAAAGATTTCTGGCGTCAAAAGTACAAGCATCAGGATGAAAGTCCTGAAGGGCGCTGCTGCTAAGTAGAGCCACAGTAACGAGCCCTGATGGTTAGAAAATGGGTGAATTCTCGAGCGGGTTTAGCGCGGCATATTGCGCAGCGGAGAACCAAGGACCGTGAAATGTTCACCATCAAACTGGCCCGATAACAGCGGAATGGCGTCGTTAATCGAGTCTTTGACGCTTTGTAGCTGCAGTGATTGTTTGTGCGCTGTCTCAGATTCCCACAGTTCCACCACGAACACCGTATCTGGTTCATCGTCTCGGACACCGACCTCATAGACTAGACAGCCTGCTTCTATGAGATCGGGATTCAAACGCGTGAGAATTTCTACCACAGCATCCCGCTTGCCCGGCTTGGTCCCCAATGAGCCAACATTCGCAAAGGTCGTCATGCTGTTAGTGTATCGACACACCGTGTTGAGAAACAGGGCAGCCGGCTGAATCGTGGAGGACTCTAGCGTTCAATCTCCCCACGAATGAAGGCTTCTACGAGTTCGTGTGCCATGTCATCGTGGTGCTGAACTGGGGGCGATTTCATGAAGTAGCTCGACGCCGACAGGATAGGGCCACCGATCTTGCGGTCCAGGGCGATTTTGGCAGCCCGGATCGCATCAATGATCACACCGGCGGAGTTCGGGGCATCCCAGACTTCCAGTTTGTATTCCAGCGATACTGGGGCGTCACCGAAGTTCCGTCCCTCCAGACGAACGAAAGCCCACTTGCGGTCATCCAGCCAGGAGACATAGTCGGATGGGCCAATGTGGACGTCTTTTTCGTCTAATTCGGCCTTGAGATTGGAGGTCACAGCTTGGGTCTTGGAGATCTTCTTGGATTCTAAGCGCTCGCGTTCCAACATGTTCTTGAAGTCCATGTTGCCGCCAACATTGAGCTGGTAGGTCCGATCCACGGTCACGCCGCGGGATTCAAAGAGCGCAGCCAAGGCCCGGTGGGTGATGGTGGCACCGATCTGGGATTTGATATCGTCGCCGACGATTGGGACACTGGCGTCGGTGAATTTTTGCGCCCAGCACTCATCCGAAGCGATAAACACCGGCAGCGCGTTGACGAAGGCCACGCCGGCATCGATGGCAGCCTGGGCATAGTATTTAGCGGCCTGTTCGGAACCGACCGGCAGATAGCACACCAGCACATCGACGTTGTCGTCTTTGAGCTGTTGTACGACGTCGACGGGTTCGGCGTCAGATTCCTCAATGGTTTCGCGGTAGTACTTGCCCAAACCATCTAGGGTTGGACCGCGCAATACTGTGACACCGGTTTCGGGGACGTCGGTGAGCTTGATGGTGTTGTTCTCGGAAGCGCGCATCGCTTTGGAGATGTCGAGGCCAACTTTTTTGGCGTCAACGTCGAAGGCGGTCACAAATTCCAAATCGGAGACGTGGTAGTCCCCGAATTGAACGTGCATCAGGCCGGGTACGGTGTCGTCGGGCGAAGCATCTTTATAGTATTCAACGCCTTCGATCAGTGAGGTTGCGCAGTTGCCCAGACCGGCGATTGCTACGCGAACTTTTTGGTTGGACAGCACGAAACTCCTTGGTCACGAAAAATCTAGAGAAAAGCAATGGACTTTTCGTATTGTACGACAGCTCAACAGGGTCGGCCGGAAAGTGATGGGATTCTACCGCGTGAAGCGATCGACTTCCGCTGACGGCGAGTGGCCTCCTATCTGCTCGGTCTTTGGGAGCATGAGTTTCAATTGCCTGTATCGGAGCGGTGCGAACAAGGTTCTACGGCAGTGTATACTTTTGACTACACGTAGTCATTGGAATTTTCGTTATGGTCGCCAATACTGTTCCCACCTCTCTCCGCCTGCCCGCTGACATTGATCGACGCCTTGAGCACCTTGCAGCAGAAACTAACCGTTCCAAATCTTTCTATCTGCGTGAATTGATTACCTCAGGTTTAGATCGACTTGAATGGGAATACTCTGTCGCACAGCGCGGTGCCGATATTCGTGCAGGCCGTCGTGAGACCGTTTCGCTGGATGAAGTTGAACGGGAGCTTGAGCTCGACAATCTACCGGTTGACTCGACCGTGCTGGATGAAATCGAGTGAAATGGTCAGTCCAGCTGGATGCTGCAGTGCACCGAACTCTTCGGAAGTTACACCCTCAGGTAGTTCGAACACTCCGAGCCGCTCTTCGAACTATTGCCGAGCTTGAAGACCCACGGAGCAAGGGAAAGCCTCTTACCGGCCCGCTCAAAGGGTACTGGAGTTACAGGATCGGTGATTACCGAATTATCTGCGATATTCAAGACACTGATTTTATTATCGTAGCTATCGATCTCGGTCATAGGAGCCGAATCTACGACCGCTAAATGAGCCCTCCGCCTGATCAACAAAACCACGACCTGCTGCTTGATCTGGGTGACGTGGGTAGTGGCAGCGGTAGACTTTTGCTCATGGCGAGTAGAAGTGATGATCTGACGGCAGTTGATCCGCGACCCGAAACCGCTACAACGCATCACAGTCGAATCGCTCCGAGAGGCAAACACACGCTGCCCGGACGGATCCGCACATTCTTTGCGCCCGGCCACATTTTGATCATCTTAACGGTCGGGGCAGCGCTGATAGCGGCTTTGTTGAAATCGCCGTGCCGCATCCGCGGCTGGGGAGCACCCGAAGTATATTTCGGTGGCTGCTACTCGGACTGGACCGGACTGTGGACCTCGCGTGGATTTGCTTCCGACCCCTGGGCACCTTTCCGCACCGATAGCGCATTTGAATACCCAATCCTCATCGCCGTAGTCGCCTCCCTGATCGCCTGGTTAGCTCACGGTCTGACTCGCGTATCGGAAATTCTGGGGATCGACGCTGGTGCAAACCTGGTGTTTTATGACCTAAACTTCTTGGCCATCGTCGCCCTGTGGATTGGTACCGTACTGATCGTGGCCAAACTCGCCGGGATCCGGTACTGGGATGCCACCATGGTTGCTGTGGCACCCGGAATTATCTTCGCCGGATTCATTAACTGGGACATGTGGGCTGTGGCGTCCATGGTCGCGGCAATGTGGGCTTTTGCCAAACACCGAAACGTCTGGGCCGGCGTGCTCATTGGCCTGGGCACCGCAGTCAAAGTCTTCCCACTGTTCCTGGTGGGTGCCATCCTCGTGCTGGCCATCCGCACCGCACGCTACTATCCGTTGCTCATCACAGCCGCGGCAGCCGCCGTAACCTGGTTACTCGTCAACCTGCCCATGATGCTGCTCAACCCGGGCGCCTGGGGCGTATTTTACGAATTCTCTTCCGACCGCCCACCCGGCTGGTCCTCGATCTGGCACACCTACGCCACCGCAACCGACACTGAGATCCCCGGTCAACTGCTCTCCAGCCTGGCCTTCTGGTCATTTTTCGTCCTCTGCGCGATCATCGCCGTCATCGGCCTGACCACCAAGCACCGACCCCGCCTGGCTCAACTGATGTTCCTGATCGTTGCGGCATTCATCCTGGTCAATAAGGTGTACTCGCCGCAATTTGTGCTGTGGATTATCCCGCTACTGGTGCTTGCGCTACCCAACTGGCGCGATTTCTTAATCTTCTCGGCCGTTGAACTGCTGCACTTCTGGGCCATCTGGGCTTATCTGGCCGGGCCAATTTCCGAATACGACGTCCAGCACCAGCTCGACGAAAAGCTCTACCTGCTGGCCGTCGCCGGCCACGTCGTCGTCCTCATTTATCTGATGCTGCGCGTGATCATGGACATGTACGATCCCAACCAAGACCGGGTGCGAAACAGCCTGCGCCACGCTGACTCCCAGTTGCTGCCCGACGACGACCCCTCCGGCGCCGAATTCGACGGCGCGCCAGACCGTTTCGTGTTGCGCAAACGCAGCAAACGTCCCGCTGCCGCGAACTCCGGCCTAGACTGAAACCCATGACGCAATATCTTGATGACCTTGCCGCATTCATTCACGCCTCCCCCTCGCCCTACCATGTCACCGCGCAGGTAGCCGCCCGCGCAGCCGATGCTGGTTTCACAGTGGTCGACGACGCACCCGGCGATCTGCCAAGCCAACCCGGTGGGTACGTCTTGGTTCGTGACGGCGCGGTCATCGCCTGGCGCATCCCCGAAAACCTGCCCCAGCACCCAAGCTTCCGTATCATCGGCGCCCACACCGACTCCCCCACCTTCCGGGTCAAACCGCTGCCAAATAACACCTCGGCCGGTTACAACCGCGTGGGCGTGGAAATCTACGGCGGCGTGTTAGTCAACTCGTGGCTGGATCGCGACTTGGGCTTTGCCGGACGGTTGATTACCGACGACGGCGCACACCTGGTCCGTACCCCGTCCATGGCACGGATCCCGCAGCTTGCTATTCACCTGGATCGCAGCGTCAATGACGGTTTGAAACTCGACCGCCAACAGCACCTGGTACCGATTGTTGGCGCTGGTGGTGACGCCGATATTCTCGCCGCGATCGCCCAGCATGCAGAGGTTGACCCGGCTCAGATTAAGGGCTTTGACCTGGTGCTAACCGACACGCAAGAACCCGCCACCATCGGCATCGACAATGATTTCTTTGCCGCCCCGCGCCTGGATAATTTACTCTCGGTGCATGCTGGTTTGCGCGCCCTGTTGGATGCCGAATCCGAACACATTACCGTGTTGGCGGCCTTTGACCACGAGGAAGTCGGCTCCGAAACCCGCACCGGTGCCGGCGGGCCGATGCTCGATGAAATGCTCACCCTGATCATGGCCAGTCAGAACATCCCGGTGCACCTGCACCGCTCGATTATTGCGCATTCGAAACTGCTCTCGGCCGACGGCGGGCACCTGGTCCACCCGAATTATGCGGACCGTCACGACCCGGAACATCAGCCGAAGCCAAATCACGGCCCGATTTTGAAGGTCAACGCCACCCAGCGCTACCTGTCAGATGGCCGCGGCGCCGCCCAGTTCAACCGCTGGGCTGAGCAGGCCGGTATCCCCCACCAGGTGTTTGTTTCCAAGAACACGCAGCCTTCTGGCTCAACCATCGGCCCGATTTCTGCGACCCGACTGGGGATTGAAACCATCGACGCCGGCGTTGGCCTGTTGTCAATGCACTCGGTGCGAGAAATGTGTGGGGCCCAAGATCCTGAGTACCTGGCCAGGCTGGCCGGTGCGTTCCTGCAGGACCTCCAAGCCTAAGTTCGCTGTAGAAAACGCGGGTTTATTTGTCTCCGGCACGATAGATCCCGGAAGGATCTTTACTAGGGACGTCGCAGCCCAAGCCTCGACCGCTTGGTTGCCTCCGGCGGACTCTGAATGCTGACACGACGTTGGTGTCTAATAAGTAGGTCATAGTTCCGGTTCGCGTGCTGCGAGGTGAAGTGGCGGAAGTTCAAATTCGATTTCGGCTCCCTCGTCCATGCTCAACATGTCGTTAATGCTGATGGGTTCGTGTTCCAAAGCCGCTGCGATTATTGCATGGACTTCCGCTTCAACGGATCGACCATGGCGTTCTGCTAGCACACGTATGGCAGCCTTGGTCCCAGCAGGTAGGTTGCGAATAAGAATCTGTTCCATGACATCTACCTCCGAGCTCAATACCATCATCTCACTCCAAGGAGCTGGTGCAGAGATGTAGCTCTTCGGATGGACACGACGGGAACCTACACCTGAAATAATCTCTTGGCGCAGGTTCCCCTTCTTGTCACTAGAGCTAGTTTGGCTCTGCTCGTCACCCACAAACGCGAGGTGAGATGGAAATGTTTAGTCAAGTGAAAATTGAGGTCAAATACGAAGAATCAAAGAGCTCACCCCGTTTTGGGTGTGTGCGCGTGCCACGATTCGTCGAGTATATAAATGAAGTACAACTCTCTAAGAGAGTACCAAAGCTTGTGCAAATAAAGGAGTGATCCAGTGGATTTCTGGCGTGATTTCTGAGTTATTATTTGGTACTTCTTCTTGGTCTTTCTGCAGTTTCATAACGTTCGTGTGTATCTCATCCACCGAAGCAACGGCGTAGCTGAGCTCGGTCAGGAACAGACTTTCATGGGCCATAAGGCGACCGAAAATTTTATAAAGGATCTGATTGGACCTAGCCCGACTGACGAGCCGCGAATCGAGGTTTTCTCCGAACTTTGGACGAACCAACCATCAAAGACGCTGACGGCAAAGTCATCTGGGATTTGGCGAGTTATGACTTCCTTGAAGGTAACGCCCCGCTATCGGTGAACCCAAGCCTCTGGAGACAATCACAACTTGTAGCCAAGCAGGGGTTGTTTTAGGTTGTCGAGGGCCTGTATCAAGCCCGTGGATTCGACTTATCAGTAATGTCACTGATAGAAACCAACCCCGGTGTCATTGTCATCGATCCTTTGATCTCAGCGGAGACTGCTACGGTGGCTTTCGATTTCTACGGCGGGCATCGCAGCAAACGAAAAAATGTAACGGTTATTTTTACTCACTCGCCTGTCGACCATTTTGGTGGTGTACTGGACATCGTCGAGCCGTCCGAGGCGTTGAGGCTGGTTCCATCAAAATCATCGCTCTTGAAGGCTTTTCGGAGCACGCCATTGCAGAGAATGTGTATGCCGGTACTGCCATGGGACGACGTGTGGGTTATATGTATGGCTCCTCGCATGAGGGCGAGTCCAAGGGATCAGTTGGAGCCGGGCTGGGGTAGGCCACTTCTAGTGGGCAAGCCGGCATCATTCCTCCAAGCTTGGAGATTCATGAAACCGGCGAAACTCTTGACATTGACGGTGTTGCGTTTGAGTTCCAAATGGCTCCAGGTGCCAAAGCCCCTGCTGAAATGTATTTTTACATCGCTCGCTACCGCGCTGTGCATGGCTGAGAACGTTGCGCGATGGTCTGGTCAGAGATCCACATGTATGGTCCCGGTATCTGACGGAAGCTATTTCACGTTTAGGGGATCGCGCGGAGGTACTTTTGACATCGCATCATTGGCCACCGTGGGTAGAGAAAGCAGCCTACATTTCCTCGGCGTGTAGCGAGATCTCTATGGCAACCTGCCTGATCAAACGCTACGGATGTTCCCTCTGAAACCACCGAGGCTGTGTGGGTTTATGCATGGAAAGACTTCCGCAGGATGAGGCCATGATCGTCATGGGGACTACTCTTCAGAATGAAGACAGTTAAGTACAACTTGTACAAGAAGTACAATTGATCTATGACATCTGTTACCCTCTCGCAGTTCCGAAATAATCAAAGCGACTACATCGCTGCTGCGCAGCGAGAGCCCGTTGAAATTACTTCTCGCGGTGCCACTCGACGTGCCGTTCTGGTCTCCCCGGATTTATTCGATCGCGCAATGGCTGCACTGGAGGATCAGGAAGACATTCGTGCAGCGGCTGAGGCTCGCAAAGATCCGGGTCCCACAGTTTCACACAAGGAGCTCAACGTCGAACTAGGTCTCTAACGTAGACTCGACCTCTGGCTTGGACCATCAGTTGTCGGATCCGCTCAATCCCCGTAGCAAAAAGGAAGCCGACGTCTGAAGCAATCCTCGCGCGCCGGGAGCTATCTTTTGGCCGGAGCTAGCATGGTCCAGTTGAGGTGATCGGCTTGCAATACCACTGGGGGGTCGACTATGAGCTGACCGATTTGGGCCGCACCCTGATTTTGCCGCTGGGCGCGCTACGCACCTGGGCCGAAACCTACGCGGGTGATGTGCTGGCCGCCCGCGAACGCTTCGACGCCGTTGGCGACTAGGTGCGATGCCCGGGGGTTGAGCCGCACGCTATCAACTGTTTATCAAAATGTAACCCGGCTTTTGCCTCGCGAATCTTCCTGTAGCGCCCGTGCCCCCGTAGATTGAGAAGTGTCAGAACAACCTGACCGGAAGGCCCAAAGGTTTATGCCAAGCGAGACGAGGGGCCGGTACGGTTCCTGGCAGCTGCCAAGGCTCAGGGCCGACCGAGACCAACCCAACCCGCGATACGATGTGAAGACGGGCTGGCACCCGCTCCAAAACCACCGGGCGCTGTCACTGAATTCGACCTTGGGGAAGAGTTCCGAATCCGATGCACTCGCCCACAGTTTGGCACCGGAACTGCCGCCGTCTTCGGTCTGGAGACACCGTGGCCTCGCTCAATACACCAACTGGCATTCCTGAAGACCAAGTTGACGCCACCGTTGCAACGGCTGTGGCGCAAAAGTCTTATGTCATCGACACTTCCGTGCTGCTCTCGGATCCCAAAGCCATCCTGCGCTTTGCCGAACACGAAGTGATCATCCCCGTCGTCGTCATCACCGAGTTAGAAAAGAAACGCCACGACTCGGAACTGGGCTACTACGCCCGCTCCGCGCTGCGCCTCCTCGACGATCTGCGCATCCGCCACGGCTCGCTGAACCAGCCGATCCCACTCAACGACGACGGCGGCCACCTGCTGGTTGAACTCAACCACATCACCGAAACCATACTGCCGGCAGGCTTCCGCCAGGGCGACAACGATTCACGCATTCTGGCGGTGGCCAAGAACTTCGCCGACGAAGGCCGCACCGTCACCGTGGTTTCCAAGGACCTGCCCATGCGCGTCAAGGCCGCAGCCATGGGTCTGGACGCCGATGAATACCGCAACGAGTGGGTCACCGATTCCGGCTGGACCGGCCTGGCCGAAATCGAAGCCACCGAAGAACAGGTCACCAATCTCTACGATGGTGAACGCATTGAGCTCGACGACGCCACGGAGCTACCCACCAACACCGGACTGATCATCTCCTCGCCCAAAGGATCAGCCCTGGGCCGGGTCAAAATAGACGCAACCGCGCACAAATACGTTGAGGTGGTGCGCGGTAACCGCGAAGTCTTCGGAGTCCACGGGCGCTCAGCCGAACAGCGCCTAGCCATCGACATGCTGCTGGACCGCAACATCGACATCGTGTCCATGGGTGGTCGCGCCGGGACCGGTAAATCCGCGCTCGCACTGTGCGCCGGCCTGGAAACCGTGCTGGAACGCCGCGAACACAAGAAAATTATTGTGTTCCGCCCGCTCTACGCCGTCGGGGGTCAAGAACTCGGCTACCTGCCCGGCACCGAGGAAGAAAAAATGAACCCCTGGGCCCAGGCGGTCTTCGATACCCTGGGTGCGCTGGTCAGCGAGAATGTGCTCAAAGAGGTTATGGCGCGCAACCTGCTCGAAGTCCTGCCGCTGACTCACATCCGTGGTCGCAGCCTCCACGACGCCTGGGTGATCGTGGACGAAGCCCAGTCCTTGGAGAAAAACGTGCTGCTGACCGTGATGTCGCGCATGGGCCAGAACTCCAAAATTGTCCTCACCCACGACGTCGCCCAGCGCGATAACCTGCGAGTTGGTCGGCACGACGGCGTTGCTGCTGTGGTCGAAATTTTGAAGGGGAACCCGTTGTTCGGCCACGTGACCCTCACCCGATCCGAGCGCAGCCGCATCGCTGCCCTGGTCACCGAGCTGCTCGAAGAACCCTAAACCGCAATAACTCAGGCCCGCCGAGGCAGACCGAGCCGGGAGTGCACCGTATAGGATGCGTGCACGACCGGCTCGTCTTCGGGTTCCGGCAGACCCGCCCAGCGCAGTGGTGCAGTAAGATTTCCGACGCCGCTCGCAGCATACAGTTCCCACGGCTCGTGATACACCGGGGTCCCCCACATGACGCCTGCTCGGCGATGAAACGCCGTCCACCGTCCAGTTACACTTTCAAGCCACGGTGTCCGATCCGCTTCGGCCAGCCGCTCCCCCACCTCGACGGAAGCCGAAAACCAGTCATGATGAGTCAGTCGCATCGGATGCGGGGTGTCGAACCGATACTTCCAGTGGGATCCGTCGACGGAAATTTGTGAGGATGACCGTTGATATGGTAGCCCAATGCTGCATGCTGCAGCACTGAAACTCAACAGCGGTACTAGCAAGCCTAGGAACCAGATGCCGTCGGGCCCGTCTGCCGTGCGCACATACGTCCGAATATTCAGCTCCGGAAAAGCCGTCCAACTCGGTAACGCCGGGAGGCCAGGCAGGCGGACGTCGGTCATGCGAAACGGTGTAATACCGACCCAGGTTTTGCCGTCCCACTGTTGAACGGTTAGTTCCTTGGGTACTAACGCTTGGATGGTCGCCGGATCATAGG
>NZ_DYXC01000040.1 GCF_020742345.1 Enteractinococcus helveticum | reverse complement strand
GCAGCTCGCGAAGCTTTCGAAAACTGGGATGAGGACTTCGCCCAGCAACTGATCCAAGAGTTTCGGGTGCCGATGAAGACGACGATTAAAAAGATGTCGCGCGGACAAAAGTCCGCGGTCGGCGTCATCATTGGTTTGGCGTCCCGGGCACCGCTAACCGTTTTCGATGAACCGTATATGGGCTTGGACGCCGTTGCCCGGCAGCTGTTTTATGACCGGCTGCTGCAGGACTACTCCCAACATCCACGCACCATTGTGGTGTCCTCACACCTGATTGATGAGATTTCGCATCTATTGGAGCACGTGGTGGTGATTGATCAGGGCAAGATCATGGTCAATGAATCTGCCGAAGAACTGGCCGACCGGGCGGTGACCCTCGTGGGGCGTGCCGACGCCGTCAACCAGGTTGTTGGAAACCGCGAGGTGCTGGACCGCGAAGACCTTGGTCGTATTGCTCGCGTGACGGTGCTGGGCAAACTCGACGCCGAAGAGCACTGCCTGATCAAGGATCTGGATCTTGATCTCATTCCCGTATCCCTACAACAGCTCATTGTGCACATGACGCGCAAAAACGGGCAAGACAACGCATCGGAGGGTTTCTGATGACTACCACAACTGCACAACCAGCCAATTCTCACCGGTCCAGTTTCGCCCGAGTGCCGGCGGCCTTCCGGCTGCAGTTCGCGGTCCCGTACTCGTTTATCTGGTTGCCGATGTTTATTTTCGTCCTGGCATGGGCCCTGGGGGCTGGGATCGGTTTCTTTATCGATTCGCAAATGCCAGACCGCATCGCAGCACAAGAACCACTGAACTCGACGGGTGCCTCCCAGGCAACCATCTGGTACCTGGCATTCATGGCCGCCTACACCGCCTCGCACACGTTCCCGTTCTCGTTGGCACTGAGCTATAGTCGCCGCGTCTATTTGATGGGCACGTATCTGACCTTCCTGGCAGTTTCGCTCGGCTACGGTGTGGCCGCGATGCTCGCCTACTACATTGAACGGCTCACCGACGGTTTCGGCCGCCACATTTACGTCTTCGGTTCGCCAGTCTTTGAAGACTACGGTGGGGGAGTCGGGGTTGGTGCCATGTACACCGTGGTGGTCCTGTTTTTCATGTGCTTCGGATTCTTCTGGGCGATCCTGTACCGCCGGGTTTCCATCCTGATCCTGTGGGCCGTCATCATTGGCGTCGTCATTGCCCTTCTGGGCGCAGTGGTCCTGATTACTCAGAACGCCTGGTGGGGCAATATCGGCATGTGGTTCGTTGACCAGAACGCGTTCAGTCTGGCGGGCTGGGGCTTGCTGGCCGTCATTGCACTGGGTGGGGTGAACTACCTGCTCATTCGCAAGGCTACCGCTGGATAACCCATAACACTCATGATGCCGGTCCCTCACTTCGAGGGGCCGGCATCATTCTTTTTTAAAGTGCCCCACTAATGGGAAAATTCGGCTCGAAATTCTCAGTAGCAGTCGATTCGCAAAAAGTATGGTCGCTTGATGTGGTGCGGTGGCAGGCCACCACGGCATGCTTTTACAGGATCGATGACAGGAAGCTTTGGGTGCGTTCCTGTTGTGGGTTGTCCAGCACTTGTGACGGCGGACCGGCCTCCACCACGACGCCTCCGTCCATAAAGGCCACCGTATCGGCGACTTCACGGGCGAAACCCATTTCGTGGGTGACCACTAACATGGTCATCCCGTCGTTGGCCAGCTGTTTCATGACCTTGAGGACATCGCCGACCAACTCGGGATCCAACGCGGAAGTCGGTTCATCAAACAGCATGAGTTTGGGACGCATCGCCACGGCCCGGGCAATGGCTACTCGCTGTTGTTGACCACCGGACAGTTGGGCGGGATAGTTGTATTCTTTACCGGCCAAGCCCACCGAAGCTAAGAGTTCTCGGGCGCGCTTGGTTGCCGAGGCGGTGGACTCGCCGTTGACCTGCACTGGTGCTTCGATAATGTTCTCCAGTGCGGTGCGGTGCGGAAACAGATTGAACTGTTGGAACACCATGCCGATTTCGGCTCGCTGCCGAGCAGCTTGCTTGGCTGAAATCTCGTAGAGTTCGCCGTTCTTTTCGCGGTAACCGATCAGCTCGCCGTCAACATAAATCCGCCCGGCCGTGATTTTTTCCAGATGGTTCACACAGCGCAGCATGGTGGATTTGCCCGAACCAGACGGCCCAATCAGACAGGCCACCTCGCCGGGATTGACCGTCAGGTCGATGCCTTTGAGCACCTCGACTTGGCCATAGGACTTGTGCACCTGCTGGGCATCAATCATCGGGACAACATTGGTTGCGTTCTGGCTCATCGGGTTCCCCTCTCGTCCACCACGGTCACGTTGCCGCCGGCGGTGCCTTCGGCATCGGTCAGCGCTGCCAACTGTTTGGGTGTCAGCTCGCGGGTGATGCCGCGATCGTAGTATTTCTCCAGGTAATGCTGGCCGACCATCAGCACGGAGGTCACCGCCAGGTACCAGGTCGCGGCCACCAGCAGCATCGGCACCGGATCGAAGAGCGCGTTGGCGATATCCATCGAGCGCCCATACAGTTCCAGGGAATACGGCACGGCCACGACCAACGACGTCGTCTTGAGCATGGAAATCACTTCATTGCCGGTCGGCGGGATGATGATCTTCATGGCCTGGGGCAGCACGGTGCGGCGCATGGTTAGCCACCAGCTCATGCCCAGGGCCTGTGATGCCTCAATTTGGCCAACGGGTACCGCTTGAATACCGGTGCGCACAATCTCGGCCATATAGGCCGCTTCGTTCAGTGCCAGGCCGATCACGGCCAGCAAGAACATATTGCTCAACAGGCCCTGTAAATCGATTTCGGTAAAGCCTAGATTCAGTGTCTGGTAGAGCGAGCCCATCAGGCCCCAGAACACCAGTTGGACATATACGGGCGTGCCACGGAAGATCCACAGGTAGACCCAGGCCACGGCGCGCAGTACCGGGTTGGGTGACATACGCATGATGGCCAGGATGGCGCCCAGGATAACGCCGATCAGCATGGACAATACGGTCAGCGCCAGGGTGTGGAGTGCTGCGGTGGCGATGCGGGTATCAAATAGGTATTGCCGGTAGACATCCCAACCGTAATTTTCATTATTGACGGCGCTAATAACAAACAGTGCGGCCAGGGCGAGCACCACGGTGGCGGCAATCCAGCGGCCGGGGTGGCGCACCGGGTGCGCTTTGATGGGCTGAACCGTTGCGCGTGCTGACGAAGAATTCTGGGACATGACGGTATCGGTGCTTTCTTAGCCCTCGAGTTCGGCCAACGGTTGGCCATTGATATG
>NZ_DYXC01000039.1 GCF_020742345.1 Enteractinococcus helveticum | reverse complement strand
GCAGCTCGCGAAGCTTTCGAAAACTGGGATGAGGACTTCGCCCAGCAACTGATCCAAGAGTTTCGGGTGCCGATGAAGACGACGATTAAAAAGATGTCGCGCGGACAAAAGTCCGCGGTCGGCGTCATCATCGGGCTGGCGTCCCGGGCGCCACTGACCGTGTTCGATGAACCTTATATGGGACTAGACGCAGTCGCGCGGCAACTGTTCTATGACCGGCTCTTGCAGGACTACTCAGAACACCCCCGAACCATCGTGGTTTCCTCACACCTGATCGATGAGATTTCCCACTTGTTGGAACATGTCGTGGTCATTGATCAAGGCAAGATCATGGTGGATGAATCCGCCGAAGCGCTCGCCGAACGCGCAGTGACCGTCGTCGGCCGCGCCGATGCGGTGGCACAAGTCGTGGGCAATCGTGATGTCCTGGACCGCGAAGATCTCGGCCGCATCGCTCGGGTCACCGTGCTGGGCAAACTCAATGCTGAAGAACACTGCCTGGTCAAAGACCTCGATCTCGATCTCATCCCCGTATCCCTACAACAGCTCATTGTGCACATGACGCGCAAAAACGGGCAGAACAATACCGCATCGGAGGGTTTCTGATGACTACCACAACTGCACAACCAACGCTGCCGCATCGGTCAAGTTTCGCCCGAGTGCCCGCGGTCTTCCGTCTGCAGTTTGCAGTCCGGTACTCATTCATCTGGCTGCCGATCGCGATCTTCGTGATCGCATGGGCGTTCGGCTACGGTGTCTTGTTCCTGGTGGATTCACAATTCCCCGATCGCATCCCGGCACAAGAACCGTTACATGCAACCGGTGCCGCCCAAGCTACCATCTGGTACCTGGCCTTTATGGCAGGCTACACGGGATCCCACACGTTCCCCTTCTCGTTGGCGCTGAGCTATAGCCGCCGCGTCTATTTGATGGGCACCTACCTGACCTTCCTGGTGGTCGCGCTGGGCTATGGCATCGCGGCCATGCTGGCCTACTTTGTCGAATGCGCCACGGATGGCTTTGGGAACCACATGTATATCTTTGGGTCCCCGTCATTCGAAGACGTCGGTGGAATGGTAGGCGTTGGAGCCGTGGCCGCGGTCGTGGCCCTGTTCTTCATGTGCTTCGGCTTCTTCTGGGCGATCTTATACCGCCGGGTGTCCATCCCAATCCTGTGGACGGTGATCATCGGACTGATCGTGGTCATCCTCGGCGTGGTGGCGCTGATCACCACCAACCAGTGGTGGCCACACGTTGGGGCCTGGATCAATGAACAAAACGCGTACACCCTGGCAGGTTACGGACTGCTGGCTACCATCGTGCTGGGCGTGTTGAACTACGTGTTGATTCGCAAAGCCACCGCGAACTAGCCAATACGCCATGACGATGTCGGTCCCTCCGCGCGAGGAGTCGACGTCGTCGTTGGGCTTTTACAGGATCGAAGACAGGAAGCTCTGGGTGCGTTCCTGTTGTGGATTGTCGAGCACTTGCGACGGCGGTCCGGCTTCGACGACCACACCGCCGTCCATGAAGGCCACGGTATCGGCGACCTCCCGGGCGAAACCCATTTCGTGGGTAACCACCAGCATGGTCATCCCGTCGTGGGCGAGCTGCTTCATGACCCGCAGGACGTCGCCGACGAGTTCGGGGTCCAGCGCGGAGGTCGGCTCATCAAACAGCATGAGTTTGGGCCGCATTGCCACGGCCCGGGCAATAGCCACACGCTGTTGCTGCCCACCTGACAGTTGTGCGGGATAGTTGTGCTCCTTGCCGGCCAGACCCACCGAGGCTAAGAGTTCGCGGGCGCGCTTGGTGGCAGAAGTGGTGGACTCGCCGTTGACCTGCACCGGTGCTTCGATAATGTTCTCCAGCGCGGTGCGGTGTGGAAATAGGTTGAACTGTTGGAACACCATGCCGATTTCGGCTCGCTGCCGAGCGGCCTGCTTGGCCGAGATCTCGTAGAGTTCGCCGTTCTTTTCCTGGTAGCCGATCAGCTCGCCGTCAACATAGATCCGCCCGGCCGTAATTTTTTCCAGATGGTTCACGCAGCGCAGCATGGTGGATTTGCCCGAACCAGACGGCCCAATCAGACAGGCCACCTCACCGGGATTCACCGTCAGGTTGATGCCTTTGAGCACCTCGACTTGGCCATAGGACTTATGCACCTGTTGGGCATCAATCATCGGAACAACATTGGTTGTGTTCTGGCTCATCGGGTTCCCCTTTCGCTCACCACGGTCACATTGCCGCCGGCGGTGCCTTCGGCATCGGTCAGCGCTGCCAACTGTTTGGGTGTCAGCTCGCGGGTGATGCCGCGATCATAGTATTTCTCCAGGTAATGCTGGCCAACCATCAACACGGAGGTCACCGCCAGATACCAGGTTGCGGCAACTAACAGCATCGGCACCGGATCAAAGAGCGCGTTGGCAATATCCATTGAGCGACCGTACAGTTCCAGAGAATACGGCACGGCCACGACCAGCGACGTCGTCTTGAGCATGGAAATCACTT
Organism: Enteractinococcus helveticum; assembly: GCF_020742345.1. Lineage (GTDB taxonomy): Bacteria > Actinomycetota > Actinomycetes > Actinomycetales > Micrococcaceae > Yaniella > Yaniella helvetica_A. The sequence continues at coordinate 694 of NZ_DYXC01000039.1, read as the reverse complement.
CGTTGCCGGTGGGCGGGACGATGATCTTCATAGCCTGAGGCAGTACGGTGCGGCGCATGGTCAGCCACCAGCTCATCCCCAGAGCCTGTGATGCCTCAATTTGGCCAACCGGTACCGCTTGAATACCAGTACGTACAATTTCGGCCATATAGGCTGCTTCATTCAGCGCCAGGCCGATCACGGCCAGCAAGAACATATTGCTCAACAGGCCCTGCAAATCGACTTCGGTAAAGCCCAAATTCAGTGTCTGATAGAGCGAGCCCATCAGGCCCCAGAACACCAATTGCACATATACCGGTGTGCCACGAAAGATCCACAGATAGACCCACGCCACGGCACGCAGTACCGGATTGGGTGACATGCGCATGATGGCCAGGATGGCTCCCAGAATCACACCGATCAGCATGGACAATACGGTCAGTGCCAGGGTGTGAAGTGCTGCGGTGGCAATGCGGGTATCAAATAGGTACTGCCGGTAGACATCCCAGCCGTAGTTTTCATTATTGACGGCGCTAATCACAAACAGTGCGGCCAGGGCGAGCACCACGGTGGCGGCAATCCAACGGCCGGGGTGGCGCACCGGGTGCGCTTTGATGGGCTGAACCGTTGCGCGTGCTGACGAAGAATTCTGGGACATGACGGTATCGGTGCTTTCTTAGCCCTCGAGTTCGGCCAACGGTTGGCCATTGATATG
>NZ_DYXC01000038.1 GCF_020742345.1 Enteractinococcus helveticum | reverse complement strand
AGGACCACCACAACCACCGCCAGCAGTGCTAACACGAGGATCCAACGGAACCAGGTTGGTCCGGGCAGCAGGTGAAAAAACCAGGCGTACATGACTAGGCCTCCTCGCTCAGGCCGTGGTGAATAACGGCGTCATTATGTTCTGGGGTGTGGATACCAGCTTGGGGTTCGGGCTCAAAATCTGCGACGTTGACGGCGTCGGCGATCTCAGCCGGTGGTCCCTCGGCCAGCGGAACAAACTCCACCTGCTCGGCGTGGGTGATCATGCGTTCCAGTACGGTGTAGGGCGGGTGACAGGTGGTCAAGGTCAGCCATTGCCCATCGGCCGGGCCGCCAGGATCCAGCGGATTGGGGTCTAAGACTTCTACCGCCGAGGGTTGAACGATGTGGACCTTGCGTGTTTCATAGACCCACCATCCGTTGGCGGTTTGTAAGTACAGGCGGTCGCCTTCTTGCAACTGGTCCATATCCCAGAGCACCGCACCGTAGGTTTGGCGGTGCCCAGCCAGCGCGAGGTTGCCTTCTTCACCGGGTGCCGGCGAGTTTTCGTAACGGCCCAACACGGCAGAGTCGATTTCCGTGCCGGTACCCTCCAGCACCGGGACCGAATAGTCCGGTCCGAAGCGTGGTACATATAGCAGCCCCCAGGCCTCCCCCGGCACGCCGGGCACCGCGGGGTCCGCGCCATTACCATCAAAGCCGGTGTAATGTTCCGAAAACGATTCAGAAATCGTCTCACGGTGGGCTTGGGCATCGCGGTTGGCCCCGAGATTGGTCCAATACAGCTCCCACACCACAAATAACAAGACGAAGATGCCTGCGGTGATAAGCAGTTCGCCGACGACGCCCAGAAAAGTTGGGCGCGGTGGGCGTTTGCGGCGTTTTCGACGGGTGGACTGACGGTGCGCCTGACGGCGCGTGAGCGGTTGCACACCGAGATCTGACATCCAGTTGATCCTTCGGGTCAAGATACACTGCGGGACGTGATGTAGCCACGTAGAATACTGTCGTTAGTATACGCTCCCCTGTTGAATAGGAATCCCATTGGCATCATCCAAGAAGCCCCGCAAGCCCCGCAACCAGCAATCCGAATTGGATGCCGCGCTCATGGCGGTCGATAACCAGCCCGAGCCACTGCCCGTCTGGTACAAGTCCATCATGTTTGGCTTATTGATCCTCGGGCTGGTGTGGATCATGGTGTTTTATCTGGTGCCGGGCGGTCAGTGGCCAATCCCCGGTATTGGCGGGTGGAATATCGTCGTCGGTTTCGGCTTGGCCATGGTTGGTTTCGTCATGATGACCCGTTGGCGGTAGTTTTCCACCGCTATCCCCAAATTACACACATGTAATTCTCCACATTGTGCATAAAACTGTGGATAACTCGATGGCTTGGCTGAGTATGCCGAGGTTATCCACAATTTATGTGGATAACCTGTGGAGATCGTGTGGGAAAACTGTGGTTAACTTCTGACTTGTCCACAGCAGACTAACTGCCAAGCAGCGCCTGCGTGTCGATCAGCAACGCCCCGATAAACGTCAGTGCCACCAGCACGACGGCGACGAGCGCCAGGCCGAGCCAGGTCAGTCGGCTTGTGCGTTTACGCACTGCTGGGGTGGCACCGGCTGCAAGTTTCTTATCTGCCAAGACCACTGGTGTGGAAGCGGCCAGTCCGGTGAGGAAACCGCCCAAGTGTCCCTGCCAGGAAATACCCGAGAAGATAAACGAGAAGGCGAAGTTGATGATGATCAAAATGGTGATGCTGCGGGTATCGGCACCCAGGCGTCGTCCAATCATCCACAGGGCGGCGAACAGACCATAGACCGCCCCGGAGGCTCCTACAACCGCCGAGTTGGGTTCGGCCAAGAATAAGACGGCCACCGACCCACCAAAAGCCGACAGCACATAGATGGCCACAAATTTTGCGGCACCCAAAAATTGTTCAATTTGACGACCGATCAGCCACAGCACAGCCATATTCAACAACAAGTGCAGCGGTGAGCCCATCGAATGCACCAGGGCCGAGGTCAGCATGCGCCAGGGTTGGAATAATTGCTGGCCGGTGACTTGAGAAAATTCGACGGCTGCCACCGAAGTGTGCAGCGGCGAGTACATCAGCAGGTTCGACACATCCGGGAAACCCGGGATAAGTTGGCCTACCCACTGCAGACCGTAGACCACCACGGTCAGCCCGATGATGATGTAGGTGGCCAGCGGGATCGCATTGCCCTGCCGGTCGGTAAACCGTGGGGCGCGCTGCTCGCGCGGAATTGAGCGCTGGTGTTGCCTTACGCAGTCAACGCACAGCACGCCAACGGGTGAGGGCCGCTGGCAGTCGGTACACACCGGACGGTCACAGCGTTGGCATCGTACATATGTCACCCGGTCCGGGTGCCTAGGACACGTGGGCTGACCTGCCGAGGAGTCGTGGTAGGCACCATAGCTTGGACCGGATGACATAGCCGAGGGTATTCCTTAGAGTTTAGTGATTTCGATGGTCTCGATGATTACATCGTTGACCGGGCGATCCTGTGGACCGGTTGGGACATTATTCAGTTCGTCAACAATCTTCTGGGAGTCGGCGTCGGTGACTTCACCGAAGATAGTGTGGCGGTTCTGCAACCACGGGGTTGCTACCGAGGTGATAAAGAACTGGGACCCGTTGGTACCCGGACCAGCATTTGCCATGGCCAGTTTATATGGTTCGTTGAAGTCCAGTTCTGGGTGGAATTCATCTTCGAACTGGTAGCCCGGTCCGCCGATGCCACGGCCCAGTGGGTCTCCGCCCTGGATCATGAAGTCTGAGATGATGCGGTGGAAAATGGTGTCGTCATACAGTGGGACACCGGATTTGGCTTCACCGGAGGCTGGGTCGGTCCAGTCTTTGGTACCGGTGGCCAGACCAACGAAGTTTTCAACGGTCTTCGGCGCGTGGTTGCCGAACAGTTCGACGACGACGTCGCCGCGGTTGGTTTTGATGACAGCTTTATGTGTAGCAATACTCATGAGCGCTATTCTTCCATCATTGACGGCGTTGACCCAGTCTTGAGTCAGCGCGAGTTTCAAATGCTACGCGCGCAGCCTAAAGAAATGGGTGTTATCGGCGTCAGATCGTGGCAACCGAGGCTTTGAGCGCGTAACCTAGGGGTAGTCAATCCCTATTATGGAGGTAATTATGTTGGGACGTTCTAAGTCCAAAGCACCAACGCTGGGAGATACCGTCTCTGAAGCCGCAGAGAACGTGCGCGACTGGGCAGAACATGTCTGGCAGGATTCAGCTGATCGCGCCGCACCGGTGGTTGATGCCGCATCGAAAGCGCTTTCCGATGCCGCTCATAAAGTCGGTGACGCCGCTTCAACCTTCCAACACAAAGTCCAAGACGACTATCTTCCTGCCGCTGCGGGTCAGCTGGCACCGGTTGCCGCCGGAAGCGCCAAGGCCATCAAGGACACGGAACTTCCAGAATTCGTCAACGACGCCATTACCCGAGTCACCGGTGACAAGAAATCTGGTCGTCGTCTACAAAAAGCCGCACAGCAGTGGGCGAAAGACGCCGAAAAGCAGTTGAAAAAACAGGCTAAGAAAAAGCAGAAGAAGAAATCCGGTCGCGGCCTGTTGGTACTTGGTATCACCGTTGCCGCCGCTGGCGCAGCCTACGCCGTATGGCGTTTGTCCCAGCCGGTCGAGGATCCGTGGACCACTCCGACTCCTCAGCCACTGAGTAATAACTAGCTGATAAGAAAATCCTGGTTTGTGTTCGTGCACAAACCAGGATTTTTTATGCTCAAAAGGAGATTATTCTTCCTCATCTTCGACGGTTGCGGCACCACCGGTACGCACCCATTCGTCGACTTCGGAGGCCTTGAACTTCCACAGACGGCCGATCTTGTGCGCCGGCATGGAACGGTCATTGATCCACCCGTAAATCGTGTGCTTGGTAACTCCAAGGTGTTCAGCAATATCGTCGGCGGACATCCAGGCTTCAATCATCGTGGCTCCTTAAAATAAAGGGTGATCGGTCTTAACTCTCATCCTAACTCAGCAAACCCTGTGAGCCTAGACTTTTCCGCATACGCGAACCGGTCACACCTGGAGAATTCGCTAACTTGTTCAATTGAACACACAAATAACTCATCTCAACACGCTAGACTCTACATAAGATCCGCCAAACAGCCCGGCATGGAGCGGATGGGTACACCCTCGGTGGCAGCCAAACCTGAAATGTTTTCACCTCTCCCAACGGACTGTGGAATTATGTGCTGCCAGCTACGCCGTCCAACGTTCTGTGATGGTTAGCATGCGGTATTGGACTGCAGCGTGTTATCAACCATTTCAACCGGTATCACCGGTGTCCTAAGCTGAAATAATGGCACACTCCACTTTGTTGCAGCAGACCGCCCTGCTTTTTGAAGGCGGCGGCATGCGCGCATCCTACACGTCTGGGATGGTCGTCGCGCTACTGGAAGAGGATATCCATGCGCCCTTTGTGGCAGGCATCTCTGCCGGGGCGTCCAATACCGCGAACTATTTGTCCTGCGACGGCCCACGAGCCCGTACCTCGTTTACGGATTTCGCCGCCGATCCGAACTTTGGTGACTGGCGGACCTTTGTGCGCGGCAAGGGCCTATTTCACGCGGAGTATATTTACGAACGCGCCGGACTTCCCGGCATGCCCCTGGAATATAACTGGCAAGCGTTTCAGCAGAACCCCGCTGACTTTCGGATCGGCGGTTTTGATATCGAATCCGGTGACACCGTGTGGTGGGGGCGCGAGCACACGCGTGAGCTACCCGATCTGATGCGTCGAGTGCGGGCGTCGTCAACCATGCCAATTGTGATGCCGCCGGTAGCAATTCATGGAAGAACGTATGTCGACGGCGCGCTGGGCACCGATGGCGGGGTACCCATCACGGTGACTGAAGATTTAGGATACGAGCGGTTTTTGATTGTGTTGACTCGCGAGCGCCAATACCGCAAGGAGCCCGAGAAATTTCCTGCGTTTTATCGCACCTATTTTCGGAAGTATCCGGCCGTAGCCGATGCGCTGTTGACCCGCTGGTGGCGGTACAACCAAACCCGAGACAAACTCTTTGAGCTGGAGCGCGCGGGCAAAGCCTACCTTTTTATCCCCGATGTCATGCCGGTGGCCAACGGTGAGCGAAATGTTGCCAAACTCAATGCGGCCCACCGGCTCGGTTTGGAACAGGCCCGCCGCGAGATGCCAGCAATCAAAGAGTTTTTGGGACTCTAGCCGGCTGCGGCGTCGTCACTGGATGCCCGCGGTTCAGGGGGTGCGTTAACATCCGAGAATATGTGGATGATGTGGCGCAAACTGGCCAGCATGGCACCGTAGATGGGCCATTGGACATGTGGCAGATCCTGTGTCTGTGACATCTTGGTGACCAATGTATCGAGGTTGTCCTGCAGGGCAGCGACATCGCCATCCGGATCGGCGATGGCCTCCCCCAGGTCGCAGGCGATGCGCACCCAGCCTTTGCGGAATTGTTCGTCCCAGGAGCCCACCGCCCAGGTGGCTTGACGCATGGTGCGTGTCATATTGCGCAGGTGTGAAATACCTTCAGCAATATTATTCAGGACGTGTTCGTAGTCGACGTCGTCGTCGGTTTGGGCTGTGCGGTGCAGCAGGTGGCGCGGATTTTTGCGGCGGGACTCGCGGGCGAATTTGACCATTTGCCAGGCCGAATTCAATTCGTCGCTCATCGATTGGGCTTCTGCCAACCACGCATCAGCTCGGTCTGTGTCCCAGGATTCGGAAAACTCTTGGGACATGTCCGCCAACACCGCACCCATGCGCTGGTTGATGCTGTCCACATAACGGTTTGCTTGATGATCGCGCAGGGGCGGTAACACCAGCACGTTGACCAGGATGCCGATGGCCACGCCCAACAGTAATTCGATGAAGCGGTCGGCAAACATTGGGTCGTCGGCGGTGAAAATGAAGATTGCAGTGGTGGCAATGGCGACGCCTTCATCGCGGATCCAGGACAACCGGGCGCCCATCAGCCCGATGAACAGTGCCAGGGCGAAGGTAAAGATGTTGACACCCAGCACGTTCATGATGACAAATGCCAGGCCCATGCCGACTGCCGAGGAGACCGCCGTTTGGGCGCCGCGCGAAAGTGACCGATGCACGGTGGCATGGACGGTAAGCAACGCCGTCCACGGGGCCATAAAGGCGACCTCGGTACCCAGCACACCTACGGAAATGGCCCAGGCACTGGTACCGGCGATCACAGCTTTGGTGGCCAGCAGTAGGTCGGCGGTGGTTTCTGGGCTTTTGAGTCGCCGCCAAACACGGGCGCTCAGCGGTTGGCGGTCTTCGGTAAGGTACTCGGTTGTTGCTGAGGAGGCGTCGTCGGAGTGTTGGGATTGCTCAGCTGACATGCAGTTCCTTCCTGTTTACTCGACGCGGTGTATGCCGCATTTCGGCGTGTGAGGCACGGGGTGAAAAACTCTTGTCGATTCTTTGCCGGTGGACTACGTTGCGTGGCATGACGAGCGGTTTGTAGCCAGTTTTGGCGTCCCCGGGGCTGAGGCTTCTACACTAGAGGCGTGGAACCGACTGATATGAATGTAACCGTTGTTCTTTCTCCCGAGCAATGGCAGCCCCTGGCGCATGACCACAAACAACGCATCGGCTCATATACAGATCCGCTAATCCAGTTGCACAAACAAGGTGTTCGGCACCCCGTCTATGATTTTTTGTTCTCGTACTATTATCTTTCAGCCGGGGCACTCAAACGCTGGCATCCAGGAGCAGGCTACATCATTGCCAACCCAGGCGCCGATAGGCCTGCCCCGCAGGCGGGCACCAAGTTTTACCGCGAGGTCACCGCCGATGCTGCGGCCGGGTTACCGCACGGCGGATGGACGGTCGATGTGACCGAATTTGGCCGCCGGCAGGCCAACATATTGGATTTCGTGGAGCAATTATTATCCGCCACCGTGTCACGCGATGCCAAATTGAGCTGTTTTGGTTTGCACGAATGGGCCATGGCATATCGTTCAGATGTGCACGGTCTCCGGCATGCGTCGGTGCCGTTGAGATTGGGCGCGCAAGGTACCGACGACGTCGTAGAATCCCACAAGATTTCGTGTTCACATTTTGATGCGTTTCGGTTCTATGCGCCTGAGGCGCGGGAAATGAATCATCTGCAACCCACTCGCGACACGATGATCGAATTCGAACAACCCGGGTGTCTGCACGCCAATATGGACCTGTATAAGTGGGCTTCGAAACTCTTGCCGGCAATCAGTTCGTCGCTGCTGGCCGATTGTTTCGAATTGGCCTGGGATATTCGCGTCGTCGATATGCAAGCTTCTCCCTATGACCTGACGGGGTGGGGATTTGAGCCGATCCGCATTGAAACCCCGGAAGGCAAAGCCGCCTATGTGCAGACTCAACGCGGGTTTGTTGAACGCTCACAGGTGCTACGTGGGCGTTTGGTGTCCACTATTGCGCAGCTCCGCGCAGCTGCGGCCTGAGCTGTTATACCAGTTGGGCAATGCCGTTCACCACGGACAGTGCTGCCCCAGTCGTTGCCAGCACGACGACGATGCCAAACACCACTTGGTCGTTGGTTCGGCCTAAGGCGCGCTGGCCGCCCCACATGCCCACTGCGATACCCATCGCGACAAAGGACGCGACCGGCCAACGGGGAAAGGATACCAAAACTCGTCATTGCCGGTCCCCGGAGGCCCGCAATAAGGCTGGAGGAGTCACCCCCGGGTGGCGTCAACGAGATATCGTCCGGACCGCTGGTATGACGGTCAGCGTCCAAGACCGTCGGGTCGTCGATTGCTTTTCCGGCATACTGCAGTTGGGCGCAACAGTGCCCGAGTAATTGCTCCGGTGTGTACTCAATTGCTAGGACATGGTCACCATCAAAACGGCAACGGTTGACGCGACATTCGTCGACGGCGGAGTTCTTCCTGGGACCACACCGGAGCTGGGAATCAAGGTCGATGAGGAGATACTGGGAGAACCAGTTGCCACCTGGGATTAACGGCGTGTGTAATCGACATCCTGGGGCATGAGGCTCCTCAGACTGCTGCCGCCTTTTGTCTGGTGAGTAAGCTGCAGCGTCTTGCGTCAAACGTTCCCAGGCCCGGTCGGTATGACATAGGAAGTGTCGAGGCTGTCACACTACACGGCACGAGGACGCCGTCCGTGACACCCAGCCTGATCTGTTGAGATCAGGCTGGGTCGTTTCCCGGTGTGTTAACGAAGTTACCGATTACCATCCCAAAGAGCCGTGCAATGTAACGATCAGCAAATATCGTGGCTTCCAGTGCGTACGTGACGGTGGCGGCTATCTTTACGTCGCGAACCGTATGACATCGAAGGACCTGGCTGGCCCGGTTATAGCCCGTGGCAAGATCAGTGCGATAAATTTTGAGCCGACCCTGGTACCGGATTGGTCTAGCAGCATATGCTGGAGCAATGCAGTCTCACCTGACACATCCGGCCGATCATTCAGACACCATCCGGGTGGTTGGTGCCCGTCAGAATAACCTCAATAACGTGACCGTAGAGATCCCCAAGCGCCGACTGACGGTGTGCACCGGGGTTTCCGGCTCGGGCAAATCCTCGCTAATTTTTGGAACCATTGCCGCCGAGTCGCAGCGGTTAGTCAATGAAACCTACTCGACATTTATCCAGGGGTTCATGCCCCAAACCACCCGGCCCAATGTGGACCAACTGGCCGGGTTGACCACCGCGATTGCTATTGATCAGGAATCACTGCCCGCTAATCCGCGCTCCACGGTTGGGACTGTCACGGATGCGTTGGCACTGTTGCGGATACTGTATTCGCGGGTGGGCACCCCGCACATTGGCGGGCCGCAGGCATTTGCGTTTAATGTGGCATCAGTGCAGGCCTCGGGCCGGATCACCGTGACCAAGGGCGATAAACCAACCTCCGTGCACCGGGAATTTAGTATGACCGGTGGCATGTGCCCCACGTGCCAGGGCCGCGGGGAGGTCACCGACTTTGTGCTGTCTGAACTCTATGATGCTAAGAAATCCCTGGAGGACGGCGCCCTGAACGTCCCGGGCTATTCCATGGAGGGTTGGTACGGTCGATTATTCCGTGCCGCCGGGCTGCCCATGGCCAAACGGATCGCCGACTATAGTGCCGAGGAACT
>NZ_DYXC01000037.1 GCF_020742345.1 Enteractinococcus helveticum | reverse complement strand
AGAGGTAAAGTCCAGGGTCTGGTCACTAGCAGTGATAGCCAGGTCAGAGGTGGCACCACTTTCCGCCGACCCGGATATAGGTTTCTGCACCCGCCGGTAGATCGTGGTGTGATCGACTGGCACGCCCCGCTGAAGTCATCATTTCCTCCAGATCGCGGTAGCTCACCCCATAGCGGCAGTACCACCGCACTGCCCACAGAATGATGTCACGGGGGAAATGACGACCGGAGAAGATGCCCATGGCTGTGATTATTTCACGTCGCTCTTCCTACTGCCCCAACTTTGCAACAACACCAGTGCAAGTCCGTCCTTGGACCCTACTGCTACGAGAAGAGAAAAAGACCCCGGCCACTGACGGGACGCATGTGGTGACTGAACGCCCCGGACCGTAACTCAGAACCTGCTCACCTCCCTTATCAATCCAGAGAACAGGCCAGGTGATTGGCGTAACCAAGCAGACTGGTGACTAGCATGAGCGCCTGCACACAGTTCCGTTTGTTGAATTGTTTACGCGAGACAGCATGGACGCTAGCGTGTCTGGAGTAGTAGTGGGGCACAGGATCTCCCTTATACGGCCAAAACGCTTCATGGGCGTTCCAAATAGGAAGCCACACCAGGCTTTCCCTGATGCTCATTTCTAACAATAGCTCCGGGGGGTCATGTTCTTTCTTCCGGTTGGTGATCGTCCGTTTCTCCTTACCGGGGTAGAAAGACCCCACTATTGAGTCCAGGAGAACAGTAAGCATGCCTTGAGCAGTTCTGTTATAGCCCGCTCTCATGGCTTCGAGGGCTTCTACCGCGAATTCAACTTCAGAACGAATGATCTTGTGTTCACATGCCTCAAGCACATCGGCACAGTCATCGATGATGGTGGTGTAGCGATCGCCAAGGATCGCCCGTCGTTCGGACCGCGTCTCAGCGTGAATTAGTCGAATCGCTGTGCGACCTCTGGGCACAAGATACATCGGGATGGCCTCCCCTTCGACAAAGTCTAAGACTTCTGCGGGGCTGACTTCGTCTGAGTAGTCGCGAAGATTTGGAGGGAGTAAAAGCCGACCGAAATCGATAGGGGGAACAATGTGGCGCAGCGCGTAATCGAGGTTCTCTTGGGCACTGCGAAAGAGTTGCTCCCGTTCGTCTTGGAAAACTTCAAATGCATGTTTGAGAGACTCTTGCACACCGCTGGTAACCAAGAAACTCTCCGCCAAGTTGGGGAAAACAGGTTGAGAAACAGTAAGGTTACGGGCCTTATCTGCAATATCTTTCGCCCAAGGGAATTCCACATTGACGCGGTAATGATCTCGAAACCCCTCCAATGAATCGGTAATCCCAAATCTTTCCTGCCAATCAAAATCCCCTACCAAGCCAATATAAGGAAATTTCCCTGATTTCCAGTAGTCCATGTTCTCTGTCTCGCTCCGTTATTCCTATTTCTACCCGTTGGCTTGGATATTAATCCCTACGGGTTTAGACGGAAAGAATTGCCATAAGACTCTATTCATTTCGGTTGACACATTAGAACAAATTTTCCCGTAGATGGCCGGGGCAAGGGTTATACTTGTGATCGTAAATAATAAAAAGAATATGGCTGGGGTCAGTAGCGGCCGCGGCTCGAACACGGTAGGAGATCCCGCTTTGGCTGATAAGAAGATTGTTTTCATTGCATTCGCTATGGAGGATGAAAGGCAGAGGGATTTCCTAAAAGGCCAGTCTCTCCATCCCCGCGCTCCATACGAGTTCATCGATATGTCAGTGAAGGAACGGTACGAGTCAGGCTGGAAGGTAAAAGTTCGGACTCGTATTCGTCGATCCGACGGCGTGATTGTACTCGTTAGCAAGAACTCGTTGACCTCCGAAGGGCAGGCATGGGAAATCCAGTGTGCGAAGGAGGAGGGGAAGCCCGTCCGGGGTATTTGGGTCTACAAAGATGACCGGACGACGCTTTCAGGAGTGAATACGGTTACTTGGACCGACGCTAACGTGGCTGCGTTCATCGACTCTCTGTAAGGCGCACCAACATGAGGAAAGCACTTATCGTCGGGATCGACTACTACGACCAAATTTCGTCTCTTGGGGGAGCAGTGAATGACGCGTACAGCGTCAAGAGCGTCCTCGGACGTAATGCCGACGGCACTCTGAACTTCGCCCAGCCGATGTTGATGACTAGCACGGGCCCTGACTCCATGGTCACGCGCATCCAGTTGCGTGAGGCAGTCGAGGAGCTATTTCGGGATGACGCCGAGATCTCACTGTTCTACTTTGCAGGCCACGGTTATATCGACGGCACCGGCGGCTTCTTATGCGCAAGCGACTGTGAAGCCGGGCACGACGGGCTCTCGTTGGCCGAGGTGATGACGTTGGCAAATAATTCACCAGCCAAGAACAAGGTAATTATCCTCGATAGTTGCCACGGTGGGGTGGTGGGAAGCCACACCGGCACCCAGCAGGTCTCCGAGATCGCAGACGGTGTCACTATCCTTACTGCTTCCACCGCGGATCAGTACGCTATGGAGACAGGCGAGGGATCAGGCGTATTCACCAGCTTGCTTGTGGATGCCTTGAGCGGTGCTGCAGCTAACCTCGTAGGTTCAATTACTCCCGGTAGTGTCTATGCCCACATTGATCAATCACTTGGCAACTGGGCTCAACGTCCTGTTTTCAAGACGAACGTCAAAAAATTCGTATCTCTCCGAGAAGCGGAAGCTCCCATTGATCTCGCCGACCTACAGAAGCTTACCGCTTTATTCAAGAAGCCTGATTACCAGCTCCATCTAGATCCGAGCTATGAGCCTGAACGTTCCGGGAGAGAAGATGCATCCATCCCCCCACCAGATCCTGCCAAAAACGCTGACTTCGCAGTGCTGCAGAACCTCGTTAAGGTGAACTTGGTTCGCCCTGTAGGTGCACCGCACATGTGGCATGCCGCTATGGAATCAAAAGGGTGTGAGCTGACAGTCCTTGGCCAGCATTATTGGAATCTCGTCCAGAAAGAACTGATCTGATGCACCCTAAAGAACGGATTCGCGATGTCTTAAATAGTGAGCCGGTAATGCACCGCCTTGCGGAGGCAGAACATGAACGATGGGCACACTGGCAGCGCTACCTCCACGATCAGTGCGTTCGGGGAGAAGATGGTGCGCTTATCATTCCCGCCCAACTTGTGGAGCGCTGGTCGAAACAGATCGACACGCCCTATCCGCAGCTATCCGAAGCGGAGAAGAAGAGCGACCAGGAACAGGTTCAGCGCTACCTTCCGATCATTATCGACGCGCTTGAAGAATGATCTATTACGAATTCATGAGTTCTGCTGGCAAACCCTAAGATTATCAACTTGAGGAATTGCCTTCACTTTTGACGCTCTGTAATTCGCTGCCAATAAGAATTATGTAATGAGGGGGAAGGTGTGCCATTAAAGTATACCCTGTCGACATAGCGCCAGCACAGATAGGAAAAGCTGTTGACTACTGATCACGACGTTCAGAAGCTTTTGACCCACATCACCGCACAATTCGGCACGGACCCGGAACGGTGGTTTCTTCCCGATGGCTACCAGAGTGTGGCCCTAGCTGTTCTCGACGCCATCTATTCCACGGGCAACCGATATGCAGGTGTGATGAACGTGGTGAACGGGTACCGGCGACTGCGAGCAGATGAAGGAGCCGATCCTGA
>NZ_DYXC01000036.1 GCF_020742345.1 Enteractinococcus helveticum | reverse complement strand
TGACCATGTTCACCCCGAGCTTGCTGAACAAATGCACCGCATCAACCACCGCTTGCGACGTCGCTGGGGCGCTCAATTGGCGCCACACGGTATGAGTCCGCACTACTATCGCGCGCTGGCAGCCATTGGGCATGCTCCGGACGACGGCGAGGTTGCCGGGCTGAAACTGCGCGAGATTGCCGAACGGCTCCGGATTGCTCCGCGGTCAGCAACTGAAGTGATCGACGGGCTTGAACAGCGCGGCTTGGTGCAACGGGTGTCTCACCCTAAAGATCGTCGAGCAACCCTGGTGGTCATTACCGACGCTGGTCGACAGTTATTTGCGCAGCTACGAGCCGAACGTCAACGGTCGAGCTCAGAGTTTTTTGCTGTGCTTGATGAGGCGGACCGTCGTGAGCTGAGTAGGCTGCTGGACAAGCTCATTGAAGCCCATCCGCGCGGTAAAAATTGTGCTCCACCGCATTAAGCACAGAATTTGGTGGGCTAGATGGGCAGCACTACTTCATTGGCAAACCAGCCTTGCAGTTGGTTAACCCAGTCATTCCACAGGCCGGTGGCCATAGCCAGACCTAACAGGATCAGCATGATCCCACCGGCGCGCATAATCCACACGCGGTGCTTGCGGAAAAATGCCAGGCGCTTCATGCCGCGTGAGAAGCCCAATGCCAACAGGATAAACGGTATGCCTAATCCTAGAGAGTAGACCACCGCTAACGCACCACCGCGCCACATGCTGTCGGTGCCGGCTGTCGACATTGCAATCACAGCGGCCATTGTTGGGCCAATACACGGTGCCCATCCGAGCCCAAAGATCATCCCCAACAGGGGAGCACCCCATAACCCGGCTTTGGGTTGGTAGTTAATTTTTCTATCCCGCTGGAAAAATGACATGCCGCCCATGAAGACAATTCCCATAAGAATGACCACGCCACCCAGGGCTTGGGTGAGCCACTGGCCATCCCCGCGTAACCAGATAAATACTCTGCTCAGGAGTAACCCCGCAGTGACAAACACGGCGGTGAATCCTAGAACAAACAGTGATGTTCCGGCCAATATTCGACCCCGTTTGGTATCGTCGAGGCTGGCCCCAGAAAGACCTGAGACATAACCTAAATAGCCTGGTGCCAGGGGTAACACACAAGGTGACAGAAATGAGACGAGTCCGGCAAGGGCTGCCACAGGCATGGCTAACCACATCGACCCGTCCAGAGCGATTTCAGCAAATGGATTATTCATTCAGATACCACTTTGGAAAGAATGTCCTCCACCGTGGATGGATCGATGGCCCCGAGGATACGTGCGGCCACGCGGCCTTGATCATCTAAAATCACGGTGGTGGGAACAGCTTGGGGTGGAGCGTAATCAGCGAATTCTGCAAGCACTTGCCCACTGCGGTCTTCTATTGACGGGTATTGGATGCCAAAGCTCTGTTCAAAATGCGCCGCTTCGGCTTTTTCGTCTCGGACATTGACGCCCACGAAATTGACTTCGTCAAATTCTTGGCTCAGATCTGCCAGGTGCGGGGCTTCCACACGGCACGGAGCACACGCGGCGTACCAGAAGTTGATCAGCGTGGGTCCCTCGAGGGTCTCAGCGGATATGGTGTCGCCGTCGAAGGTTGAACCAGTAAAATCGATGCGCTCGCCGCGGTCAGGCTGACGAATTTCTAGTACGGAGCCATCTCCTGCGATGTAGTTGTCCTTGGCATCGGAATTGCCGACTTGTTGTGCAAGGGGTTCGTCGCTTGCGCAACCGGTGAACAGCGTGACACCTACTATGAAGAGTCCCAGTATGGCGTGTGATAGTTTGCTTCTCACAGAACCTGCCTGGTCACAGCGCTAGTTTTGCTTCTCAGCTACGAGGTTCGCCTTGCGATACCGGGCACGAATCCACACGCCCAAAATAATGCCAACTACCACGATCAACAGTATGACGTCCACGAGGGGGTTACTCAGGATTGCGCTTGATTCCTGCAGCCATGCCGAAGTCTTCGTTGGCAATAGTTCGGGCATTGTCACTAAACCGTTGGTAGTCCAGAACAACACTCCGACTGCGATGATAATGATTCCCGTAATGACGGACGTCGAGTGAAATTCCCGTCCGAAAACGGTGAAGATTCTGCCACGAAGTCGAGTCTTCCATCGTGAGCTGAGTTTTCCCCACACGCTTGCCAATAATAAAAGCGGCACCACCATGCCCAGCCCATACACTGCCAACAGGCCACCAGCAGTCCAGACGTCATTTTGAGTAGCCGCTAATGTCAGCACTGCCCCTAAGATTGGGCCTGCGCAGAGCCCAGCGACCCCACTCACAGCACCGAGCAGTAGGGTTTTGACCCATCCGGTTCGTTGATTCGCTTGTTTTTGTAGCTGTTCTGCGCCGGGAATAAACCGAGAAGGGTCGAAGCCGATGCCTAGGAGCTGGATTATTCCTAGCACGATCATCAAGATAGATGCGGCGATGATAATGATTTCTCGATGAGACGCAAATAGCGTTCCCAATACGCCCATGCCGAGCCCTAGCGGCACGAGCACAACGAGAAGACCAACTGAGAAAATTCCTCCGTGAGCCCACAGGCGGGGTCCAGAGCCAGCGGTTGATGCGAAGAAGGCAGGTAATAGCAGCGCTCCGCAGGGGCTTAGCAGGGCTAGCGTTCCGCCAATTAATGCAGTTAAAATTCCGATGTCCATGGTCTACTCCTGCGCCGCAGCCAGTGATTTTTCGAATGCGTCAATGAATACGCTAGCTGGTTGTGCTCCGATAATAGGCGTATTGTTCATGAGGAACGTTGGGGTAGATTGAGCACCCACGCTTCGACCAAGTTCTTCATTTTCAGCAACAATATCTGCGGTCTCCTGGGACTCAAGATCTTCCTGGAATTGTCCCATGTCCAAACCTGCTTCTTCAGCCAAGTCGGTAAGCGCCTCAGCGGAAAAGTCGCTGAGCGTGTCACCTTCGGGGAAGAGTTGTTCATGGTAGTCCATAAATTTTCCTTGCTGCCCTGCAGCAACGGCAGCACTTGCAGCACGAACAGAGTCTTCACCATACATATTTATGTCGCGCCACTCGATACGCAGGTCACCGTCGTCGACGTATTGCATGAGTTCAGGCAATGTTTCATGGTTCCATTGGGCGCAGAAAGGACATTGATGATCTGAGAACATCACCAGTGCTACTGGCGCGTCTACTTCGCCAATTGCAAGGGGGTCTTCTGGGTCACGACGCACAACCTGGTCGACGAGATCATCTGGAACAGCTTCAACCTGTTCAGTGCCTTGCTGTACGGAATCTGACTCGGCATCGGCTTGCGGCGATGCGGTGGATCGTCCCCAGAAGAAGGCTGCGATAAGAGCGACAACTATTCCAAGCGTCACTAACGTGGGAGTGAGCCACAAGCGAGCTGCACTGGTATTGCTAGACATATGAGTTTTCGTTGTCCTTCCAATTGACCAATTAGACGCGCCTTTTAAGCGCGGTAACTGTTCGTGCTCAGTCGACTATAACGCATAGTTACTATCTCGCATAGTAGAGTGAAGAGGGCTCAATGAGAGGCATAGATATTGGCTAGTCACATTCTCTGGGTCATAAGGTCAAGCCAGGGCTTTGCGGGAATGCGGATTGAGCGATGAGCACATCGTAGGTAAGGAACAGTCTGAGTTAATAGACTTCGGCAGACCCAGCTGCAACGTTCAGCTCTTGCGTGATATCGATGCCCCGATTGACATTTCATAGCAGGCAAAAACGCTTGCTCGACATAATTGATGTTCTTCAGCCAGCGAAAGGCCCACCTCCGACCGTGCAATTCTGCGGAATATCATCAGGCCATGAAGGGATGGTCAATGTACCACAAGATACTGCCCCGACTGTGTAGTGCTAGGCTCGACGCCGAAACCTGATATTTGTGAGGCCAGGGTCGCTGCCTTACTCCAACGTTGCGGTGACAATATAGTGACTCTCCTGAGTTCAGATGCTTTGCGGAACGGAGGCAAATGTCGTGACCACCACCTACACTCCCACACAAACGGTGCATGACAAGAAACGCGCGGCCCTGTCGGCAGCTATTGTGGGCGCGATTCTTTTGGCGGTGGTCCCGGCATATTGCATAACGTTGGCTGGTGGGTCGGAAGCCTATGATCGGGTACATCTCAGCTTCCCCGGAAACCCTGTCGCTGGGACTACCGCGGTGTTTTGGTCAGTGAACGTTCTCAGTGGGGTTGCGACGCTGGCGATTGTGGCCGGGGCCGTGCTATTTCTCAAGGCGCCAAAAAAATCTCGATTCCTGCCCGCTGATCTCTCGTTGAGACCATTGCGGTGGGTTTCTGGTACGTGGGCTCTTACCAGCGCCATATTGGTATTTGCGAAAGGCCTGGATGCTGTGGGCCTCCCATGGTCGGAGCTTGCAGAACCCGGCGGCTTTAGCTTCGTATTTGTTGGCTCGTACTACCCTACGGCGTTTTCAATTACAGCAATATTTGCTTTTCTTTGCTGGATGGCCACGTACTTCGTCGAGAAATGGACCGACCTGCTGATTCTCTTGTGGCTGACCGTCTTTGGGAACATTATTCCGGTAGCAGTCGGACAACTCTTGGTCGGGCCAAACCACGACTTTGGCAGCGACGCCGGCTACCTCCAAGTGTTAGCAAGTGGCCTTGTGGCTTCATCGATTATCACTGTCGGGTTTGCATCGATGGGGCCGTCCGAAAAGGCCAAATTCAATCTAGTACGCGCAGCAAATTTTGGTGTTATTGGGGCAGTTGGCCTGCTCTTGATCGAAATCATTATGACACCATTTCAACTTGCTGGCACGGGCCTTACCGCTTCAACAACCGGCTGGCTGATACTTGTGCGCTGGCTAATGGAACTGGTACTGCTCGTGCTCACGGTAGTCGTCAGGAGACGAATACACTCAGGTCGTGGCCATGCGCGTGGGCTCGCGTTGCTCAGTGGGCTCGTAGTGGCAGGCTGGGTCGGGGTACTTTCAGCCATAGCCCAAATACCGCCGCCCCACTATTTTGCTGGAAGCGGCACCATGTCCGAGGTGTTTCTGGGTTATGAACTGCCCGAAGGCCCTGACCTTGCCGGGTTGTTTCTTGAATGGCGTGTCAATGTCTTATTCGCCGTATTGTCGATAGTCGCGATCTTCGGTTACGTCGTGCTGGTGCTGAAAGTTCGTCGGAAAGGACAGTCTTGGCCTGGTCTACGCACCCTCGCCTGGATGCTTGGTTGGGCTACTGTAATCCTTTCGACCAGCAGTGGCTGGGGCAGGTTTGCTGGTGGTGATTTCGGCATTCATATGGTGACCCATATGTCACTGAATATGCTTGCACCATTGTTGATGGTTCTAGGCGGCCCCATCACGCTGGCGCTCAATGCCTGGTCTGGAGCTACGGGGACCGCAGGCTGGGCACGAAGACGGCTCGTAGAATTGTTGAACTGGCGTGCGGCTCGCTGGCTGTCCAACCCGTTATTTGTCTTCGTCGTGTACATTTCCTCGTACTATGTGCTGTATTTGACACCCTTATTCGAATTTTTCATGAACTATCACTGGGGTCACCAGTTGATGAATTTGCACTTTGTGATCATTGGTTATTTGTATTTCAGCCTGATCATTGGTGTGGATAAGGGGCCGGTTGAATTGCCCTATATTGGTAAGCTTGGTCTCGCATTTGCGGCAATGCCATTTCACGCGTTCTTCGGGGTCGTACTTATGATGACCGCCACACCCATTGCCCAACAGTATTTCTTATATTTGGATTACCCCTGGTCTGATTTGGTTGCCAGTCAGGAACTTGGTGGCGGGGTTGCATGGGCTGGCGGGGAAATCCCGACCCTCATTGTCATTATTGCGTTAGCCGCCCAGTGGAGCCATCAAGACCGCCGTGAACGGACTCGCGTAGACCGTCACATGGATCTGGGCTACAACAAAGAATTTGACGACTATAACCATATGCTCATAGAGCTGGCTGCAAATGATCAACGTGCAGCCGCGGAACGAGGGAAATAAGCTGTGTCAGCAACACCTGTTCAAGGCAAGTCTTCAACTCAAGACCAATCAGTAGAGCCTGTCACATTTGATATCAGTGGCATGTCATGTGCGGCCTGTGCTTCACGGGTCGAACGAGCCGTGACGAAACTTGACGGTATGGACGCAGTGGTCAATTATGCGACCCAGCGAGCCATCGTGTTCGGTGCTGACCCTACAGACGCCGATCAGATTATCGACAATATTCGATCGGCCGGCTACGATGCGCATCTTCGTAGTGATGAAGATGCCGACCTCTGGACGCAACGAGCCAATCATCAGCGGTTGCGGCAATTGCGGATTCGACTCATCGTGGCAGCGTTGTTGACCATTCCTCTGATGGACATCAGTATTGTGTTGGCCTTGGTACCAAAATTCCGGTTTCCTGGGTGGGAATTAGCCTTGTTGGTGTTATCCGTTCCCGTTGTCACCTGGTGTGCCTGGCCGTTTCACAAAATAGCCCTACTCAACCTGCGGCACCGGACCGTGACCATGGACACGTTGATCTCGCTGGGGGTTGCGGTCTCGTTCATCTGGGCAGTAGTGACCGTCCTATTTCCCAGTGTGCTTGATGGGACGGACGCTTGGGTTGGATTTTCTTGGGCCCCCGACGGTGCCCAGGCCCTGTATTTGGACGTAGCCGCCGGGGTTACGATGTTCCAATTGGCTGGCCGCTATTTTGAAACCCGTTCTCGGCGAAAAGCCAATCAGACGCTGGACGCATTGATGCAAATCGAAGCCGCCACAGTCCGCGTGGTAACGGACGAAGGCACTGTCGAACAACCGGTGTCACAGTTACAGTCTGGACAGGTTTTTGAAGTTCGAGCTGGCGAAAGCATCGTCGCCGACGGCATTATTACACAAGGCAGCGCTGATGTTGATGTGAGTGCAATGACAGGGGAGAGCCAACCGGTATTCCTAGAAACCGGTGCATCGGTGCACAGCGGCACCGTGACAACCAACGGCTATATTCATGTTGAAGCCCAACAGGTTGGGGGCCACACTCGACTACGTCAGATGGCGCAGGCAGCTGAAGAAGCCCAAGCCCGAAAATCTGCGGTTGAACGGCTTGTTGATCGGGTCGTGAGATATTTTGTTCCCGGCGTCATCGCTCTGGCAATAATTTCCGGTCTGGCCTGGTGGATATTTGGCCAACATGTTTCAACGGCCGTGATGGTTGCTGTGTCAGTGTTGATCATTGCGTGCCCTTGTGCCCTCGGGTTGGCGACACCTACCGCCTTGATGATGGGTATGGGGGCGGGAGCCTCTCGTGGCATTTTGGTAAAGGGCATGGATGCGCTTGAAGCCAGTGGCCGCGTCGACACTGTTGTATTTGACAAGACCGGAACACTAACCACCGGCAAAATGCGTATTATTGATGCGGTTCCGGTAGATGAGTTTTCCGTGGTTGACCTGTTTGCGTTCACTGCGGCGATTGAACGAAAATCGAATCATCCCTTAGCGCGCGGGGTCGTGGACGCCGCTGAACGGTTAGAAAATGTGGCGTTTTATAACGCAACAGACATCCAAGAAATACCAGGCCGGGGGATGGTCGGTGTGGTTGGTCAACAACAGGTTCTAGCTGGCACTGCCCATCTGCTAGATGATTACGGTGTTGAAATTCCGCCCCGCGATGCGGTGGACGGTTCTGAAATTCTGGTGGCAATCGATGGACGCTTCGCGGGAAGCATCGTGTTGGGTGATGTTATTCAAACCGGTGCACACCAAGCAATTGCTGCGATGCGGCATATGGGCCTCCACACCGTGCTGCTTAGCGGCGACCGTCAGAACGTCAGCGAAGCTCTCGGCCGTGAACTGGGCATCGATACTGTCATTGGCGATACGACTCCGCTGGAGAAAGCAGATGTCGTTGAGCGACTGCAAGCCGAAGGACGCAATGTGGTCATGGTCGGCGACGGCATCAATGACTCCGTGGCGCTGTCAACAGCAGATTTGGGCATAGCCGTATCGCAAGGCACGCAAGTCTCACTGCAATCAGCCGATGCGGTGCTAGTACGCTCCGATCTATTAGCAATCCCCGAAGCGGTACTCCTATCACGGCAAACCTTACGCACTATCAAACAAAACCTGTTTTGGGCCTTCGCATATAACACAGGGGCAATACCAATTGCTGTAGCCGGACTGCTGAATCCGCTCATCTCGACTTTAGCGATGGCGCTATCCTCAACATTGGTTATTAGCAATAGTATGCGCCTGGCTCGGTTTGACCCACGCAGAACGATTTCGCGGGCGCTACGATCAGCATCGCAGATCCGCCAGACGAACCCCAATGAGTCGACACAGAAGCCCTGATCGCGGGCCAAGAAACACACCCCGTAACCCACGCCGTGCAACCCCATCCCGGTGATGGCAGCTTAGCCCTCCACGCTCCAACCCAGCGCTGGTGCGACCCTGGTTCCTAAGAGTTCTATCGAACGCATAGTGATCTCGTGGCCCGGGTCCAGGGAATGGACTTGGAAACTGACTTCGGTTGATGCATTCGCGGCCTGATCCCCGGCGAGCTGCTCGGCAACTTCATCAACGGTACCGAAATACGTGTTCGTGTACCGCAGCAATTCCTGGTCGCTCAACGCATCAGCTGAGATAGATTCACCATTCTTGCGCAGGTTTCGCTCAGCCAGCATGGCCACACGCGTCCGGAGGTGGCG
>NZ_DYXC01000035.1 GCF_020742345.1 Enteractinococcus helveticum | reverse complement strand
CCGGTGGCGAAGGTGACGGTCACGACCACTATTCCGCCGACCAGAAAATACCACAGTTGGGGAACCGGTGCGAACCCTAAGGCCATCACACAGATGGCAGAAACCGTGGCGACAAGTGCGGCACGAAGTGTCGTTGGACTCAATTGTGAGTTAAAAATGTGGTGCAATGGATCCCCTATTTTGTTATAAAACTGCTGTTAATATTTAGGATAACCGGCAGGAAGAGCCAGTCAAGCGTGTCGGGAAGATCTTCACTGCCGGCTGGTCACGAAGATGCGCACAGCGATGTCGCTATACCGCCGGTCTGGAGTGCTTTGCGGAAGGTTGCTTCCAAAGATCATCCAAAAATGACTTCGCGTTGATTTTTGGTGGTTCGATCTGCTGCCCGGTTAGTGCCAACAGTTAGGGGCGGCTGGCAAGAAAGATGGTGACGTCGTCGTCCGGGGCGCTGAGATCCAAACTGTGAACATCGCCGGGAATATAAATTCCGGATCCTGGTGACACTACTGCTTGATCCGGCCCTGAGGTCAAAGTACCGGTGCCGCTGGTGCCCACGGCAATGCGCGGATTTGTGGCGGTTACTGTGAGGCTGGAACCGGCCGGTAGGTCATAGCGGGTCAGTGCGAAGTCTTCGACCGGGGGTGTAAACCGGGTGACCAGTACATTGTCGATGGTGCGCACACTGGGGGTGATGATTGGGGGAGCACCGGGGGTAAAGTCTACGACTTTGCCTAATTCAGCCACGTCGACGTGTTTGACGGTGAGGCCACCGCGGATGACATTATCGGAAGTCGCCATGACTTCTAAACCTAGACCGGCAACATAGGCGTGAATAGTCCCCGAGGGGATAAACAGTGCCTCGCCGGGGGCCAAGGTGATCAGATTCATCAACAGCGTCACCAGGGCACCGGGATCATTCGGGTGAATGACGGCGGCCTCGTGCGCATTGACCAAGTATTTGTCGTCGGTTCCGCTGCGCTGGACTGCCGCAAAGATCTCGGCGGTGAAGCCATCAGGTTGCCAGAATGGGCCGTCAGGATCCACAAGTTGACCAAATACGGCGATGAGCTCGCCGGCACGTAAACCCTCGGCCATGGCGGTCAGCACGCCGGTCAGCTCAGTGTTGTCGACCATTTGGGCAATCTGTTCAAAGGTTCCGGCAGCCGAGTCGGGATCGCGGAAGCCGGTCATCGCGGTGAAGTCACTCAGGGCGACGAGCATTTCTGGTTTATGGTTGGCGTCCCGGTAGGTGCGCCGTGGATCAGACAGCTCAATACCGGCAGCGTTTTCGGCGGCGAAGCCAGCTTTGGCGTGCTCGATGGTTGGGTGGGCCTGAATGGACAGGGGCTGTGCTGCGGCCAAGAGTTTGACCAGGTATGGCAGATCCACCAGTTCTGCCAAAGCAGTGCCGTCAGCAAGTAGCGTGGGTGTTGTCGGATGGGTGCCAAACCACATTTCGGCCTGCGGGGTATTCGAGGCGGGCGCTCCGGTAAGTTCGGGCAGCAGTGTTGTGGAGCCCCAAGCATAGTCTTTGATGGGAGCCGTGAGGGGGTAGAGTGCGTGTTGAACACCGGACGGGTGAAAAGTGGTCAAATGTTTGGCCTTTCTTCTCTGTGATGATCTTAGCCCGGATGACACTGGTGGTTGGTTTCTGCAGCGTGAGTCAGCAAGTTCGTTTGTCCGGTATCTTCGGCCCACTGCAGGTATTCTTTGGTAATTTCGCTGCCGTCAAGCTGTGTTGGGATCGGTTCCCAGTCGGCGGTGGGATCATCATTAGTCGCCTCCAACAGATATAGTCCCAGCGTTGGTTGCATGATGTGCGAACCGGATGGTGGGGTGCCGTCGGCGGCGAGCATGTCGTGAACGCGAGCGTGGACTTCATCGAAATCGGGGTAGGTCGAGAACTGTTCGCCCTGATCTCCGAAGTCCGGTGCCCCAATGGTCAGCCGTTCCATATCGTGGCGCTGCGATTTGGCCGCGAGGTTCAAGAAGCTGCCCACCTGGGACTGTGGGATTGAGGTTTCGACCATCTGTTCACCGGCGCTGAGAATTGACTCAAACCGGGTCAGCAGGGTTGGAACATCGAATTGTGACAACATAGCCTGTTGGACACACTGCTGACGTCGAATGCGCGAATAGTCAGACGACCATTTGCGCGACCGGGCAAAGCCCAGCGCGTCATCGCCACCAAATTTATGGGTACCGGGTTCCCACCAAGCGTTGCCCCACTGGCCATCGGGGCGGACCCCGCGGTATGGGGTCCAGCCACCGGTGGTCACGGTCACCCCACCCATCGCATCGATCAGTTCACTAAACCCGGCCATATCGATCATCACGTAACCGGTGACGTCCAAATCTAGAATGCCCGATACGGCGTCCATCATTGCTTCGGCACCGGGGTTTTCGGCGTTGGGGTACAAGTCGGAGTGGTTGTTCGTGACGTCGGTGTACAGGGCGTTGATGATGCAGTCATCTCCGCAGCTATAACCTTCGGGGTAGACATCCCACAGTGGAGAATCCGAGGCGAAGGGCGCGTTCTGAAAGTTTCGTGGAATCGAGAATAAGAAGATTTTGCCGGTCTTGGCGTTGATCGAGGCCATCGAGATCGAATCGGGGCGTAGCCCTTGGCGACCTTCGCCGGCGTCGGCACCCATGATCAGGATGTTGTAGCGGCCATCAGATTCTTCTACGGCCGGTCCGGACCCAAAGATTGATCCCAACGACGACGTTGAGGCATTGAGCAAAAATGCCCCGTATGCGGTAAGGCCCGAGGTCAGCAGGGTGGCGGCAATCAGCAGGGCTGCCACCAGGGCGCGAGCACGGGATTTCAATTTGACAAATTGGATGATGCGCGCGGTATCTAACCACAGGATGAACCATCCAACGGCAACGGCCGCCAGGTAGAAGATCCCGATGGATTGGATGAACGGATTGAAAGCCAGTGACAGGGTGAAGTCTCGGGCCAAGAGCAGGCCCAGGATGCTCAGAACGATCAGCGTCCAGTTGATCAGGGTGACGCTGAGTCCGATGCGCCCGAGCCGGTGATTGCCGGTCACGGATTGAGCGCCGCCGGGAACCAATGTGGTCAGGGCGATCAGTAGCAGCCCGCGGGTTGTGCGTTGACTGAAGGTGCCGTGGCCGGCGTTTTTGAGCGGGTCTCTACCGGCGCCACCGTATTCGAGCTGGCGGAGTCGCTGATTGAGTTCTAAGCGAATCTGCCGCTCGGATTTGCTGCGCGTAGTCGAAGAATTCGTCACTGCTGCTCAATTGGTGGTTAGGGGAAGGGAAAACGGAAACCGAATCAGCCAGTCTAGCGGGTCTGGGGCGAATCGAGTTGAGCCTTCAGACTCGCACCCTTGGCTTGTGCTTGGGCATTGAGATCGGCGGCAAAGGATTTCAGCTGGTCACGCAGCCGTTGTGCGTCGTCGTCGGTATTTGCGGCCAATATTTTCACCGCAAGCAGGCCGGCGTTGCGGGCACCGTTGATCGACACGGTGGCCACGGGCACACCCGCGGGCATTTGGACGATCGACAGCAATGAATCCAGACCATCAAGCGCTTTGAGTTTGACAGGCACACCGATTACGGGCAATTCGGTGGTCGAAGCCAGCATACCGGGAAGATGCGCGGCACCACCGGCGCCGGCAATAATAACCGACAGGCCGCGTTTGGCCGCGCTCGAGCCGTATTCGATCATTTCGTGCGGCATGCGGTGCGCGGAGACAACGCGGACCTCGTGGGCGATACCAAATTCATCAAGGGCTTCGGAGGCCGCTTGCATGACGGGCCAGTCCGAGTCCGAGCCCATGACCACGCCCACGCGTACAGTGTTTTGCGATGCTGTCACGGAAAACTCCTTAGTAATTGGTCGTGCCGTGCCGAATAATTTCTGCTGCATCGATCGCTGCTGCAAGAGCCGCGTCGAGGTCGCCGTCGGTGGCTAAGACATTGACGTGTCCAATTTTACGGCCGGGTCGTACGGATTTGCCGTAGGCGTGGATTTTGGCGGCCGGATACTTGGCCATCGCCAAGTCAAATGCGCCGTACAGGTCGTGGTTGCCGGCGCCCAAGTAGTTTTTCATGATCGTGTACTTCACGATCGGATCGGTGGCACCCAGCGGCAGACCCAGCACAGCGCGCAGGTGTTGTTCAAACTGGCTGGTGATAGCGCCGTCCTGGGTCCAGTGGCCGGTGTTGTGCGGGCGCATGGCCAGTTCATTGATCATGAACCCCGGGGCAATATCCGGGGTGTGGAACAGCTCGACGGCTAACATTCCGGTGACACCTACGCCGTTGGCGATGGTTTCGGCTGCCTGGCGTGCCGCATTGGCTGTTGTGTCGTCCAAATTTGGGGCCGGAGCTTTGACGATGTCGGCCACCCCGTTGGTCTGGATGGTTTCCACCACCGGGTAGGTTTTGGTCTCACCGGTGGTCGATCGGGCGATCTGCGCGGAGAGTTCAGAGCGGAAATCGACTTTGGCTTCGACCAGCAGGGCGGCGTGGTCGCCGTTGAACCAGGCATTGGCCTCACGGGCTGCTTCGGCTGACGATAAAACCCACACGCCTTTGCCGTCATAGCCGCCGCGCGGGGTCTTCAACACGACCGGCCAGCCGATCTCATCACCGGCGGTGAGTAGTTCATCCAGTGTGGTGACGGCGCGCCAATCGGGTTGTGGTAGCCCGAGTTCGGCCATCTTGTGGCGCATGGCCAGCTTGTCTTGGGCATAGACCAGCGCATCTGGACCCGGGGCGAGTTTCACACCGGCGTCTGCTAAACGGTGCAAGTGCTGGGTGGGCACGTGTTCGTGGTCAAATGTGACGACGTCCACAGTGGCCGCAAATGCTGCCAGCGTGTCGTAATCAATGTAATCACCGACCGTATACGTCGCGGCCGTGGTGGCTGATACGTCGTCAGCCTCGGCCAGCACGTGTAATTTAATACCAAGATTGATCGCGACCGGAGCCATCATCCGGGCTAACTGGCCGCCGCCTACTACACCTACAGTTGGAAAAGTCACCCTTCTACAGTAGCTTGGATTTTTCGGACCCGTGACTGCTGGGTGGCACACGACACGAAGGCTCCTGACATGTGGCGCTTGGGCGTGCTGTCCACAATGACCGTTGAGGTTGAAGCATTCTTTGAGTCGTACAGGCTAGAGTGTCTAAGACAAAAATACGCCCGCTATGAAAGGACCGATGTTGCGGAACATCACAGATCGCTTCGTCGCGCTCGTTAAATTGCTGTGGCGTGAAGTCGCGAAATTCGGCGTCGTTGGTGGCATTGGCTTTTTTATCGACACCGGGATCTTTTTGTGGCTCATTACCGGCCCGATGGAAGATTCCGCAGTCAAGGCTAAGATCGTTGCCACCGCGGTGGCAACCGCGTTTTCCTGGGTTGCTAACCGGTACTGGACTTTCCGTAATCGGCGTCAGTCCAATGCGATGCGTGAACTCGTGTTGTTTTTGGTCATGAATGGCATCGGTGCCGGCATTCAGGCGGGTTTTGTGTTCATCGCCAAATATTTCCTGGGTATTAGTTCGGCCGGGGGCATGGTGCTGTTTGGCAACGTGATTGGGTTGGCCTTCGCCACAATCTTCCGGTTCATCTCCTACCGGCTGTGGGTTTTTACCGAAGCAGTTGAAGCCGATCCGGCAACCGTCCACGACAGCGAGATTCTCACCGGTGCGATCTCGAGTGCCGAAGTCTCCAGCGACTCCGACACCGACGAGGAACCTCACGAAGAAACTGGCACCTGACCTGCTGGTTCACTAACGTTGTACGGGTGCTCCGAGTCGTTCGGTTTCTATGATGCGCTGCAGCTGAGCCGCCTCGGCCTGGTCCACTAGCACGACCGGAGTGCTGCGTCGCCATGCATCAACTATGACTGACCACAGCGCTGGGCTGAGTCGAGTATCCGTAGCGTGGATAATCACCCCTGCAGTATGCTTGTGAATTTCAGTCGGTGCCGGGATGTCTACCAGCGCGTTTCCAATAATATCGGGGACTGGTAGCAGGGGTTGATCGGCGTGGGACAGGACCTCGTCGTCGAGATTGATCAACGCGGGATCAACCTCCTTTTGGTGTGTGACAAAAATCTCCCCCGGTGTGGTTAGGTACTGTTCGGGACGATCCGTTAGGACGGCAGCGGCGTCGTCGGCGTCAGCACTGCAGGTCACATCACACCAGGCGACACCGAGTGTCAGAACAACCGAACGCCAGGTGACTGGGACATCAACTACCATCGTGTCCGGTGAGGCAATACCGTAGGAGTCGATCAGGTGGGTAGTTTTGGTTGCCCAGTTGATGGCTACTCGACCCGAAAGCTCGGTGCGGCCTTCGGCCGTGTAGTGGATGATGGCAGGTTGCGGTGAGGCGGCCAAGTGTCCGATCAGATCGGCGCCGGGTTGCAGTGGATCGGTTGGGGTAAACGAACGCAGGGATATCATGGTGTCCTTTGATGCCGAAGGTGGTGTCATCTAGGCTACGAACTCCGGGTGCTGCGATAGCGATCATGACGTCGTATAAGTGAACCCGAGCCAAATAGTGTCTGTGAAATTCCTGGCAGAACCGGGGTTACGTCATCTGCGGGCTTGACTAAAGCTAAGTTACACCGGTGTAATTAGGACCAGTAGATTTGACCATTCCCACCACAACGACCAGCATAAATATGATGCAACCCATGCTGTAGGGTAGCTAAGCTATGCCCTGGTGGTGGCGCGCGAAAGGAACCAATGGACAATGCACAACGGGCCGAACATGCCCGCGTTGAGGGCTCATCCGTCACTCGTAATGGCCGAGAAGTTCCTGTCGACTGGTTCGTGGATCCTGCTGATCCCGGCGCCGGTCAAGATCTGACAACACTGGATGAACGAGCCACCGCGTATCTGGCCGCCCACGATGCCATCACCGAAATTACTTCGGAGCAGACCTCCGATGCCACGGTGACCGCACTGCATCCCACAACCCCCGCGCCATATGAGGACGAAACTGTTGACCTATGGCAGACGTTGCCCGGTTTTGGCGATACCGCCGACGATGGCCAGCTAGCCTGGCAGGCAGATGCGTTATGCGCCCAGACCGACCCGGAAGCATTCTTCCCAGAAAAGGGCGGCTCAACTCGCGATGCGAAAAAAGTGTGCGGTGCATGCCCGGTCAAGCAGCAATGCCTGGAGTATGCGCTATCCAATGATGAACGCTTCGGTATCTGGGGCGGTATGTCGGAACGTGAACGCCGTCGTTTAAGGAAGAAGTCTTCGTAACTCTTGGCTAAATACCACGTCACCGGGATATTCCTATTAGAGGATCCCGCAAGCGCTACCACCGAAGTTTTTACCTCCGCCCTACGCGGGTCGGTAGGTTTAGACACCGCGGTGGTGGTCACCGGCTCCAACGTGGAGCCTGCGGTGCTAAAAAACCTCAACAGGCTCATGGACACCTCCGGGGTGGCCCACCACCACATCGTGCGCAACCCGGGAGTCGCCCTGTCCGAGCAACTGGCAGAGGTCTTGGAGTCATCCCAAGCTGAGGCACAACGCGTCGGCGTCCAATCCTGGCTGTGGTTTCTAACCGAAAACACCGTGGTATCCGAAGATGCCCTGGCTCAACAACTACAGGCCGTGGAAATCTCACCGTCGGTTACGATTGCCGGGGCGAAGCAGCTG
Source organism: Enteractinococcus helveticum (assembly GCF_020742345.1). Classification (GTDB taxonomy): domain Bacteria; phylum Actinomycetota; class Actinomycetes; order Actinomycetales; family Micrococcaceae; genus Yaniella; species Yaniella helvetica_A. Next base: position 19,723 of record NZ_DYXC01000035.1, on the reverse strand, counting down.
GTGGACCGCCAGTTGATCGACGTCGGATTGACCGTTGCCCACAGCGGTGATGTGTTGTCGATGATTGAACCCGGTGAACTCGATCAGGGCCAATACGACCACCGCACAGATACGTTTGCTGTCGCACTGCCCGCGCTGCTGGTGCGCACTGATGTCTTCGTGTCGCTAGGTGGTTTTGACGCACGTACCCCAGAATCCGTCCAAGCCGTAGATTTGTGTTGGCGTGCCCGACTGGCCGGACATCGCGTGGCGGTGGTGCCCGCAGCCGAGGTCCAACACGAAGCCCAACCCGAGACCCAAAGCATCGCCGAGCAGTGGGCGGCAGCCCGTTGGCTGCGCCTAAAACACGCCGGCGTGTTGGCCATGATTGGTGGCTGGCTGTGGGGGCTGCTGGCAGCACTGTACCGGATTGTCGTTGGGCTATTGGTTAAAGACCCGGCCACCGGATTCGCCCAAGCCTCCGGTATTTTCCAGACGCTGGGGCGGGTGGCTCCACTCCTGAGATCCCGTAGCGACGCCAAAGCAACCCGTACACGACCCTTCGACGCCGTTGATGAACTGCGCCCGTCACGAGCACGAGTGCGCGATTACCGACGTTCCGTACTGGAAATCTCTGAACCCGACCGGGTGATTGGCGACGGTACGGGGGTCTCCGCTGCGCCCCAAGAAGCGACCGGCGGTCACGACGATTTTGACGAACTGGCCACCCCTGATCGCAACTGGGTCGGGACCGGTGCCGTCACCCTGATCATTGCCTTGGGCGCGGTGGCACTATTAGGTCTCCGCCACCTGTTGGGGGTTCCAGCGTTGGCCGGCGGGAACCTGCTGCCGGTGACCGGCGACCTTGGCGTATTAGCGGCCAAAGCCGCCAGCGGTTGGAGCCTCGCCGGTGCCGGCGCACCCGGCTACGATGGTCCCTTCGGCTGGCTGTTGATGTTGTTTGGGCTATCCACAAACGCTTCGACAGTCATTGTCTGGCTGTGGGTCTTGGCTTTACCCCTGGCCGCACTGGGTGCCTGGACGCTATCCGGAGCTGTCACCTCCGGCCGTTATATTCGTTTTGCCGCGGGCCTGATCTGGGCCGGTGTTCCCGCCTTTTTGATCGCATTATCCGAAGGCCGCTTCGGCGGCGTCGTCGTCCATGTGCTGCTGCCCTGGTTCGTGCTGGCCCTACTCAAAGCCATTGGGTATCAACCCGACGACATCAAACTGTTTCATGCCCTGGGCGATGATACCAAACCGCGTCCGGTCCGGTTGGGTCGTAAACTTCGCGATGGCACCGCGACAACCTCGCTGACCGCGGCCGCCTGGGTTGCGATCCTGCTGACGGTGATCACGGCGGTTGCCCCGGTGATGTTCATTCCGTTGACCCTGGGCATCGTCGCGATTTTTTTCGCACTGCGACCGACCATGAAAACCCTGTGGTGGACTCCGCTGCTGGCGCTGACCTCGCTGCTACCGGCCATTGTGACCCACCGGTTGGACCTTCGCGCCATCTTCGCTGACCCCGGTGCACCCGCCGGATATGATCCAGCTCCAACCTGGCAACTGCTGCTGGGTCTGCCGCACCGCACCGCGTTGGACGCCGGGCTGGCCGAGCTGCCGTGGTTGGACGCGCTGAGCCCCACACTGCCCTGGGCAGGTATTGCGGTGGGTATTATTGCCGCGCCATTGTTGTGCATAGCGCTTATCGGGGTGAGTGCACCGGGGCGCGGGGGAGGGCTCGCCCGCACGGCGGCACTGACCGCCATCGTCGGACTGGCAATAGGCACGCTGAGCGCCAGCATGATTTTCGCGATCGATCAAACCGGTGCCCCCGTCGCGCTGTCCACCATTCCAGCGGTCTCCCTGACCTGGATGGGCCTACTGGTGGCTGCGATCATCGGGGTCAACTATCTGACCGTTGCTAAATCCCAGCGGTTCACCACGGCCCGGAGCATTGGCAGGCGAGCCGGCTGGCCCGCCCGCACCGCAACGACGATCCTTGTACTGACCGGTATGATCGCCGCCGGCCTGTGGTTAACCCCGCGCGTGGTTCCCGGCGAAACCCTGGCCCAAGCGCGGACCGACGCCCAAGACCAGCGCGAGGTTGCCGCCGCTGAAGCTGCAACCGATGCACACCTCGACACCACCGCCGCAGGACACGAACACGCCACCGGAACGCCAAGCGTTACCGGCGTCGTGCAACGCTCCCTGCCCGCCACCGCGGTGGATGCGGCCTTATCGGAGCTGCAAGCCCGCACGTTGGTGATCACCCGGACCACCGAGGGCATCCGCACCCATCTGATCTCGGGTGAAGGCACCATGCTGGATGACATGACCGGCACCTGGACTACCCGTTCGGTCACCGGGGGACTATTCGCCCCGCAAGCCGCGAATGCCGATGACGCCGATAATGCGCTTCGCACCGTGGCCGCACAACTGACCTCGGGTGCTGACACCGATCCGCGTCCGATCCTGGATGCCCTCGGTGCCGGCTATGTGGTCCTGACTGACCCATCGGGCACCGAAACTACCCTGGCCGCCGGCATCGATGCGGCACCCGGACTTGCCGCCGTAGGACATTCCCAAGCCGGCTGGCTGTGGCGAGTTGTACCCGAGGACGCCACAGCAGATGAGGCCTTGGGCGTTGATGTGCTCACCGCCGATGGTGTTACGGCTCCGCGCGGTACAGCCACCGCTCGGGCTCGGATCGTGGAAGATGACCAGACCGTGGCCATTGCGGCCTCGAATCCCAACGGAGCTATTGATGTTCAGCTGCCCGATGGGCCCGAGGGACGCCTACTGGTGGTCGCCGAGCGAGCCAATCCGGGATTCCGGGCATATGTGGACGGTCAAGAACTCACCGCAACCACCACGGAACCCGAGTGGGTTCAAGCCTTTGAACTGCCCGCATCCGGTGGCAACCTGACCATGGAATACACGCCCACTGCTGGCAAATGGCTGTGGCTGATCCCGGGCATCGTGGGCATTGTCACCGTGCTGTTGGCTATCCCAACGCCAGCGCGTCGTCGACCCAGGGAGGACGCATGACCAACGAGCACAACACACCAACCCCACAACCCGCGGTTGAGCCCACCGAACCTGCACCCGATACTGGGTCAACCGACCGGGCGCGTCGTCGCGAAGCCGCCCTGCGCCGTCTCGAACGCACCAGCTTATCCAAGCGCACCGCCGCCCTGCTAGGCCTGGGCACCGCAGCGGCAGTTGCGGCAATCACCACGGCCGGCAGTCTGTGGTCGCCCGGCCCACCGGCCATGGACACCGAGGCTCGCGCCGCCGAGCTGCCTGCCACCCCGGTGATGGGCGTGTGCCCAGGCGCACCCGCGTTGCCCGAAGGCGCAGGCTCCGATGAAGACCTCGACTTTTCGCCACTGTCATCGGACGCCGCAACCGCGCTGACCGTCACCGCCGGATCTGATCTGGCCGGCAACATTCCGGGCATCTCGTATTTTGCGGCAAGCCCCGGAACCGATGGCCCCGGCTCCACCCAAGACATCACCGAGCCCCTGGACCAACAGCTACAACAGGGCCCACCGGCCACCGCAGCTAGCGACGGCACCGTGCAACAACTAGCGCACTACGATGCAATCACCGATCCAGCCCAAGACGGCCAGCCCGTTGCCTTATCCGTAGAACCCGTGGGCGGTAACCCCGGACTCGCCGCTGCCACCACACAATATGCTGCTACCGACGGCGACCTGGCCGGCATGACCACCGGCACCTGTACCCCGGCAGCCCACCAACACTGGCTCACCGGTGCGATCACCACCACCGGCACCACCGCAGTATTGTCAATCACCAACCCTTCGTCCACCAACTCGACCGTAGATCTAGCCGTCTTCGGCGACACCGGACGCATCGAGGCATCAGGAGCCACGGGCATCGTCTTGGCCCCGGGGCAGACCACCTCAATGTTGGTCGCGGGTCTTGCCCCGCGCCAAGAGTCCGTGGCCATTGAAGTCTCCGCCTCGGGCGGCCCGGTCGCCGCGAGCATTCAGCAGCACCGACTCGACGGCATCGTCCCGGCCGGCGTCGACACCCTGCAACCGGCCGCGACCGGTACCAATGTCGTCGTCCCGGGCATTGTGATTGACGACGACGCCGCTGCCATCTCCGAAGGCTCCGGACTCGAAGGCCAAACCCCGCAGTTGCACATCGCCTCAACCGGTGCCGCCGCCTCGGCCACCATCAGTTTGCGAGGCCCAGATGGTCCGGTAGATATCCCAGCCGAAGCCTCCGCCGTCGAACTGGCTCCCGGTGCCACAACAACTGTGGATCTGACCGGAGTCGACCCCGGCACCTATGCGGTCGCCATCGAAGCGGATGCCAATATTGTGGCCTCGGCGACCTCACTGGCCTTCAACCCGGCAGCAGATAATGACGACGCCACCGGCAACACCGCCGCCGTCGATACCGCCTACCAGTCGGCCACCCGGCCTATCCGCGGCGAAACCATGGTCGCGCTGCCAGCACTGGGTAGCCCAGCATCCCAACTGGTATTGTCCACGGATACCGACGCCACCGTAAATGTCACCCCGATCAACTCCGATGGAGAAGTGGGCGAAACCCGCGAACAAGAACTTGCAGCCAACTCCGCGGTAACCGTCACCGATGACGACGCCACCGCATACCTGTTAGAAACCGGTTCCAGTTCCGTGCACGCCGGTGTGGTCACCACCTCGGAGGCTGGTATCTCCGCGATGCCCGTCAACACCGTGACCGCCACCGGTTCCGGTCTGCCGGTACGCCTGGGATACTAGACGCCACAAGAAATTCTGCGCGCAACTCAGCGAACCTTAGAATTTAGAATTCTGGGTCCACCTCGGACACCGTCTTACCCGTAAGTGCCGCCCACTCGGTGATCAACAGTTCATAGAGCCGCTCGGGCAACAGCCCGTCGTCGGGGTATTTCAGTTCGATGAATTTGCGGTGCAGCGTCAGCGCGACTTGGCCGGATGCCCCAATCCCACCGGCGATCAACGGGGCTACGTCGTCCTTACGCCACCAGTTCATATCAGCAGGTGCAGTCACATACTGGATTACGGCAACATCACCCACCTGATCCAAAAACCACCGGTGGGCAATGCTCAAAGCATGGTCAAATCGATCCGCCGGCAGCGGTCTGCGCCCATGCCGATCAGGCGAAAAGAATCTAGCCACACCCCAAGACTAACAACCTTGATGACAATCCGTAGGCTAGACTGAATCGCTGTGGGAACTCAACGACTTTGCACCAAAACCGCTTGCTCAAATTCAGCTGCAGCAACGCTGACCTTTAACTATGCTGATTCGACCGTCGTGTTGGGCCCCATGTCACAGCGTGTCGAACCGCATGCCCACGACCTATGTGCCAAACATGCTCAGCAATTCACCGCTCCGGTGGGCTGGGAATTTCTGCAACTGACCGAAAATCTACAAGACGATGATGATCTGCTCGCTGTGGCCAATGCCGTGTCTAAGCCCGAAAGCCCAGATGCCCCTGCTGAGGCCAGCTCTGGGACCATCCAACCGGTCGACCGCTCCGTGGCACCAACACGACCTAGCCCACTACCCGAACAACCCGTCGGTTTGCGTCTGATTCGTCCCGAGTAAATTCGGTTGGATTATATGACGTCCCGTTGCCCTGCAACGGGTGGTTGCACCGTGAGGCAGTAGTGTTAACTACCATGAGTATTTCGCCTGCCGTTGACCCGGCTTTTTCGAATAAATCGACCGTCCCAGGTGCCGACTTCGACTTCGCGATTCGCGACATTTCTTTGCATGAAGTCGGACGCCATCAGATCCGTCTTGCCGAACATGAAATGCCAGGCCTGATGGCACTGCGTGAACAGTACGGTGATTCGCAGCCGTTGAAGGGCGCACGCATCGCCGGTTCGTTGCACATGACCGTCCAAACCGCTGTGCTCATCGAAACCTTGTCACACCTGGGGGCTGAGATTCGCTGGGCTTCGTGCAATATTTTTTCCACCCAGGACGAAGCCGCCGCCGCGGTCGTTGTGGGCGACGGTACCGCTGAAAAACCAGCCGGTGTACCGGTCTTCGCTTGGAAGAACGAATCCCTTGAGCAATACTGGTGGGCCGCTGAACAGATCTTTGTGTGGCCAGGTGCCAAAGAGGATCCAACGCTTGGTGCGAATATGATCCTCGACGACGGCGGTGACGCCACCCTGTTAGTTCATAAAGGTGTTGAATTTGAAGGCGTGGGCATGGTGCCTGCGGCCAGTGAAGACGATGCTGAAGAATACAAAGTCATTCTGGCAGCCCTGCGGAAGTCACTGGAGACCGATAACCAGCGTTGGACCCGCATTGCCAAGAACCTGCGTGGTGTCACCGAAGAAACCACCACCGGCGTACTACGTCTGAACCAGATGTTTCAAAACGGAGAATTGTTATTCCCTGCTATCAACGTCAACGACGCGGTTACCAAATCGAAGTTTGACAACAAATACGGTATCCGTCACTCGTTGCCTGATGGCATCATGCGCGGTACAGACGTACTGCTGGGCGGTAAGACCGCCGTCGTCGCCGGCTACGGTGACGTTGGTAAAGGTGCTGCCGAAGCGTTTCGTGGTCAGGGCGCCCGCGTGATCGTGACTGAAATTGATCCGATCAACGCCCTGCAGGCGGCTATGGACGGTTTCCAGGTAGCTCGTCTTGAAGACGTCGTAGCGACGGCAGATATCTTCATCACGACTACGGGTGGTCGTGACGTCATTATGACCGAGCATATGCTGGCCATGAAAGATAAGGCCATCGTTGGCAACGTTGGTCACTTTGACAACGAGATCGATATGGCAGGTTTGTCGCAGGTTCCTGGTGTCGAGAAGGTTGAGATCAAACCTCAGGTTCACGAGTGGGTCTTCGATAAGGGTACTGAAAACGAGCGCTCGATCATTGTGTTGTCCGAAGGCCGTCTATTGAACCTTGGTAACGCCACAGGTCACCCATCGTTTGTCATGTCTGCGTCGTTTACCAACCAGGTGATGGCTCAGATTGAGCTGTTCAATGCTGAAGGTGGCGCCGGCTCAATTACTGGCAAGACCTACGAGATCGGTGTGCATGTATTGCCGAAACTACTTGATGAGCAGGTTGCACGATTGCATTTGGATGCGTTGGGTGTTCGCTTGACTGAGCTGAACAAAACTCAGGCAGAATACTTGGGTGTAGATGTCGCTGGGCCATATAAGCCGGAGCACTACCGCTACTAGGTGTCGTTTGAGCGTATTGCCACCGTTATCCATGAGATAACGGTGACAATACGTGTTTATCTTAGGTGTTCCAATAGGCGTTGCGGAGTAATGGCTGGGCCGGATCAATCCATCGGGCCGGTTGGAAGAAGGTGAGCCCATTGTGTTTTCGAATAGTCCATCGGCCTTGGTGTAGCGCATCATGATGGAATGGACATAAGGCGATGCCGTTGTCTTCGTCCGTTGGTCCACCGTTAGCCCAAGCCTTAATATGGTGGATATCGCAATAGGCCGCTGGGACTGGGCAGCCAGGTGCTTGACATCCTTTATCTCGGGCCAGGATGGCACGTCGTTGAGCTGCGGTGTGCAGCCGATGGGCGCGCTTCTGTTGCAAGACCTGGTCGGGCCCATTCCAGATTTGTCCCGTGATGGTTGCGTTACACAGCAGACTCTCCACCTCATCCGGATGGATGGGACCAATGTTGACCGCTTCTGACTGATATGGCGTCCAAGGGGGAGGCTTATCGTCGTCATCGGCGACAGGATCCGGTGGGACGTGTTGGCTGAATTGATATGGATTATCCAAACATTCTGGTTCGTTTGGATCATCTGGATTGGGCCGCTTGATCACCGGTGGCAAATAGCCGTCGGGTCCTGCGGGTCTTCGTGCTGCTTCGGGAATCGAACCGAGCCCAAGGGTATGGTATGCGGTTTCAATATCCTGGACAACCATGAGTTGAGCGGAAATGCCATGGGCCTTCTTTCCGCCAAATTCGGTTGGATCCATGCTCAACAGGGCCAGCATATGGCTCAGCAGGATACTGCCCATCTTTTGTCCAGTTGTCAGTTTCTCAATCAGATTCATGTCTCTGGAAGTAAGTAGGGTGCCATCAGCTGACTCAGCTACGACTTGTGTCGGGTCAGGAGTGGTATCCCAGGTGGTCATTGAACCAAGCCAAGCACTCGGGATCGTGAGCTGTTGATCTTTATCATCAGCGTTGTCTTCTGATGAATCCCAATCAGATTCGAGCTGTGATGATTCGTTGGACTTGGGTTGTGATGACTCTTCGGTCCCATGACGGGTCTCATGCGACGCTGCTGTCACATCATTATTTGTTGCTGTGTCGTCCGTGTCGGTATCCGGGGTGAGGAAATCCAGCAGCGTGAGTGCTTCGTCTGAAATGAGTACTGGGGAACCTGCGAGATCCAATTGCTGCAGCATCCAATTCTTGAAGCTAGCCGTGACCGCTGGAGTGGCGTGCATGGAGAAAATAGCACTACCATCCGGTTGATCTCGATACTTCAGAGCATTGTCTGCTTCCTTCGCGAAGGCTCTGGATGGTGAAGGCCCGTCAGGGCAAATCCAATGGACCATTTCTTCCAACCAGCGTTTCTTGACCTTCGACAATTCATCAGGTGTCGTTGATTCTGCGGTCTCAACCATTACGGGTTCAAAGACTTCTAACACTTGGTCTTTGCGCTCTAAGGGTTGTTTTGTTTTCTGTGAATACTTAATCAGTTCCTCATCAAAACTGATCAATTTATCAGCATTGTCTATGGGGAGATCACCGGATGCCATGGACTCGGCGAGTTTTTCGAATGTAGGTTTGGCATCTGATGCCTCGGGGTGCAGCCCAGGTCGGTGGGCGAAGTACTTTCCACGTTTGATAATTTTTCGCGCATCGGCACGAGAGATTCGCATTGTCGTAGTCAAATAATCTGCAACATCACGAAAGTCTTTCGTCTTCCTTGGCGTGCCAAGATAGCGCCGTTGATCAGCCATCGACGCTTCGAGATAGCGCGAATACTGCGTCATCGCACTGGCATGAAACCTGGAGATCTGGCTGAGCATATTGCCCAGGGCCGGCAGAGAGTCACAATAATTGTCTGGTTCAATTGGCGCCGCAATTTCTTCATCGAAATTGCGTTCAGAAGGTTCGGTTTTCTCTGCTGTGGCTGTGCTATCAGCGGCTGGGCTGTCCGTCGGAGTTGATTCACCGTGGAATCCCGACCAATCTCTGCCAGCGGCATCAATGTAGGTTGGGATTTCGGTGTACGTCGCTGGGTTTGCCATACGCTGCGACGCAACCTGCATCAGCACGGTGGCTGCGTGCATGACCTCACCAAGTGAAGCATCATCAAATTCATCTACATTCAACAGACGGGTGGACACGGGTGAACCCAGATCGGGAAGGATTTTTGGGATATCCACAACCGTGTCCTTTCACTATCAGAAGGTCGATGACTCGCAGTTGCCATGTGCTCGAGGAGAAGAAGTTATTAGCTCTATTTTATCGCGTTGAACCCTAAGAAACAAGGAAAAGTATGTTCTTTTATAAAGTTGTTCAATACTTCAAGTCGGTTATGGATGCTCTATATCATAGAATTTGAATTTTTGATGAGTGTGTTGTCATTATTGTGGATAACAAGAACTTTCTTTGGAACTTATCCACAATGCAGGCGACACGGTTGCATCCATCGAATTAATAGCTAGCGGGCGTACCGGGACATAAAAATCCCCGGGCCGAAGCATCGTGGCCCGGGGACTGAGTGCATCATTGTGCGGTGTTAGTTTCGTAAGTATTGTTGATCGCGCTCACGGCGTTCACGACGCTGCTGCAAGACCGCTTGATCTCTATTGCGTCGTTCTGCCATGACCCCGATGAGAAAGGTCAACGGGTCGACACCTGGTGGGGGCCCGGGCGTTACATAATGTCGCATCTGCTCGGTCACGGTCGCGGCCAGCGATGCAAGGGCAGTAGGATTCATGGTGGAGAGATTACGGATCAACTCATTGGCTTGGCTTGCCAGCCCGGTCGGGATCCGACCAACATCGGCGACCTGTGCCCATTGCTCCATTGCTGCCGGGAGGCCAGGCAGTTCTGCAGCTGGGCGAGGTGCACGGGATATAATGACAAAGGTACCGGCCATCATGTCCCCGAGACGTTTGGACTGACGATTAAATAACGACGTGATGATCGCTATGGAACCGCCCGTCATCCACAGTTCAAAGACCCCGGTGAGACACCGAATAAAGGCATGACGCCACCGGATGGTTCCGCCGTCGTCACGGACAACCCGTAAGCCAAAAATAAACTTACCAATCGAATGCCCCTTCGACAGGCCCTCGACCAGCAGCGGGATCAGAAACATCAGCGTAATGGCCGCCAGAATCATCACGGCCTGGCTCGCGGCGATATCCATGGCGTAGATCGAGGTGTAGCGTCCTAACCCGATGAGCATGAAAATCCAGGCCACCGTGTAAATGATCGCATCGAGGAATGCGGCACCCAGGCGCGGCATGAAATTTGCAGCACGTAGGTTCAGCACAACGGCCTCGCCGGTGATGGTGTATTTATGCACGTACGGCCCAACTTTCATAATGTTTTAGTTCTGAGTTTAGTCTTCATGTGGGTTTGGGTAGGTGTCCCACACCCAAGCCTAGTAGTGTGGGGCACGTGGATCTTGAAGCCTATGCAACAACGCACCGTGACGACTGGCAGCGACTCCATCAGCTGTCCAGGGTTGGGCGACTCAACGCCCAAGAGATTGACGAATTGGTGGAACTTTATGAGCGGGTGTCCACGCACTTGTCTATCGTGCAGGCACAAGATCCCGACGGCGGCTATGCTAACCGGCTGTCCCTGTTGATCGCTCGAGCCCGCGCCAAGCTCACTTCGGCAACCGGATCGCCGGTTGCCGGAATCAAAAACTTTTTCGCCGTCAAACTCCCGTATGCGCTGTACCAAATTCGCTGGCTGACCATCGTGCTAGGGGCGGCCTTTACGGCACTGGCTCTAGCCTATGGTTTCTGGTACGGCAATAATCCGGAAATGTTTGACGCCATGATCTCCGAGGAGTCTCAGATTGCCTACGTTGAGGAAGACTTTGTGGATTACTACTCAGAGAATCCGGCGTCGTCATTCACCACGTTGGTGTGGGTCAATAACGCCTGGATTGCCTTGCAAGAAGTGGCCTTCGGGATTACCGGATTCTTTGTGCCCTACGTCCTGTGGGTCAACGCGCAGGGATTGGGTATTTCGGCGGCCTTGATGCACAAATATGACGAGCTGGGCACCTTCTTTGCATTCATCACACCCCACGGACTCATGGAACTGACCGCTATTTTCATTGCTGGCGCTGCGGGGCTGCGCGTGTTCTGGGCCTGGGTTGCCCCGGGGCGAGCCACGCGTCTGCAGTCGCTGGCTTACTGGGGCCGCCAGTTGATCCTCGTGGGGGTCGGTCTGGTTGGGGTTTTGCTGATTTCGGGACTTGTGGAAGGTCTGGTGACGCCGTCCAACCTGCCCACCTGGGCCAAAATAACCATTGGCGCATTCGTGCTGGCCGGCTACTGGGCTTATACCTGGATGCTGGGTTCGCGCGCGGCCGCCGCCAACGCGGATGCTGATCTAGAAGATTACGACGGCGGACGCCAGCTGGTTACGGCCTAAAGGCTACGCAACGCGCCGCCAAAAACTCTCCTCGCCGTGGCCAACACCGTAGGCTAGCGATAAAGCGTGATGGAAAGGTGTGGGCTATGTCGAAGCAATCCAACGACCACCGGGACTTCTCCGACGACGACGATCATCAGGTTCGCGACCAAGAAACGCCGCGTTTGGCGCCCCCGACCGTAGAGGAACAGATTCGTCCGGCCGAGCCCATTGCCACCCCGCGCAGAAAACGTCGTCGCGTGGACCCCGATGGCGACGCACTGCAAACTACCGCGGCCCATCAGATACAAGAACCGGCAACGCGTAGCACACCGCCACCGCCACCAATTGCAGCGACTGCCGGATCGCATGCGGCAAGCCGTGATGATGCCATGGCCACGGAGCTTTTGGAAGATTCTTTCGAAGATGCTGCTGCTGCTCGGGCCAAAGCTCGTGATCGCGCGGCAGTGGGCTCACCAACTTTGGCCCGGATCCTGCAGGTCGTATTGGCCATTTTGGCCCCGATGGTCATTCTGATCGCGATGATCCGGTTGGTGGCCTCACCGGTGTTTTTGTGGTTTGAGTACCATCGTCCCGGATTCCCGGCCGATCAGTTCGGTTTGGAAACCGAAGACCGCCTGACTTTGGGATCCTACGGCCTGGACTACCTCTTTAACTTCGCCCCGCCGGCCTACCTGGGTGATTTGAGGTTTGCTAATGGTAACCCGGTCTTCACTGAGGCCGAGGTCGGCCATATGGCCGATGTCAAACAGGTCATGCTGGTCACCATGATTGCCGGGCTGGTCGCGGCGGTGGTGTGCGTCGTCGTTATGATCATGCTTTACCGCATGCGCAAGGGTGCGATTGCCCGGTCGCTATTTGCCGGGGCCGTGTGGTTAACCGTGGTCATGATCGTCCTGGCCGTGGTCGCGGCCTTCGGTTGGGAAGCGTTTTTTGCCGGGTTCCATCAAATGTTCTTTGCCGACGGGACCTGGACTTTTGCAACCTCAGACTCGCTGATTCGCCTCTACCCGGGCCAATTCTGGGTGGATGCCGCAGCCTGGGTTGCCGGACTGACGTTGGTCACCATGATCATCATCGCGGTCTGCACCGCCCCGACCGCGCGTCGCCGATACCACCGCGAGCGGGCCCAGCAGTTCCTGGAATCCCAGGTCACCGGCCGAGCATCGATAACACCAGCCCAGCCGGAAATGCGCTAGCCGTAGAGTTCGGTCATCGCGTCGTCAAAGTCCTTGATCACTGAAGCCCGACGTAGCTTTTCCGACGGGGTTACGTGCCCGGTTTCTTGTGAGAGTTCGGTGGGCAAAATAACCATCTTGCGCACGGATTCGGCCTTCGACACGCTCTGATTGGCCAGGTCAATGTAGCGTTGAATTTCGGCGTGTACAGCCTCATCGTCGCGTGCGTGCTCCAATGTTAACCCGACTTTGCCACGCCGGTCCGCCCACTGGGCCAGCTGTTCGGAATCCAGCGAAATCAGCACACCCACAAATGGTTTATTTTCCCCGACGACGACGGCGTGCCCCACAATCGGACACGACGAAATAACCTCTTCCAGCGGGGCCGGGGACACGTTCTTGCCGCCTGCGGTGACCAGCAGGTCTTTAGAGCGCCCGGTGATGTAGATGAATCCGTCGTCATCGATCTCGGCTAGATCCCCGGTGGCAAACCAGCCGTCGTCGTCGAATGAGTCTGCGGTGGCCGCCGGTGACAGGTACCCGGGGGAGACCACCACCCCGCGCAGCAGCAACTCCCCGGTTGCCGAAAGTTTGGCTTCCATACCGGGCACGAGTTTGCCCACCGAGCCCAGCCGGACGTGTCCGGGAACATTGACCGCGGCCGGGGCGGTGGATTCGGTCAGCCCGTAGCCTTCAAAGATCTCTAATCCCATTCCGGTGAACAGGTGGGCCAATTTCTCATTCAGCGGGCTGGCACCAGAAATTGCAGCCTTGGCTTGACCACCAAATACCGCACGAATCTTGGCGTAGACCAACCGATCGTACAGGGCATGTTTGGCACGTAACCCCACGGGCAGCTGTCCGGCTTGGCGGGCACGCGACCACTGCTCGGCTACATGAATCGCATCGGTCAGCAGGCTTTTGCGCAAGCCTTTGGCGTCCTCGGCCTGGGCCAAGACGGTCGTATAGGCTTTTTCCAACACGCGCGGAACCACCAGTAACCAGGTGGGCTGATATGCCTGCATGAGCGTGGTGACATTAGCGGTGTCGGAGGTGTGGGCGATCTGAATGCCCGACACCAGTGCGAAGTATTGGACCGCGCGGGCCAGAATGTGAGCCAGCGGTAGGAACATCAACAGCCGCGGGGTTGGGTGGTTCAACACAATCTCCTGGGCCCAGGGCACAATATTGACCGCGCCCTCGGCCAGGTTGCGATGCGAAATCTTGGCACCCTTGGGTGGGCCAGTGGTACCCGATGTGTAGACCACAGTTGCCGTGGAATCCATGGTCGCTACCGTGCGGGCGGTTTCCAGGTCGTCGTCGGAAATCTCGACGCCGGCCCGGGCTAATTGTGCCAAACCGTCATCAGAGAGTTCATATTGCTGGATGGTTTCCAAGGCTTCAGTGGTCTGGACGGCCCGGGTCACCGCGCGTGCAGGAGTGGATCCTGCAACAAAAACCCGCTCGGCCCCGGAATCGGTGAGAATGTGGGCGATTTGTGACGGCGAGGAGGTCTCGTAGATGGGCACCGAGATGGCCCCGGCAAACCACAACGCCTGATCAATGACAGCCCACTGGTAGCTGGTGGCAGACATCACGGCAACCATGTCGTCGGGTTTGATCCCCGAAGCTATGAGACCTTTGGCGACCTTGCGCACCTGGTCCAGGAAATCGAAGGCGGTGACTTCGCGCCAGTTCAGATGTTCGACGTCGTTGGTGGTTTGTACCGCATACACCACTCTGGCCGGCTGGGCCCCGAGCCGCTCAATGACCAGGTCGGTGAGGTTAGCTTGTGAATCGAGCCGGGTGATGTAGGGGGCTGAAACGTGCACGGGGCCTGCTTTCTGGGGTGGTGAACTTTCTGGGGTGGTGAAAATTGCCGCGACTCAGTCTACCGCCCCGGCCACTACCTTGTCATGACGTGGGCCATAGTATTGCGGTGTGGGTCACAAATGAGTCGTGCCGAGCATCAGGATTAGATCCAGGATTGGAACCACATGCGCGCCCGCCACTGATGTTGGGACAGCGGTTCGCCCGTCCAAATTGGCATGAAATATGCGCTGACGGCCAGGGCCGCAAGCACAAAGAGACTGATACTCACGACGGCGACACGCCGCGAAGCAAATCCGGTGCCTGACTGCGTGGTGCGCGCCAACCACAACCCGGCCACGTAGGTGATCGCCAGGATGAGAAATGGCACATAGGCCACGGTGTAGAAGAAGAACATGGTTCGGGCTGGCCACAACACCCAGATGAGTTGTCCTGCCGCATAGACGGCCAGGATGGCACCGGCGCGCCAGTCGCGGATGAGCAGCCAGCGGATAACGATGATGACGATGGCGAATAATCCGGTCCACCAGATTAGCGGATTGGGCAGATCCAGGATTGCCGCGGAACACTCCTCAGCGGCGCATTGGACGTTTTCGGTGCGATAGTAAAAGGATACCGGGCGTCCAGCAAAGGGCCAGGTCCAGGCGGATGAGGCGTAGTTGTGAGAACTGTCCAGTCCGGTGTGAAAGGTTGTGGATTGGACATGATAGTGGATCAGTGATGCCAACCAGTTAGGTAATGCAGTGGACTGGTCGGCAGCCCAATTGCGGTAGTAGCCGCCTGATGAACTCAGCCAGCCCGCCCAGGTTGCCACGTAGGTGACTGCGCCAACGCCGACTATACATACGAGTGCCCACAGACCATCCAGGACGACGGCGCCGGGCAGCCAGCGGCGCACACCGGCGCTGCGGCGTGCGGTGGCATCCCACCAGACGGTGAGCAGGCCAAAGGCCGCAACGAAAGCCAGCCCGGAAAGTTTAATAGACACCGCAATGCCTAGCAGCACACCGGCGACGATACGCCAGGGCCGAAGTCCTAGCCAGGGGCCATAAGTGGCGGTCTTCTGCCACTGGGTGCGGTCATAGTCGGTGGCGTCGGTAGTGGTGAAGCGTCGATAGCGGGTGGCCAGTTCGGTGGCCAGGCGTCGTCGTCCCCATCGTCGATCGGCGACCAGGGCACAGAATGCTGCCAGGACGAATAGCATCAGGAAAATGTCCAGCAGGGCGGTACGGGACATCACGATGTGGTGGCCTTCGATGGTCAGCAGCAGGCCCGCGACAGATGCCAGGAAGAGGGAGCGGAAAAGTTGAGCGGCCAGTATGAACGTCAATAACACCGATAGGGTTCCGGCAAGGGCGGCGGTGACGCGCCAACCAAAGGCGCTATCGTAGCCAAACAGCGCCATCCCGGCGCCGATAAGCCATTTGCCAGCAGGCGGATGGACCACGTAGGCGGCGTCGTCATTGGGTTGGGCTTGCCCGGCAATAAAGGCGTCGTCGACGTCGTCGTCCCAGGAACGCTCATAGCCGAAATGCCACAGCGAGTACGCATCTTTGACGTAGTAGGTTTCGTCGAAGATCAGCTCATTGGGATGGCTGAGGTTCCAGAAACGCAACAGGCCGGCGGCGACGGTGAGGATCGCGGCGATGATCCAGCCGGTGCGGCCCAGGTGGAACGTTGGATACAACAGCCGAGCCTTGAGGCCTGCCAACGAGAAGGCCTCGGAAGCAGGTTGTAGCCAGTCATGAGGGAAGCGTTGTTGCGTTGTTGACACACAGGCCATGCTACCGGTGATGTGGCATGATAATGGGATCATGGACGCACCCCGTAGACACGCCGAAACCACTGCCGCCGAGTTGACCTTGGCGGCCACACCGATCGGGAATTTGGGGGATCTGACCGACCGGGTCAAAGCTGTGTTGGGCCAGGCCGATATTATTGCCGCCGAAGATACCCGGTCGCTACACAAGTTGTTGCATGCGGCCGGGGTGCAGTTTTCTGGCACGGTTGTGTCGCATCATGAACATAATGAGGCTGAGTCGTCCAAGGGCCTGATCGAGGCGGTGCGTCAAGGCAAGCGTGTGGTGTTTGTGCCCGAGGCCGGAATGCCGGCGATTTCTGACCCGGGGTATCGTTTGACTCAGGAAGCCATTGCTGCCGGCGTGGATGTGACCGTAGCTCCCGGCGCCTCGGCTGCTATGACCGCACTGGTGTTATCCGGGCTGCCGACTGATCGGTTTGCGTTTGAAGGGTTTATCCCGCGCAAGGCAGGGGAGAAAGCTACAGCGCTGGCTGCGCTCGCCGCTGAGACTCGCACCCTGATCTTTTATGAATCCCCGCACCGTACCGCCGAAACACTGAAGGCGATGGTCCAAGCGTTTGGTCTTCAGCGGCAGGCTGCGGTGGCGCGCGAGTTGACCAAGCTGCACGAAGAGATTGCTCGTGGCACACTCGCCGAGTTGATTGACTGGGCAGAATCCAAGACGTTAAAAGGTGAGATTGTCATCGTCGTCGGGCCGGCACCTGCTGCAGCTCAGGCAACTTTTGACCAGGCGCTGGCCCAGGTGCGTGCACTGGTGGATGCTGGTGAACGGTTGAAAGCCGCGACTCGGCAAGTGGGTCAGGATACCGGGCATTCGGCTCGCGAACTGTATAACGCCGCGCTGGAAGACCGTTAGGCCGCAAGAGTTCTAGGATAAATAAGACCGGTGGCACTCGTGAGAAAAATCAGGAAGATCTTCTCACCAGCACCACCGGCTCAAAACTTCTTCAGGTTAGGGCAGCAGACCACCGATTGCGGCCCGCAGTGAGCCGGAACCCTGGCAGCAGCCGGCACGGCAGACATCATAGCCCGGGCCGTATTTGGTCAGTGCCTTGCGCTCAGCGACTGGAGTCCCGTTGAGACGCTCTTCAACCAGATCTACCATTGCGGCAACAAACTCTGGGTGAGTACCCGGGGTTGCAACACGCTTATAGGCCAGACCCTGTTCGTCAGCGGTTTCCTTGGCTTCAATATCCAGGTCCCACCAGACTTCCATGTGGTCGGAGAGGAAGGTGGCTGGCACGACGACGACGGCCTTGCGTTTGCCCTGCAGACCTTCCAGGTAGTCATTAATGTCAGGTTCGAGCCATGGAATGTGGGCTGGACCGGATTCAGACTGAAAGACCAATTCCCAGGGAATATCGACACTGTATTTTTCTTTGACCGCATCCATAACCAGGCCGCCAACGGCCAGGTGCTGGGCCTTATATGCGCCGTGCTCAGCGTAATCGTGTTCGTCTGGCTCGCCAGACCGGGCATTGTCTTTAATTGGGATCGAGTGTGCAGAGAATAGCACTTCGACGTCATTGGCAAGATCTAGATCTGGGTGTTCTTCGACCAGCTCGGCAACGGCCTTCAACGTGCCTTCGATGAACGGGTTCACAAAACCTGGGTGATCAAAGAAGGTACGCGATGAGTCGATTTGCACGTCATCCCACAGATCCAGTGCTTCGAGTGCATCGGCGAAGTCTTCGCGGTACTGGCGGCACGAGGAATAGGCCGAATAGGCGGAGGTCACCAGCGCGAAGATTTTGGTTGGTCGACCTTCGACCTTATTTTCTTCATGAGCCTTGGAAACCGCTTCGGTGAAGTAGGGGTCCCAGTTGCGGTTGCCAAAATACACCGGCAGATCGATGTTGCGGGACTTGAGTTCTTCCTCAATCGCAGCCTTGAGCGCTAGGTTCTGTTCGTTGATCGGGCTGACGCCACCGGCTTCGCGGTAGTGTACGGCGACTTCTTCAAGTCGTTCATCTGGGATATTGCGACCCATGGTGACATTGCGCAAAAACGGGATGACATCGTCTTGACCATTGGGGCCACCATATGACGACAGCATGATGGCATCGAATTCGGTAGGAACTTCAACCCATTTGTCGCCGGCCGCGGCTTCTGGTGTGGCCGCTGGGACACGCGCACCAGCTTGGACGACGACGCGGGATGAGGGTTGAGGTTTTGACCATTCGGTCACGCAGGCCTCCTGAGGGTTGGGCATCAAAACGATCTGGCAGATCGTGAGCCGAGGTGATTTATGAAGTTCTCAAGGTGTTGTCGAGTGAAAGAAGTATGGCTTCGTCTTTTCAGTTTAGCCAGCGTCAGGAGGGCAAAGCCATTTGGGTCAAGCGGATCCTTCAGCTGCTCGATGAACAGTGAACAAACTCACCCTCGGCTAAGTTGGTGGCAACCGGCAGGAGAGTTTTTGGGGTAGCTGCACTCTAGACTTGATGGCTGAGCAGATAAATCAGCGGCTGTTTCTAGAAAGGCACTCATGACGACCAGCGGTCAGGACCGTGAACCAATGCGCAACCGTGCCGGGACCATGGTGTACGGCAGTTTCCGGGAGCGCCCGGCATCAAAGATTCGGCTCAGTCCGTTCTTTCGGGCTTTGCAGGCCGGTAGTTGGCTGATTGCTGTCGGCCTGCCCATCTACTTCCTTGTCGCGATCCGCCGGTACGACGGCGAGGTTCCCATGCATTTTGATTTCACCGGCAATGTGACTCGTACCGGGCCGGCGACTGAAGCGATCATCACCCTGGTCACCACCGCGCTGTGCGTGATCGGCCTGCTTGTGCTGGCCAGGTATCCACGCATTTTGAACTTTCCGGTCATGCTCACCGAAGACAATGTGCAACAACAGTATCGGTACGGGATAGAGCTGATGACCTGGGTAGCAGCAGCCTGCGCAGGAATTATGGTCGTGATGGCATTTGCACAACTGTCGGGCTGGTCGATCAATTGGATCTGGTGGCCGTTGGGTGGCATGTTTGTGGCCATCGGATACTACATTTGGCGCATGTTAAAAGCGCAATGACGGCGTCGTCATGCCCGAGTGGCATACCTTGTATACTGCCTGCACATACCCGCAGGGGTATTGTATGCTGCCTGGAGCAGCTACCTCGCATTACGTGATGGCGCTAACGATCCAGTGATATCTACATGTTAGATTTATTGGCGAGTTGAACTTCTCGGTGCCTGAGAGTGCGTATGCGCTCAGCGCCCATCCGACAGATCGAAAGAAGGTAATCCGTGACTGTC